>NZ_JCAKFQ010000084.1:0-518 GCF_059509875.1 Halomonas sp. LMYGS-3 | reverse complement strand
TATTCGGCGATGCGCCGAGGAGGACCCCGATGAGCACCCCCGATCCCCAAGACACCCGCCGCGTCGTGCAGGGCAAGCAGACCATGACCCCCTCCGAGGCGTTCGTCGAAACCCTGGTCGCCAACGGCGTGACCGAGATGTTCGGCATCATGGGCTCGGCGTTCATGGACGCCATGGACATCTTCGCCCCGGCCGGCATTCGCCTGGTCCCGGTGGTGCACGAGCAGGGCGCGGCGCACATGGCCGACGGCTATGCGCGGGTCTCCGGCCGCCACGGGGTGGTGATCGGCCAGAACGGCCCGGGCATCTCCAACTGCGTGACCGGCATCGCCGCGGCCTACTGGGCGCACAGCCCGGTGGTGATCGTGACCCCCGAGGCGGGCACCACCGGCATCGGCCTGGGCGGCTTCCAGGAGTGCCACCAGCTGCCGATGTTCCAGGAGTTCACCAAGTACCAGGGCCACGTGACCCACCCGGCGCGGATGGCCGAGTACACCGGGCGCTGCTTCGACCGGGCG
>NZ_JCAKFQ010000083.1:0-528 GCF_059509875.1 Halomonas sp. LMYGS-3 | reverse complement strand
GGCCTTCCGCGAGGCCCTGCTGGCCAAGGGCGCCTACTACCATGTCCATCACCCCTACCAGGTCGACATGGCCGCGGGGCGCGCCACGCCGGAACAGATCCGCGGCTGGGTCGCCAACCGCTTCTACTACCAGGTGATGATTCCGCAGAAGGATGCCGCGCTGCTGGCCAACTGCCCCGACGCCGCCACCCGCCGGCGCTGGATCCAGCGCCTGCTCGACCACGACGGCCACGACGGCCACGCCGCCGACGCCGGTGGCATCGAGGCCTGGCTGACCCTGGGCGAGGCGGTGGGGCTGACCCGCGACGCGCTGTGGTCCCAGGAGCACGTCTTGCCCGGCGTACGCTTCGCCGTCGACGCCTACGTCAACTTCGTGCGCCGCGCCAGCTGGCAGGAGGGGGCGATCGCCTCGCTGACCGAGCTGTTCGCTCCCCAGGCCCACCAGAGCCGCCTCGACACCTGGCCGATCCACTACCCATGGATCGACGCGGCCGGCTACGGCTACTTCCGCAAGCGGCTTAGCGAGGC
>NZ_JCAKFQ010000082.1:0-538 GCF_059509875.1 Halomonas sp. LMYGS-3 | reverse complement strand
AGTCGTAACAAGGTAGCCGTAGGGGAACCTGCGGCTGGATCACCTCCTTACCGACGACGTCACCGGCTGTCGGCAAGTGCTCACACTGAATTACCTGATCGGCCAGAGCAAAGACTGTTTGGGTATAGGCCCAGCGTGACCAATGGGTCTGTAGCTCAGTTGGTTAGAGCGCACCCCTGATAAGGGTGAGGTCGGCAGTTCAAATCTGCCCAGACCCACCATTCTCCGAACCGCCGGGTAGCTCAGTTGGTTAGAGCGCACCCCCGGAAGTTCTGTAAAGAGAAGGGTGAGGTCGCCGGGTTTATTCAAATCTGCCCAGACCCACCAAATTTTATCCAGTGTTCATGGCGTTGATGTTTTTGTCACCAATGCCTTGTCCTGAATAAAATATCCCATGTCACGTGGGAATCAGTGGGGCCTTAGCTCAGCTGGGAGAGCGCCTGCCTTGCACGCAGGAGGTCAGCGGTTCGATCCCGCTAGGCTCCACCACTCCGCCCCGCAGTCTTAGCTGATCGGATCCGCAGTCACAAGCCATCGT
>NZ_JCAKFQ010000081.1:0-544 GCF_059509875.1 Halomonas sp. LMYGS-3 | reverse complement strand
TTGCGGTGCGTGAGGTGGCGTTTTCCCT
The DNA here is from genome assembly GCF_059509875.1 of Halomonas sp. LMYGS-3. Lineage (NCBI taxonomy): Bacteria > Pseudomonadati > Pseudomonadota > Gammaproteobacteria > Oceanospirillales > Halomonadaceae > Halomonas > Halomonas sp. LMYGS-3. The sequence continues at coordinate 516 of NZ_JCAKFQ010000081.1, read as the reverse complement.
TACAGGACTCCGCGAAGAAGGTCTCGTCTACCTCGATGATGCCGGACAAGGCATTGACGTTGGCGCGGGCGCTCTCTCGCAGGAAGCGATGACGCCACCGGAAGGCCGTCTTTAAATCGATACCCACTCGGGCTGCCGAGACGCGTAATGTCAGGCTGTCTCGCATGCAGCGCAGGTAGTCACACCATTTGTCACGGTGGTGCAGCTTGGCCAGGGGCGTGCCCGTAAGGCCATTGAACGTCTTGCGCCACGCAGGATTCCGGCACCGATACCGCGGCAAACCACCGGCACGCCCCCATTTGACAGGATGCTCATTGCCGCAGTGGGGACATGGAGGGTGAGATCTTGCCGTCTCGATCAGGGTGTCCGCTTGGGCGTTGATTTGCCCAACCAGCTGATGGGAAAAGTACTTTTTGAGATCGACGGGGAGGCGAGCCAGGGTCTGCTCGAGAGTTTTGAGGTCTGCGCGCTTCATGGTGTACTCCAGGGGAAACTGGATATACAGTAGTTTATACA
>NZ_JCAKFQ010000080.1:0-576 GCF_059509875.1 Halomonas sp. LMYGS-3 | reverse complement strand
CGCGTCGCGGCGGAACGGGTCGCCCAGCTCGCGGGTGCACATGATCTCGAGAATGCAGGTCTTGCCCTCGGTCATCTGCAGGTCGATCGCCTTCTGCAGCGCCGGCCCCACGTCCTCCAACCGGTCCACGGTGATGCCCTCGGCGCCCATCGCCCGGCCGATCTCGGCGAAGCTCTGGTTGTCCAGCTCACCGGCCACGAAGCGACGGTTGTAGAACTCCACCTGGTTCTTCTTCTCCGCGCCCCACTGGCGGTTGTGGAACACCACCGCGGTCACCGGGATGTTTTCCCGCACCGCCGTCATGGTCTCCATCAGGCTCATGCCCCAGGCGCCATCGCCGGCGTAGGCGATCGCCGGACGGTGCGGGGCCGCCGCCTTGGCGCCGATGATGGTCGGCAGCGCATAGCCGCAGTTGCCGAAGCTCATCGGTGCGAAGAAGCTGCGCGGCTTGTCGAAGCGCAGGTAGCTGTGCGCCACGGCGTTGATGTTGCCGATGTCGGTGGAGACCATCACGTCCGCGGGCATGGCCTTCTCCAGCTCGCGCAGCACCTGGCGGGGGTGCAGGTACTCGCCGCC
>NZ_JCAKFQ010000079.1:0-582 GCF_059509875.1 Halomonas sp. LMYGS-3 | reverse complement strand
ATCGCTTCCTGCGAGAGAGCGCCCGCGCCAACGTCAATGCCTTGTCCGGCATCATCGAGGTAGACGAGACCTTCTTCGCGGAGTCCTGTAAGGGAAAACGCCACCTCACGCACCGCAAGCCTCGGAAGCGTGGCGGACAGAGCAATAGGAAGAAAAAAGCGGATAAGATTTCAGTCGTTATCGTGCGTGATCGCAATGGCCACGTCAGTGACCTGGTGGATCCGATGCTCCATAAGGCTACCGTTCACGACTTTCTGGCGCCGATCATCGATCGCGATTCGATTTTATGTTCTGACGGGCACAGCTGGTATAAGACCTTCTCTGCTGAGCATGGGATAGCCCATCACCGACTGATCACACTCGATAACCAGCGAGTGATTGGCAAGGAATACCACATTCAGAACGTCAACAGTTATATCAGCCGATTAAAGGGCTGGATGGGACGCTTTCATGGGGTGGGGACAGCGTATTTACCGAATTACCTGGCATGGCGGCGACTGTTTGAAACCGCCAAGCCAGCCGAAGAAGCGTGGCTTCGTGCGGCGATCGGCGGTAACCAACAACAGATACCAACATAGCCAT
>NZ_JCAKFQ010000078.1:0-620 GCF_059509875.1 Halomonas sp. LMYGS-3 | reverse complement strand
CCCGAATGGCACTTACTTAAGGCGCTGACCGACGCATAATCGGTTGATTTACAAGAAAACGGACGATGGAATACGGTATTGTGCAAGTCGCGAAACCACACACAAACCGCAAACCCATCGCCCGCTTCCATGACCTATCCTACTGCCCCCCTGCATCAGTGCCAACAGCGCCGTGTCGCGCACCATGCCAGCCGCTCGGCGCATACCGAGCTGCGTGCCCAGCTCCATGCCGCCTTCGCCTCTTCGCGCCTTGAGGAGGCGCTGCCTGCCTGTCGTCACCGGCTCTTTCCTCCGCTTGCCACCCTGGAGGCCTTCATCTCGCAAGTCCTGGACGCCGACGCCTCCTGCCAGCAAGCCGTCAATCGCGTCATGCTGAACCGGCAGCGCGACCAACAGCGCCTGGGGAGTGTCCGCACCGGCGCCTATTGTCGGGCTCGCCAGCGCCTGCCGGGGACCCTGGTGGGCGACCTGGCACGCTACCTTGGCCGCACCCTAGCGGAGGAAGTGCCCTCTGCCTGGACCTGGCAGGGCCGGCCGATCAAGCTGATCGACGGTACCACGGTGTCGATGCCGGACACGCCCGAGAACCAGCAGCGCTTTCCTCAGCAAACCAGCCAGAA
>NZ_JCAKFQ010000077.1:0-623 GCF_059509875.1 Halomonas sp. LMYGS-3 | reverse complement strand
CTCCCAGGCCGCCTTCTCGCTGGCGATCCGCTCGGCGCGCTGGCCCCTGGTGACATCACAGGCCAGGTCCCGGTCGGCCAGACGCTCGACGAGTGCTTCCGCGGTGGCCTTGGCATCACCACAGATGCCCACCGCGATCTTCTTCACCAGCCCCAGCATCTTGTGGTCGGCGTCGATCTGGATGATCTTGGCGTCCTGCGGCCAGTAGTCCAGGCCGTGCTGCGGCAGGGTGCCGAAGGGCCCCAGCCGGGTGCCCAGCGCCACCACCACGTCGGCCTGGGCGATCAGCTTCATGCCCGCCTTGGAGCCCTGGTAGCCCAGCGGGCCACACCACAGCGGGTGGCTGGCCGGGAAGGAGTCGTTGTGCTGGTAGCTGTTGACCACCGGCGCCCCCAGCCGCTCGGCCAGCGCCTGACAGGCCTCGACGCCGTCGGCCATCACCACCCCGCCGCCGGAGACGATCACCGGGAACTCGGCGTTCGCCAGCAGCTCGGCGGCCTCGTCGAGGGTCTTGGTGCCGCCGGGGCCGCGATCCAGTCGCGAGGGCGCGGGGATCTCGCACTCGATCTCGCCGTAGAAGTAGTCCCGCGGGATGTTCAGCTGGGTCGGGCCCATCTCCGACA
>NZ_JCAKFQ010000076.1:0-628 GCF_059509875.1 Halomonas sp. LMYGS-3 | reverse complement strand
TAAATAAATAAGGTAATCCCCCGGCTTTGCCGGGGGACTACCCGAGGTTTGACCGTGTGCTGCGGTCAAAGGGAACCTCCAGTCTCCGCCAAGAGATAGGATGTTCCCAATGAGAGAGTACCAGAGTCTTGCTCATACGACATGGAATTGCAGGTATCACATTGTTTTTATACCGAAGAAGCGTAAGAAAGTGATTTTCGGGAAGATACGCAAGCACCTTGGTGAGGTGTTTCATGAGCTGGCGCGGCAGAAGGAGTGCCAGATCGTGGAGGGCCACCTTATGCGTGACCATGTCCACATGTGCATCAGCATTCCACCGAAGCATTCTGTGTCACATGTGGTTGGCTACATCAAGGGGAAAAGTGCGATTTCGATAGCCAGAAATTTCATGGGAAGAGCGAAGAACTTTACTGGCGAGAGCTTCTGGGCAAGAGGTTACTTTGTTTCGACAGTCGGACTTGATGAAGACATGGTGCGTGCCTACATCCGCAACCAGGAAAAGGTGGATGAACATTATGACCAGCTCAAGTTCGGCATGTGAGGATGGCCGCCTTCAGGCGGCTCAAATTCTTGCCCCTTTGAGGGGCTAACAAAATAAAGCCCCCGGCTTTGCCGGGGGATATTTACT
>NZ_JCAKFQ010000075.1:0-733 GCF_059509875.1 Halomonas sp. LMYGS-3 | reverse complement strand
TGTTAAAGAGCCACTGTCAATCGACAGTCAAAAACCTGACATCACTTGATGTGACGATGGCTTGTGACTGCGGATCCGATCAGCTAAGACTGCGGGGCGGAGTGGTGGAGCCTAGCGGGATCGAAGTCGTGCGCGACCCCGGCGCGACCTCCTGGTGCAAGGCAGGCGCTCTCCCAGCTGAGCTAAGGCCCCGATAAAATGCAATTTGTGTGAGACTAGGCGCTTCAATGCGACGCATAGCCTGCTATGCGAGTATTGAAGCAACGACGTATCACGCAAATTTGGTGGGTCTGGGCAGATTTGAACAAAACCCGGCGACCTCACCCTCCTCTTTATCTCACCCCAGGGGGTGCGCTCTAACCAACTGAGCGAGAGAATGGTGGGTCTGGGCAGACTTGAACAAAACCCGGCGACCTCACCCTCCTCTTGATCCCACCCCAGGGGGTGCGCTCTAACCAACCGAGCGAGAGAATGGTGGGTCTGGGCAGACTTGAACTGCCGACCTCACCCTTATCAGGGGTGCGCTCTAACCAACTGAGCTACAGACCCATTGGTCACGCTGGGCCTTTACCCAAACAGTCTTTGCTCTGGCCGATCAGGTAATTCATTGTGAGCACTTGCCGACAGCCGGTGACGTCGTCGGTAAGGAGGTGATCCAGCCGCAGGTTCCCCTACGGCTACCTTGTTACGACTTCACCCCAGTCATGAACCACACCGTGGTGATCGCTCCCCC
>NZ_JCAKFQ010000074.1:0-736 GCF_059509875.1 Halomonas sp. LMYGS-3 | reverse complement strand
TGTTAAAGAGCCACTGTCAATCGACAGTCAAAAACCTGACATCACTTGATGTGACGATGGCTTGTGACTGCGGATCCGATCAGCTAAGACTGCGGGGCGGAGTGGTGGAGCCTAGCGGGATCGAACCGCTGACCTCCTGCGTGCAAGGCAGGCGCTCTCCCAGCTGAGCTAAGGCCCCTGAAGCTTAGCTGGAAGCTTGAAGCTGAAAGCTTGAAGGACACCCGGCTGGGGTTATCTTCCAGCTTCAAGCTTATAGCTTACAGCGTGCGTTGGTGGGTCTGGGCAGACTTGAACAAAACCCGGCGACCTCACCCTCCTCTTTACAGCACTTCCGGGGGCGCGCGCTCACCAACTGAGCGTCCCGGCGGCTCGGAGAATGGTGGGTCTGGGCAGACTTGAACTGCCGACCTCACCCTTATCAGGGGTGCGCTCTAACCAACTGAGCTACAGACCCAACACCATGTCACTCGCTGACGGAACGTGTCGGCTTGCCGACCTCACCCTCCTCTCCACAAAGGTCAGGGGGCGCACTCCAACCAACTGAGCGAAACCCGGGGTCACGCTGGGCCTTTACCCAAACAGTCTTTGCTCTGGCCGATCAGGTAATTCAGTGTGAGCACTTGCCGACAGCCGGTGACGTCGTCGGTAAGGAGGTGATCCAGCCGCAGGTTCCCCTACGGCTACCTTGTTACGACTTCACCCCAGTCATGAACCACACCGTGGTGATCGCTCCCCC
>NZ_JCAKFQ010000073.1:0-860 GCF_059509875.1 Halomonas sp. LMYGS-3 | reverse complement strand
CGCGCAGCGGCTGCTCGCGCACGTTGGGGAAGGCCATCGGCAGGAGCCGGGCACTGTGGCACGGCAGCACCGCGCCGTCGGGGGCCACGGTCATGAAGATCGATCCCCAGCCGCCCATGCAGGCCTTGGGCCGCTCGGCGTAGTAGTCGGGCACCACGAACAGCAGGCGCATGTCGCGGCCGCGCGCGGCGAGCCGCGCCCGCCAGCGCGCGGTGGTGGCCTCGGCGGCTTCCAACTGGGCTCGGCTTGGCAGCAGCCCGGCACGGTTGAGGTGCGCCCAGCCGTACATCTGGCAGTTGGCGAGCTCCACGGCGTCGGCACCGAGCTCGTCGCACAGCGCGATGATGGCGTCGAGCCGGTCGATGTTGTGGCGGTGCAACACCACGTTGAGCACCATGGGGTAGCCGGCGGCCTTGACCGCCCGCGCCATGGCCAGCTTCCGGGCGTGGGCCTTGGGCGAGCCGGCCACCGCCGCGGCGACCTCGGGATCCGAGGCCTGCAGGCTGATCTGGATATGGTCGAGCCCGGCCTCGCGCAGCGCGGCGATGCGCGCCTCGTCGAGCCCCAGCGCCGAGGTGATCAGGTTGGTATAGAAGCCGAGCCGACGCGCCTCGGCCACCAGCGTCTCGAGGTCCTGGCGCACCAGCGGCTCGCCGCCGGAGAAGCCGAGCTGCACGGCGCCCAGGGCGCGGGCCTGGGTCAGGACATCGAGCCACTCGGCGGTGCTCAGTTCCTCCTTCACCGCGGCGAAGTCGAGCGGGTTGGAGCAGTAGGAACACTGCAGCGGGCAGCGGTAGGTCAACTCGGCGAGCAGCCACAGCGGGGCGCCGGTCTGGCCGTCGGCGGTCACGGTGTCGGTG
>NZ_JCAKFQ010000072.1:0-1003 GCF_059509875.1 Halomonas sp. LMYGS-3 | reverse complement strand
AACTGGCCAATGCCATCCGCGCCCTCTCCATGGACGCCGTCCAGAAGGCCAACTCCGGCCATCCCGGTGCGCCCATGGGCATGGCCGATATCGCCGAGGTGCTGTGGAATGATCACCTCAAGCACAACCCGGCCGACCCGAAGTGGCCCGACCGCGACCGCTTCGTGCTCTCCAACGGCCACGGCTCCATGCTGCTCTACTCGCTGCTGCACCTGACCGGCTACGAGCTGGACCTCGAGCAGCTGCAGAACTTCCGCCAGCTGCACTCGAAGACCGCCGGCCACCCCGAATTCGGCTATGCCCCGGGCATCGAGACCACCACCGGCCCGCTGGGCCAGGGCCTGGCCAACGCGGTGGGCATGGCCATCGCCGAGAAGACCCTGGCCGCCCAGTTCAACCGCCCCGGCCACACCATCGTCGATCATTACACCTGGTGCTTCGTCGGCGACGGCTGCCTGATGGAGGGCATCTCCCACGAGGTCGCCTCGCTGGCCGGCACCCAGGGCCTGGGCAAGCTGATCACCTTCTATGACGACAACGGCATCTCCATCGACGGCGAGGTCGAGGGCTGGTTCACCGACGACACCGCCCAGCGCTTCGCGGCCTACGGCTGGCACGTGGTGCCCAACGTCGACGGCCACGACCCCGCGGCGGTCCAGGCCGCCATCGAGCTGGCCAAGCAGCACGACGACAAGCCCAGCCTGCTCGTCTGCCAGACCATCATCGGCTTCGGCGCCCCCAACAAGCAGGGCAAGGAGGAGTGCCACGGCGCCGCCCTGGGCGCGGACGAGGTCGCCGCGGCCCGCGAGCGGCTCGACTGGCCCCATGCACCCTTCCATGTGCCCGAGGAGATCTACCGCGGCTGGGACGCCCACGAGCAGGGCCACACCCGCCAGGCCGACTGGCAGGCGCGCTTCGAGCGCTACGCCGAGGCCCACCCGGCACTGGCCCGCGAGTTCCAGCGCCGCCAGAAGGGCCAGCTGCCCAGCGAGATCACCAGCGA
>NZ_JCAKFQ010000071.1:0-1042 GCF_059509875.1 Halomonas sp. LMYGS-3 | reverse complement strand
GGAAACGCTGCACAAATCCCGACGCAGCTGCCTGTTCGGCTCCGGCGGGGTAGAATCTGACCATCCCGCCACCGTCTGACAGAGCCATCCGATGAAGCAGATCTCGTTCGCCCAGGCTGAGCACCAGAACAAGAAGAAGGTCACCCGCCGAGAGCGATTCCTGGCACAGATGGATGCCCTGGTGCCATGGCAGCGGCTGATCGAGGCACTGGCGCCGTCCTACTTTCCAAACTCGGCCGGCAAGCGAGGTCGGCCGCCGATTGGCCTGGAGCGCATGCTGCGGATCTACTTCCTGCAGCAGTGGTATGCGCTCGCCGATGAGGCGTTGGAAGATGCCATCTACGACAGCCAGGCCATGCGCGACTTCATCGGTATCGATCTGGCCGTCGAGAGCGTGCCGGATGCGACCACGCTGCTGCGCTTCCGCCATTTGCTGGAGAAGCATGCCCTGACCCAGCGGATCTTCGAGGAAATCAACGCCCACCTGGCCGAGCAGGGCCTGTTCATGCGTGAGGGCACTATCGTCGACGCCACCATTGTGGCGGCCGCACCCTCCACCAAGAACAAGGCCAAGCAGCGTGACCCGGAAATGAAGCAGACCAAGAAGGGCAACCAGTGGTTTTTCGGCATGAAGGCCCATATCGGTGTCGATGCGGTCACCGGACTGACCCACAGTGTTGCCGCCACCTCTGCCAATGTCGCCGATGTCACCATGACGAGCCACCTGGTCCGAGATGACGACAAGCGGGTATACGGTGACGCGGGCTACACCGGCATGTGGAGCTACCTGGACGAAGAGAAGGATGCTCCAGACTCCCGGTGCTGTGTCGCCGCCAAACGCGGCACCATCAAGAAGATGGACGACAGCCCCATGAAAACGCTGCTGCTGGAATTCGAGAAGACCAAAGCCAGCATCCGTGCCAAGGTTGAGCATCCGTTTCATGTCATCAAGAACCTCTTCGGCTACCGGAAGGTGCGCTACAAGGGGCTGGCCAAGAACCAGGCGCAGCTGTTCAGCTTATTCAGTCTGGCTAACCTGGTG
>NZ_JCAKFQ010000070.1:0-1090 GCF_059509875.1 Halomonas sp. LMYGS-3 | reverse complement strand
TGTTCTGGTCAAGCCAGAGCGGACACATTTTCAAGCCGCAGCTGCCAATTCAATCTCCCTCGGCGTCTGGTAGCCCAGGGTCGAGTGGAGCCGGCAGCTGTTGTACTCCATCTCGATGTATTCGATCACGTCCCGTCGTGCTGCCTGTCGGCTCGCATACCGCTGGCCCGCCAGCCACTCGCTTTTCAGTGAGCCGAAGAAGCGCTCCATGACGGCATTGTCCCAGCAGTTCCCCTTGCGGCTCATCGAAGCCTGGAACCCATGCCGGACCAGCGTGCCGCGGTACTCATGCGACGCGTATTGGCTGCCGCGATCGCTGTGATGAATCAGTCCTCTTTCGGGCTGCCGGCGACCTACGGCCATTTCCAAGGCATCCAGGACCAGCTGCGTGCGCATGTGGTCGGCCATCGCCCAGCCCACCAACTGCCGATCGTGGAGGTCGAGCACCGCCGCCAGGTAGAGCCACCCTTCCAGCGTCCAGATCGCCGTGATATCGGCCACCCAGGCTCGATTCGGTGCCGCCACCATGAACTGGCGGTTCAGCAGGTTGGGCGCCACCGGCAGGCTATGCTCACTGTCGGTCGTATGGCGCCAGCGGCGCCGCTGACGTGCCTCTACGCCCGCTTCCTGCATCAGGCGCCGGGCCTGGTAGCGACCAACGTCGTATCCACGGCGTCGTAGCTCTCTGGCCATGCGACGGCTGCCGTAGCTGCCACGCTTCTGGCGATGAATCTCTCTGACCTCGCGGAGTAGGGCCTGACGATGGTCATCAGGCCCTCGCCGTCGCCAGGCATAGAAACCGCTCCGACTGACCTGCATGACTCGACACAACACGGCCACGGGATAGGTGGCCTTCTCCGTCTCGATGAACTGGTATCTCAGCTCGACTCTTTGGCGAAGAAGGCCGCCGCCTTTTTTAAAATATCCTTTTCAATCTGAAGCTTACGAACTTCTTCGCGAAGCTTCTTGATCTCGGCGTCTCGATCATCCTCCTGCCGCCCCGGGGTGCCGGAAACCTGCTGACGGTGCTTGCGGCACCAGCGATCCAGCACGCTGCGCTCTACCCCCAGGCGCCTGGCGGCCTCGGATA
>NZ_JCAKFQ010000069.1:0-1139 GCF_059509875.1 Halomonas sp. LMYGS-3 | reverse complement strand
CGCGCCGCCCGCGACTGGCAGTGCTTCGACACCATCGTCGAGACCCTCAAGCGCCTGGAGGACACCCAGACCCTGCTGGTGCAGTCCGGCAAGCCGGTGGGCGTCTTCGAGACCCACAAGGACGCCCCGCGGGTGCTGATCGCCAACTCCAACCTGGTGCCGGCCTGGGCCACTTGGGAGCACTTCAACGAACTGGATAAGAAAGGCCTGATGATGTACGGCCAGATGACCGCCGGCTCGTGGATCTACATCGGCTCCCAGGGCATCGTCCAGGGCACCTACGAGACCTTCGTCGAGGCCGGGCGCCAGCACTACGACGGCAAGCTGGCCGGCCGCTGGATCCTCACCGCCGGCCTGGGTGGCATGGGCGGCGCCCAGCCGCTCGCGGCGAGCCTCGCCGGCGCCTGCTCGCTCAATATCGAGTGCCAGCAGTCGCGCCTCGACTTCCGCCTGCGCACCCGCTACCTGGACGAACAGGCCGAGGACCTGGATGACGCCCTGGCCCGTCTCGAGCGCTACACCGCCGAGGGCAAGGCGGTCTCCATCGGCCTGTGCGCCAATGCCGCCGATGTGCTGCCCGAGCTCGTGCGCCGTGGCGTGAAGCCCGATATGGTCACCGACCAGACCAGTGCCCACGACCCCCTGCACGGCTACCTGCCGTCCGGCTGGAGCTGGGACGAGTACGTGGCCCGTGGCAAGACCGAGCCGGAAGCCACCGTCAAGGCCGCCAAGCAGTCCATGGCGGTGCACGTCCAGGCCATGCTCGACTTCCAGGCCATGGGCGTGCCCACCTTCGACTACGGCAACAACATTCGCCAGATGGCCCTGGAGGAGGGCGTGGCCAACGCCTTCGACTTCCCCGGCTTCGTGCCGGCCTATATCCGTCCGCTGTTCTGCCAGGGCATCGGCCCCTTCCGCTGGGCGGCGCTCTCCGGCGACCCGGAGGACATCTACAAGACCGACCAGAAGGTCAAGGAGCTGATCCCCGACGACCCGCACCTGCACAACTGGCTGGACATGGCTCGCGAGAGAATTTCGTTCCAGGGGCTGCCGGCGCGCATCTGCTGGGTGGGCCTCAAGGACCGCGCCCGGCTGGGCCAGGCCTTCAACGAGATGGTCGCCAGCGGCGAGCTCAAGGC
>NZ_JCAKFQ010000068.1:0-1310 GCF_059509875.1 Halomonas sp. LMYGS-3 | reverse complement strand
CGAATACATCGAGATGGAGTACAACAGCTGCCGGCTCCACTCGACCCTGGGCTACCAGACGCCGAGGGAGATTGAATTGGCAGCTGCGGCTTGAAAATGTGTCCGCTCTGGCTTGACCAGAACACAGTATGACCTTTGACGAGGCGGTCGATCAGGCCAAAGCCAACCCTCAAGCCGATTATGTTGCAGCACGAGTGGTGATTGGTGTTGAAGGCAAGCCGAATCTTGATTTTGCCTCGTCCGACGGGCGTCTTCGTTGGAGAACGCGCGAGGTAGGGCGGTAGCGTGAAGCCAGACGTACTTTTCAGGCGGGGCCATTTGCCGTGTTGCTCTCTCTTGTAGTGGCGGTGCCAGTAGGAAGGCCTTGCTAGCGATTTCCTCAGCAGGGCGTTCTTTTCGAGCTATCCTTAAAGGCGTTGCACGGTTCGCCGGATGGCTCCGGTTTGGCCGCGCGGTCGTGCTGACAGGTCATCAGGTCGCTGGCGGCATCGGGCGAAGGGCAGGCTTTGAGCGCATTAACTGTAATGAAAACAAGATTCTAACTTGGCGTTGGAGGCTGCCGTGAAAAGCGCTACTCGCTTTCCGCGAAGCCTGAGCTCTTCGTTAGACGTAAATTGGCGGTGATAGTACCCAAGATTTAACTGCAAAGGTGAAAATAAATGGCCACTCATATAGTCCTCGTGAACTTCACGGATCAAGGAGTTAAAAACGTCAAAACGTCGCCGGATCGCGTCGACTCTTTCGAAAAAATAGCCGGAGATCTTGGAGTAAAGGTCGAGAGCGTGCACTACACTACGGGACCTTTCGATATAGTCCTGCTCTTAGACGGCGCCGACGAATCTGTAGCAACCGCTGTTCTGGGCGCGGGAACTACCGGTAATGTTCGTACGCAAATTTTACGTGCATTTTCCGTTGACCAAATGCGAGAAGTTGTAAGTGAGTTGTCCTAGCTATTTATGTCGGAGGCGCCTAACCAAGCGCTCAACCGGATCCGTGAGACTCCGTGGCTTTTTGTGCATGTCCCTACGCTCCATTGTTGCCCAAGAAGCCGCTCCGCTCTCGGGCAATCATTAGAAGTTCGCCGAATATAGGCGCCGAGGCCCGCCCCCATGGGGTCAGACCCCAGCCAAGTCACGAAGTCCGTCATGGTGCGCCTTGCAAGCGGATTCGACGCCGCCGGGGTCTGACCCGAATGGCACTTACTTAAGCTTTTTCGGATGTCCGTAGCGTTGGATCTCCTCACGCGCTTGGTGGCGATGCGTTTTCAATAACCGGTGGGGCCGGGGGCGCCGTTTGATAGCTCTTGGCTC
>NZ_JCAKFQ010000067.1:0-1318 GCF_059509875.1 Halomonas sp. LMYGS-3 | reverse complement strand
GACCCTGACCCATCCCCACGAACTACCCACTGGCTTGTCCCTCCGCTTCCTGGCGCATGAGCCGTATCAGCCCGTCCGTTCGGCCCACCGGACATCGCGCCAGGATGGCTTCGCAGCCGAGCCGCCAGACCGACAGATCACGCCGCGAGCCGCGGGTATTGCTCTGATAGGTCTTCGCTTTACCCGTCTTGTCGAGGAACAGGCCGCAGGCCCAGATGCGGAAGCTGGCGAGCATGGCGATCAGGAGCAAGATCTCGATGCGCCGCGCCTGGCGAGTGCCATGCAAGTTGAAGGCCAGACCGAAACGCTCGCTCTTGAGGTCGCGGAAGCCTTCCTCGATCTCCATGCGCTTGGCATAGAGGTCGACCACCTTCTTGGCGATGCCGTGGCGTGGCGACAGGTTGCTGACCAGCACCCAAGGCTCACGGTGCCCCTTGGCCGCCTTGCGGCTGCGCGCGGCCCGTGAGGCTTGCCCGTTCTTGTTGCGGTCCTTGCGCCCGCGAGAGGGGCACCGATACAGGTAGAGGCGCGTGGCCAGCGGCCGGGTCTTGGCCAGCGTGATAGCCCCGAAGGCCTTGGGAATCCGTGTCGCCTGGGCAAAGAGGGTGTCCAACCGATACCAGTCACGCTCGCCTTCCCGCTGCAGCTGGGTAGCGCCACGCATCCGGCCGACGTAGTACCAGCCCCGCGCCTCGACGGCCCGCAACCAGGGCGTCTTGAAGCCGGCGTCGGTGACCAGGATCGGCTGGGCCGGCGCCGGCAGGAGCTGCGCCAGGGTCGCCAGCAGCTCGTTCTGGCAGCGCGGGCAGCCTTCCTTGTGATGCACGCGCTCATAGAGCGGAAACGCCCGCTTCCCGAACGGAATGGCCGCCCGCAGCAGGAAGTGCTGTCGCCGGTCATCGATCGGCGACCAGTCGACCAGGATGATGGGATGCCGCGTGGTCCCCAGCAGCAGGCGAGCGATATTGGCATAGAGCAAATGCCGCTCTCGCTGCAGGTGCGGGTTGGCGAGCAGGCGATCGACGCACTTGATGGCATGCTTGGGCAGGATCCGGCGGGGTAACCGTCGTCCCAGCGCGGTCAGGCTCAGGCACTGCCCCGCCAGCAAGGCCTGCACGCAGGTCACCAGCGCCTTGAAGCGAGCCGCATGGAGGACGGGGGCTGATGTCGAGAGGATCTTGTGAAAGAATCGGGATGTCTGCATGGGCCCTCCGGCATCGTGTTTCTTTGGCGAGCAACAACATGCCAGCCCATGCAGACTTTTTTCAATGCTAATATCCTGTTTTTCTTATCTATTTCGTGGGGAGGCGCCAGGGTC
>NZ_JCAKFQ010000066.1:0-1425 GCF_059509875.1 Halomonas sp. LMYGS-3 | reverse complement strand
CTCAGCCTGGGCGAACGAGATCTGCTTCATCGGATGGCTCTGTCAGACGGTGGCGGGATGGTCAGATTCTACCCCGCCGGAGCCGAACAGGCAGCTGCGTCGGGATTTGTGCAGCGTTTCCCTAGGGGTTTGTGAATGTTTTCAAAATCAGTTTTTCCGTTTCTTGGGGTGGTAATTGGCGGAGTAATAGGAGGTATTTGGGGAGCTATTGCTGGCTTTTTTATTGCAGCAGTCCTTCATGGAATCATTCGTGGCTTGTTTATGCGTGCTGCCATAAACGAAAATAAATCGGATTTAGACACTCTTGTAAGTAAAGCAGAAAATGACCCAGAAATTGCTGTCAAAATTCATCAATTAGCTGCTTTAAAAAGAATGGAGAATGTCCATAACCTATATGAATCAGGTCAATCTATGTCATCTTTACCGGCCGATGAACAGCAAGCTTACGTTAACATGCTCGATTTCATGCAGAAAAACTCAGCAGAAAGTAAGGAAGTAGATCAGTTTAACGAGTTCTTAAATATGGTGAAAACAATCCATTTTAAAGGAAACTCTATTCTAGGGTCTTACTTGAGGCAAGTAAGTTAAGAATGTGTGAAATAGCGAAAATAATAAATGCGCTTGCCCCTTTACTTGCTGCAATAGCGGCAGTGGCCGCAGCATTTGCAGCATTTAAAGCTAATGAAATATCTGGCGCACTTAAGAGGTTGCAGAAAAATAGCATACTGAATCAGAGAGAAATTCAATTACTAAACCGAGCGCTAGAGCTACTGAAAATATACGAAGTTTGGTGCACTGATAATGGCGCTGGGAATAATGTGAATTTTCATGACAGCAAGGAATCAAACTACGACTCGAGAGATGACGCATGGAGCCAAATCCCAAGAGACATTAAGTATGTCCTTATCCAGCTTTCGTCGCATAGTGAACGGTTGGAGCAATTGCTTTCTGAGTGGGAGCTAGGCTTTATTGAAAAGACAGCGGACACATACACAATCAAAGACGAACATGTAAAAGAGAAGATAAAGTCATTACGAGAAATTGTCGCTGGTGGTTTGTGAAGCTAACAAGGTGCTGCTGTCGGACAAATTTTCCGCTGCGCTCCAAATTTGCCGCAGAGCGCGGCGTTATATCAGCTTCGTCTAAATGACCGCTCTTGGCCGGTTTCTGCCTGTTAGAAATTGCTTTATTAGCTTGTATGCAGCCGATCAAGCATTGCCGTGGTACGTGATCCGTACGCCCGCTAATGTAAGAGGAGGAGCGCGGTGAGTTGCCGTGCTATCTCAGCCACCGTGGCAACGTGTTCTGGTCAAGCCAGAGCGGACACATTTTCAAGCCGCAGCTGCCAATTCAATCTCCCTCGGCGTCTGGTAGCCCAGGGTCGAGTGGAGCCGGCAGCTGTTGTACTCCATCTCGATGTATTCG
>NZ_JCAKFQ010000065.1:0-1513 GCF_059509875.1 Halomonas sp. LMYGS-3 | reverse complement strand
AATGCCTACGGATCAGGGAGCGAGGGGCAATCAGCGACGGTGGATCTCTCTGGTATTCGTGGGTTGGGTACCGACCTGTCATCACTTCGTCGCGGAGCTACCCTGGTCTAGTGGCGAGGGTCACCCAGCCCCGGAGGGCGGGGGCCTCATAGCAGCCTCAGGGGTTCTCCCACCGGCCCGACGCTCCCTGACGCGCAGACACTGGGACGCTATGCTCATACCGTAGCCCGACTGCCGTGCGGTTTGCCCATGACTTCACAGGCGATGGCCCACAGGAACCCCGCCAGTTCTCGGGCCACCGCCGTCGTCACCTGCTGTGCCACCTTGCCCGTGGCGGCCAGTCGGCGGAAACGTCCGCACAGGCGTTTCTGTGCCTCCCAAGCGATAGCTTGAACCACTGGCGAGGTCTTCTCCGCCCGCCGCTGGATGAGGCGCGTCTTGCGCGCCGGGAAGCGGTAACTCCAGGCGGCCTCCACCAGCACGCGGCGCACATGACCGTTGCCGGTCTTGGTGATGCCGCCCTGGCGCCGGCTGTCGCCGCTGGAATGCTCGCTGGGCACGAGCCCCAGGTAGGCCATCAGCTGACGAGGTGAGTCAAAGCGGCTGATGTCACCCAGTTCGGCGAGCACCGTCATGGCCGTGATCAGGCTCACGCCGCGCATCGCCTGTACCGCCTCCACCACGGGTGCCAGCGACCAGCCCGGCAACGAGGCCGCCATCTGCGTCTCCAGACCGGCCACGCGACGCTGGGCATCCTTCACGGCATCCACGTACTCCTCCAGCACGATCTGCTGAACCGGGGTGTCGAAGTGCACGCTCTCCAGCCAGCGGAAATGCGCCTGCCCCCACTTGCTCTTGCCGGGATAGACCTTGCTATGCCGTAGCAGGAAGGCCCCCAGGCGTTGCCGTGCCTTGAGCTCGATGGCCTTCATGTCTTCACGGGCCCGTGTCAGGTCGCGTATCGCCTCCTGCTCCGGTGTCGGAACCCACACCGGGGTCAGTTCACCCGCACGTGACAGGCGTGCCAACATTTGTGCATCGCGCCGGTCGGTCTTGACACGATCCCCGGTCTTGCGGGGAATCAGCGTCGGTGCCACTACCTCACAGTCATGGCCACTGGCTTGGATCTGGTGGTAGACCCCATAGCCACAGGGGCCGGCCTCGTAGCTGAACAACAGGGGTTGTCCCGCGAAGCGTTGGCTCAACTGGCACACCAGCTTATCGATTGCCTGGGGCGCGTGGGGAATCTCGCCGCGGAACTCGGGCGCCTGGCGCCCCGCTTCAGCGATGGCCACGGAGATGCTCGCCTGGTGCACATCCAGACCGATATAGGCGGCATGGACATTGCTGGCGGCGTTGAGCCGATCGGCGATAGCGTGCTGATCAACGGACGGCTGAGTTGCGTTAGACTGTGTCATGACCTGCCTCCCTCAATAGTGGCTCTGTGTTGTTGCCTCAACCTCAACGTAACCCACGACGTTGAGGAGGGGCAGGTCAATCCATCATGTCTAGC
>NZ_JCAKFQ010000064.1:0-1568 GCF_059509875.1 Halomonas sp. LMYGS-3 | reverse complement strand
GGTATGGATTGACCTGTCAAGGGCTCGGTTGTCTCTGGTGCATGCGGTTGTCCTCAATGCCTACGGGTCAGGGAGCGAAGGGCTATCAGCGACGGTGGATCTCTCTGGTATTCGTGGGTTGGGTACCGACCTGTCATCACTTCGTCGCGGAGCTGCCCTGCTCTACAGTCGAGGGTCACCCCGCCCCGGAGGATGGGGGCCTCATAGGAGCGCCAGGGGTTCTCCTACCGGCCCGACACTCCCTGACGCGTAGACACTGGGACATCGTTGTCATACGGTCGCTCGGCTGCCGTGCGGTTTGCCCATGGCCTCGCAGGCAAGCGCCCACAGGAAGCCGGCCAACTCTCGCGCCACGGCCGCAGTGACCTGCTGCTTGACCTTGCCCGTGGCCGTCAGCCGACGGAAACGCCCGCACAGGCGCTTCTGAGCCTCCCAGGCGATGGCCTGAGCCGTCGGCGAGGTGCGCTCGGCACGCTGCTGAATGATGCGCGTCTTGCGCGCCGGAAAACGGTAGCTCCAGGCGGCCTCTACCAGCACGCGGCGAACATGGCCGTTGCCGGTCCTGGTGATGCCCCCCTGGCGTCGGCTGCCACCACTTGAGTGCTCGCTTGGCACCAGGCCCAGATAGGCCATCAGTTGTCGCGGTGAGTCGAAGCGACTGATGTCGCCGAGTTCAGCGAGCACCGTCATGGCCGTGATCAGACCGATCCCGCGCATCGCCATCAACGCCTCGACCACCGGAGCCAGCGACCAGCTCGGCAGCGCCGCTGCCATCTGCTTTTCCAGGCCAGCCACTCGCCTCTGGGCTTCTTTCACGGCATCGACGTACTCCTCCAGCACGATCTGCTGAACCGGGGTGTCGAAGCGGACCGTCTCCAGCCAGCGAAAGTGAATGGGAATCCACTTGCTCTTACCACGGTAGACCTTGCCATGTCGCAGCAGGAAGGCGCTCAGCCGCTGGCGGGCCTTGAGCTCGATGGCCTTCATGTCCTCCCGCGCTCGCGTCAGGTCGCGAATCGCCTCCTGCTCCGGTGTGGGCACCCACACCGGGGTGAGTTCGCCCGAGCGGGACAGGCGGGCCAACATCTGCGCATCACGGCGGTCGGTCTTGACGCGATCACCGGCGCGGCGGGGGATCAACGACGGAGCCACCACCTCGCAGTCATGACCGCTGGCCTGGACCTGATGATAGAGCCCATAGCCGCAGGGTCCCGCTTCGTAGCTGAACAACAAGGGCTGACCGCCAAAACGCTCGTTTAGCTGACGAACCAACTTGTCCACGGCCTTGGGCTCGTTGGGAATCTCGCCACGAAACTCGGGCTCCTGACGCCCCACTTCGGCAAGGGATACCGCAATGGTGGCTTTATGCACGTCCAGGCCAATATAAGCAGCATGGACGTTGCTGGCAGCGCTGAGTCGTTCAGCCACAGCCCCCTTAACAACGGATTGCTGAGTTGCGTTAGACTGATTCATGACCTGCCTCCCTCAATAGTGGCTCTGTGTTCTGGTCCCTACCTCAACGTAACCCACGACGTTGAGGCGGGGCAGGTCAATCCATCATGTCTACA
>NZ_JCAKFQ010000063.1:0-1634 GCF_059509875.1 Halomonas sp. LMYGS-3 | reverse complement strand
GTTCGCCGAAAACTGTTTAGGGTTGCACCCTCTTGTCGGCACAGAAACTCGGCGGCCGCCTATACTCAGCGCTGGTGCCAGAGGCGCAGCCGTCGTCTTTTTGGAGGTCCGTCCCCGTCCGAAAACGTGGTTCGGGCGGCGTTCTGGACTTGACAGTGGTGACGCCCACCCTGGGCGATCCCGGTTAGGAAGGTAGTACCGTTCAGCGCCGCCTCCTCTGGCCTTTCCCATGGTACAGGGTTGTCGAGGAGGCTTCGCCATGGCTCGTCAGTCTTCACCCCGCCGGCGTCGCAGTAAGTGGCAGGTCGTGCACCCGGATGCCGCGGCCATCGATATCGGTGCGCGTTTCCATGTGGTGGCCATCCCGCCCGACCGGGACCCAGAGCCGGTCAGACGCTTCGAGAGCTTCACCCATGACCTGGGCCAGTTGGCCGACTGGCTGGTGCAGAACGGCATCACCACCGTGGCCATGGAGTCCACCGGCATCTACTGGATTCCCGTCTTCGAGATCCTGGAGGAACGAGGACTGGAGGTGATCCTGGCCAATGCCCGGGACGTCAAGAACGTGCCGGGGCGCAAGACGGACGTCAACGATGCCCAGTGGCTGCAGCGCCTGCATGCCTATGGCTTGCTGCGCGGCAGCTTCCGTCCCAGCCAGGAACTGGCCAGTCTGCGGGCGCTGGTCCGTCACCGGGAGCGCCTGTTGGCCTATGCCGCCTCGCATATCCAGCACATGCAGAAGGCGCTGATGGAGATGAATCTGCAGCTTCATCACGTGGTCACTGACATCACGGGCAAGACGGGGATGCAGATCCTGCGGGCGATCGTCAAGGGCCAGCGGGATCCCGCCGTGCTGGCCACCTACCGCGACCCACGCTGCAAGTCGAGCGAGGCGACCATCCGGCAGGCCCTGGTGGGCCACTATCGCGACGAGCATCTGCTGGCGCTGGCGCAATCCCTGGCGCTCTACGACACCTACCATGAACATGTCGCCGACTGTGACCGCCACATCGAGGCGGCCCTCCAACGGCTGGCGGCGGCCGCACCGCCGCCAGCCACGCCGTTACCGCCGGCTCGGCATCGCGAAGCCAACCACAATGCGCCGACCTTTGGCGTGCGCGAGCTGTTGTTCCGGATCGTCGGCACGGACCTGACCCAGATCCACGGGCTCGGTGCCTACCTGGTCCTCAAGCTGATCGGCGAATGCGGCATCGACATGAGCCGCTGGCCGACGGCCAAGCACTTCACGTCCTGGCTGGCCCTGGCGCCCGGCAACAAGATCTCCGGCGGCAAGGTGCTATCCTCGCGAACGCGACGCACCAAGAGCCGAGCGGCGGCCCTCCTGCGCCTGGCGGCGAATGTCCTCGGGCGCACCGACACCGCACTGGGCGCGTTCTACCGACGCCTGGCCAGTCGCATCGGCAAGGCCAAGGCGGTGACCGCCACGGCGCGTAAGATCGCCGTGCTGTTCTACCACACCCTGCGCTATGGGTGGCAGTACCGCGACCCTGGTGTGGACTACTACGAGGCGCGCTACCGGCAACGCCTGGTGAGCAACCTGCAGCGACGCGCCAAGTCACTCGGCTTCGAACTCGCGCCGGTGCAAGCCGTCAGGCAGCGGGTTTCTTAGGAAG
>NZ_JCAKFQ010000062.1:0-1936 GCF_059509875.1 Halomonas sp. LMYGS-3 | reverse complement strand
GCTCCCAGTGCGCCCGTGAAGGCGTGCACACAGTGCGGTGAGAGTCCGCACCGGGGTAAGCCATGACCCCGTAGCCGAAGGTAACTGCGTCGCCGCGAGGCGGGGTGGGGAGCAACCGGAGGCGAACTGGCGGTCCGTAGGATGACGAACTCGATTCGGCCGGGTCAGGTGGCGAGCTCGCTGGGAGGTAGCGAAGCCTGAAATTCACCCGTCGCGCTGGGATGGCGGATAAAGCGACGACGGGGCCTGCCAGGTGGTTGGAGGCGGAACGTCAGGAAGGGTGCACGAGATAAGCGGGGAGACCTGACCCCGAGGTGACGGCGGTCAGGAGTCAGAGCCATCATAGTACCGGCGTGCGGGTCACGCCTTGGCCATGGCTCACCCCGGCGAAAGCCGGGGTCTGTAGATGCGAGAGCGCTGACTCTGCCTACCGCCAAGGTGCCGCACAGGAGGCACAGAGAACAGAACCTGTGCCGAGGGAAGGAAGGCAGGAAGATGGATGCGAGAGACGACCAGAGATGAGTGAGCGCCACGGCAAAGCACTGACAGTGCCCCCGAGCGGGGCTAAGCAAGGTGCGTCACACCCGGCCAACTGGCCCTGGGTGGACCGCTCGATCTGGACGGATCGCATGTTGGCGGCGCTGGCTAACGGCGTCAAAGGTCGCAAATGGTTCAGCCTGATCGACAAGGTACACCGTCCGTCGACCCTCGCTGGCGCCTGGGTGCGGGTCGCCCGCAACCGGGGCGCGGCCGGGGTGGACGGGCAGAGCCTGTCGCGTTTCGCTGCCCAGTCGGATCGCTATCTCGCGGAGCTCGCGACGGACCTGGCCGAGGGGCGCTACCGCCCGCAGGCGGTCCGACGGGTCGAGATCCCCAAGGGAGACGGCAAGACGCGCCCACTGGGGATTCCGACCGTCAAGGACCGCATCGTCCAGACGGCGGTGAAGCAGGTCATCGAACCGATCTTCGAGCGGGAGTTCCTGCCGATGAGCTACGGCTTCCGACCGGGGAAAGGCTGCCGGGATGCACTGCGGGACGTCGATGAGGCCCTCAAGGACGGCCAGACCTGGGTGGTCGACGCCGACCTGCAGGGGTACTTCGACAGCATCCCGCATGACCGTCTGATGGCGCGGGTCGAGGAACGGATCAGTGACGGACGTCTTCTGTCGTTGCTCCGCGCCTGGCTGACGCAGGACATCGTCAGCGAGATGGCCCGCTGGACGCCCACGGCCGGATCGCCCCAAGGGGCGATCGTCAGTCCCCTGCTGGCGAATCTCTACCTGCACCCGCTGGACGTGGAAATGACCCGGCACGGCTATCGCATGGTGCGATACGCCGATGACTTCGTCATCCTCTGTCACAGCGAACGGCAGGCACGAGACGCGCTCGAACGGATCCGCCGCTGGGTCGATGCCAACGGCCTGACCCTGCACCCGGACAAGACCCATGTCGGGGACTGCCGGCAGAAGGGCCAGGGCTTCGACTTCCTGGGCTACCGCTTCGAGGCGGGCAGGCGCTGGGTGCGCAGGAAGAGCCTCAAGGCCTTCAAGGACAAGGTGAGGGGCAAGACCCGCCGGACGGAAGGCAAGAGCCTGCGGCAGATCATTGCCTCACTGAACCCGGTCCTGCGAGGCTGGTTCGGCTATTTCAAGCACGCCTATCGGACGACGTTCAGGTCACTGGACAGCTTCATCAGGCGCCGCCTGCGGGCCATCCTGCGCAAGCAGGAGAAGCGGCCCGGCCGCGGCGGGACCCGGGATGACCATCGGCGCTGGCCGAACAAGACCTTCGCCAACGCCGGGCTTTTCACCATGACCGAAGCCTGGCGGAAGGCGAGCCAATCACGATGCTGAAACCATCGACTGGAGAGCCGTGTGCGGGAGAACCGCACGCACGGTTCGGAGGGCGGGGAGGCTAAGCCTTCCCGACCCCTATC
>NZ_JCAKFQ010000061.1:0-4862 GCF_059509875.1 Halomonas sp. LMYGS-3 | reverse complement strand
GACGGGGACGGACCTCCAAAAAGACGACGGCTGCGCCTCTGGCACCAGCGCTGAGTATAGGCGGCCGCCGAGTTTCTGTGCCGACAAGAGGGTGCAACCCTAAACAGTTTTCGGCGAACGTGCCGCCATTGCCGGGATATTCGTGGGGATTCGGTCTGACCCCCGGGGCTCGGGGCCTCCTCGCGTTGGCCTCGACATCACGGTGGGGCAATGTTATTTACCGCTACCGGGCATGGTGAATGGCCATGGATAGTGGGCGACGGGTGCAGGAGAGGCGAGTGCTGGAGCAGGTTTCACAACAGGCGGCGTATCGGCTGTATGAGGTGCTGCGCGGGCTGGCGTGGCAGGATTCGTTCGATGATCAGTCGCTGGTGAGGGGCTTGGTCTACTCCCACGAGGGGCGAGTGGGGGAGCACCTGGAGGCCGAACAGGACGACACGCTGCTGGAGCTGCATGGCGAGGTGGCCGGGCGGGGGCGGCAACCCTATGGTACCCAGGTGGCGATCTATCCGGACCGTGCCAACCTGGGGGTCATCGCGGACTGCAGCTGCCCGGTGGCATCGCAGTGCAAGCATGCCGTGGCCTTGATCGATGCCTTCCTGAACCGGATGAAGGCGCTGGGGGGCCCTGCTCACGGCGGCGATTCCGCGCAGGACCCGGCCCTGTCGGAACTGGAGAAGACCTGGTCTCGCTGGCTGGCGTGGTGCGAGGCACCTGGCTCCTCGGCCCAGGAGACGGTGGACGATCGGCACCGTCTGGGGCTCTTCCTCGATATCACGCCCGATATCGGTCTGCCGGCCCTGAAGGTGCAGGCGGTGTGGCTGCGCCCCTCGCGCCAGGCGTCCCGCAAGCAGCAGGCGTCACGCGCCTGGGTCAGGCCCCAGCCCATCGCGCTGCACGATACGGGCGAGCTGTCGCCGGCGCCGGCGGACGGCTGGCCGGTCGCGCTGGAGGAGCGGCTGACGCTGCTGCTCCAGGGCGAGCCTCGGGACGCCTACCTCTCCTCGCTGCAGCGCGGCTGGACGTCGCTGGTGCATCCCTACCAGGTCCGCGCGCTGTGGGAGTTGCTGGACGCGGCAGAGCCGCCGCTGCTGTATTACCGCAAGCAGACCGGCACGGCGCTGGCGCTGGGGCCTGGTTGTCGGGCGGCGCCCGCCTGGCAGGCCGATGACGACGGTGTGCAGCGGCTCCGGGCGGCGCTCCTGCCCGAAGGTACCTGCTCGTCCGAGGCCATGATCGTCAAGGCCGGGCGGGGCCTGTGTTACCTCGATCCTGAGCATGGCCTGTTGGGCCCGCTGGAAGGCAACCTGCGGTTGCTGCAACGGCTGCGCTCCGCCCCGGAGGTGCCCCCCGAGATGAGCGACTGGCTGGCGGAGCGCCTGCAGGGCTCCTCCCTGGCCGCCCAACTGCCGCCCCCGGCGGTGGTGGAGGAGACGACGCTGGAGGGGGTGACGCCCGGGCTGTGCGTTCACATGGAGGTGGTGGACGTTCGCGCCCACGCCTGGTATGGCCGCATCCGCTCGGTGGGCGCCGGGGTGGTGACCTTCGACTACGACGGTGTGAGCGTGGCGCCGGAGGAGGGGGAGCAGGCGCGCGTCTTCCATCGCGGCCAGCAGGTCACCGTGAGCCGTGATGCCGAGGCGGAGCGCGCCCTGGTGCGCTCGCTGCCCTCCGGCATGGTGTCCCTGGAGCGTCTCGTCGAGCAGGAGGCGGCGCCCGATCTCGACCTGCCGCCGTGGACGCTGCTGCTGCCGCTCGACGGTGAGCCCCCCGAGACGGCGGCGCAGTGGTTCACGCACCTTTCGCCCCCGGAGGCATGGTGGCCGATGATCCACCGGCTGCGCCGGGCCGGCTGCCGGGTGACCTTCGCTGCCGACTTCCCCGAGGAGCCGCGACGGCTGACGCCGGACGCCTGGCATGGTGAACTGGCCCCGGCGGGTAACGGCTGGTTCGAGCTGGGCCTGGATATCGAGGTGGAAGGCGAGCGCCTCGACCTCCTGCCGCTCCTGCAGCAGCTGCTCGAGGATCCCGACTTCCCCCTGGACGCACCCGACGACGAGCCCGACGACGCCACCTATGCGCTGGCGCTGGACGACCAGCGAGAGCTGGTGCTGCCCCTGGCCCGGTTGCGAGGCCTGATGACCCCGATCCTGGACTGGCTCGGCGACGCCGAGGCGGGCGCCCTGCGGCTGCCGGTCACCGCCGCCCAGGGGCTGGAGCCGCTGGCGACGCGGGAACGGTGGCAGGGGCGCGAGGGGATGACCGATCTGGTGCACCGCCTCAAGGCGCTGCCCGCCCGGCTGCCCGCGCCGCAGGGATTCACCGGCCGGTTGCGCGATTACCAGGCGCATGGCCTGGCGTGGCTGCGCTTCCTGTCCGAGCTGCCCAGCGGCGGCATTCTGGCCGACGACATGGGCCTGGGCAAGACCATCCAGGTGCTGGCCCATGTGCTGGACGAACGGCAGCGGGGCGCCCTGGTGTCGCCGACCCTGGTGGTGGCGCCCACCAGCCTGGTCGGCAACTGGTGTGCCGAGGCGGCACGCTTCGCGCCCGGCCTGAGGGTGCTGGCCCTGCAGGGTGGCAAGGCCGAGCGCCAGCGGCAGATGGCCGAGCGGCTTGCCGAGGCCGACCTGGTGGTGACCACCTATCCGCTGCTGATTCGCGACGTCGAGCACCTGCGCGAGCAGACCTTCGGGCTGCTGGTGCTGGACGAGGCCCAGGCGATCAAGAACGCCGCCAGCCAGACCGCCCAGGCGGTACGGGCCCTCGAGGCCGGCCGCACGCTGGCCATGACCGGCACACCGCTGGAGAACCACCTGGGCGAGCTGTGGGCCCAGCTGGACGCCGTGGCGCCGGGTGTCCTGGGTAGCCAGCAGTGGTTCGGCCAGCACTTCCGCACGCCGATCGAGAAGGAGGGCGATGTGGCGGCCCGCCAGCGCCTTTCCCGGCGCATCGCGCCGCTCATGCTGCGACGGACCAAGCAGGAAGTGCTCACCGAGCTGCCCGAGAAGATAGAGAACCGCCGGGAGATCACTCTGCCCGGCGCCCAGCGCGAGCTCTACGAGACCCTGCGCCTGGCGCAGCATCAGCGGGTCCAGCAGGCCATTGCCGAGCGCGGCCTGGCGGCCTCCGGCATCGTGATGCTCGATGCCTTGCTCAAGCTGCGCCAGGTGTGCTGCGATCCGCGCCTGGTCAAGCTGGATAGCGCCCAGCGGGTGCGGCGTTCGGCCAAGCTCGACCAGCTGCGCGAGCTGTTGCCGCCGTTGATCGAGGAGGGCCGGCGCATCCTGGTGTTCTCCCAGTTCACCGAGATGCTGGACCTGATCGGCAAGGCGCTGGCGAGTGACGGCATCCCCTATACCACGCTCACCGGTGACACCCCGGGCAAGGTGCGCACCGAGCGCGTGGCGGCCTTCCAGGAGGGCGAGGTGCCGGTGTTCCTGATCAGCCTGCGCGCCGGTGGCGTGGGGCTCAACCTGACCGCCGCGGATACCGTGATTCACTACGACCCCTGGTGGAACCCCGCCGTGGAAGCCCAGGCGACGGGGCGTGCCCATCGCCTGGGCCAGCGGAACCCGGTGTTCGTCTACAAGCTGGTGTGCGCCGGCACGGTGGAGGAACGCATCGTCGACCTGCAGGCCCGCAAGGCCGACCTGGCCACCTCCATCCTGGAAGGCAGCGCGGAACGCGGCGCCGACGGCCCGCTGTTCGACGAAGAGGACCTGGCGCTGCTGTTTGCCCCGGTGGGCGCGGCGTCCTGATCTCGATGCCCGGTTCAGGCGTCGGGATAGCCCCTATCGGGTCAGGCCCCGGCCGAGTCATTGGCCCGTGGTGGTGGGCGTGGCACGCGGGTGCGCCGCCGCCGGGGTCTGACCCCCGGGGCCTTCCGGCGTTGGTGGCCAGGTCTGATGAGGCTGACCGCCAGTGATGGGCGATACCGCCGGGGACTGGCTCCATACTCGCATGATGAAATGGCGGGCTATTACATATGGTGGTATAATGTAATAAAGCAAGGAGGCGTCGATGGTCAGCAGCTTTCGTGACCCATGGCTTGAAGCATTCTTTTGCGATGGTACCAGCCATCGGAATATCCCCAGCAATATCGAATCCGCCTTGGCTCGCAAACTAGACATCATCGATGCTGCAACTGATGAGAACGACCTGCGCGTCCCACCCGGGAATCGCTTTGAGCATCTGCAGGGCAAATTGGCAGGGAAGTGTTCGATCCGCGTCAACAAACAGTATCGGCTGATCTTTGAGTGGGAAGGCGAGAAGGCCCATCACCTCTACCTGGACCCTCATAGCTATAGGTGAACGACATGAGTATGACCAATCGCAAGCCCACCAGCGTTGGTGAGGTTCTGGTTTTCGAATTCCTCGAGCCGCTCGGCCTGAGCCAGACCCGGCTGGCCCGGCAGATGGGGGTTTCTCCTCGTTTGGTGAACGAACTGTGTCGCAACAAGCGAGCGATCACGGCCGATACCGCGCTCATGCTCGCGCGCGTCTTTGGCAACTCCCCGCAGTTTTGGCTGCACCTGCAGCAACAAACCGATCTCTGGGAAGCCACGCACGATGCCAAGCGACGCGAGCGCATCGAGAAGGCAAAGCCGTTAGAGGCAGCATAGGGATTTCTCGGCACGAGAAGTTGACCCGGTTCAGGGGCCAAGGCCGCCCCTATCGGGTCAGGCCCCAGCCAAGTCACGAAGCCCGTCATGGTGGGCTTGGCGCGCGGTTTCGCCGCCGCCGGGGTCTGACCCGAATGGCACTTACTTAAGGCGCTGACCGACGCATAATCGGTTGATTTACAAGAAAACGGACGATGGAATACGGTATTGTGCAAGTCGCGAAACCACACACAAACC
>NZ_JCAKFQ010000060.1:0-4902 GCF_059509875.1 Halomonas sp. LMYGS-3 | reverse complement strand
AGGGCCATCAAACGGCGCCCCCGGCCCCACCGGTTATTGAAAACGCATCGCCACCAAGCGCGTGAGGAAATCCAACGCTACGGACATCCGAAAAAGCTTAAGTAAGTGCCATTCGGGTCTGACCCTGGCGGATCCCCACGAATTTCTCGACATTGGCAGCATGCTGGCCGAAAAAGGCACCGAGATCGCGCCTTTGGGGTCTGACCCTGTTCGCTGCCAGGTTGTCAGGAATTGCCAATATTTCAGTACGTTGCAGCCTGAGGGTCAGACCCCAAAGGCTTCGCCTGGGGCCAACACCGCCTCCCGCGCATGCTATGCTAGGCGCTCGACAGGCCAGCGCCCTGCCTCGGGAGGTCATCTTGACAACCGCACATCGCCGCAAGCTGCCCATCGGTATCCAGACCTTTGCCGATATCCGCGAGGATGGCTATTACTATGTGGATAAGACCTTGCATATCCATCGGCTGATCGAGGCCGGCAAGTATTACTTCCTGTCTCGCCCCCGCCGCTTCGGCAAGAGCTTGCTGGTGGATACCCTGCGCTGCCTGTTCGAAGGGCGAGAGGCCCTGTTCGAGGGGCTCTACATACACGACAAGTGGGACTGGCAGATCCGGCATCCTGTCGTTCGCCTCAGCTTTGCGGGTGGTCACCTGGGAACTCGTGACGCCCTGGACCAACGGATTCGTGACCTGCTGCACCAGAACCGGGAGCGGCTGGGCATCAGCCTTTCGCGAGAGACAGACATTCCCGGCGAATTCGAGGAACTGATCCAGCAAGCCCATGCACAACATGGCCAGCGCGTGGTGGTGCTCATCGACGAGTACGACAAACCCCTGCTCGACAACATCACGGATGTCGGGCGAGCCAGTGCCTTGCGTGATGGCTTGCGCAACCTGTATTCGGTGCTGAAGGACGCCGATCCCCACCTTTGCTTCTGCCTGCTCACGGGTGTCTCCAAGTTCAGCAAGGTCAGCCTGTTCTCGGGGCTGAACAACCTCAATGACGTCACCCTGGACGCGCCCTACGCCACCATCTGCGGCTATACCGACGAGGACCTGGACACGGTGTTCGCCCCGGAGCTGCCCGGCCTGGACCGCGCCGAGATCCGCCGCTGGTACAACGGCTACCGCTGGGGCGGCCAAGACACTACCGCTGTCTATAACCCCTTCGACGTCCTGCTGCTCCTGCAGAAGCGTCAGTTCGGCCCTTACTGGTTCGAATCGGCCACCCCCACCTTCCTGGTGGACCTGCTGCGGCAGCGTGGCCTCTACACCCCAAGGCTGGAACAGTGGGAAACCGAGCCGGAGCTCCTCAGTCGTTTTGACGTGGACGAGATCGCCACCGAGGGCCTGTTGTTCCAGTCGGGCTACCTGACCATCAAGCAGGCGGAAGAGCCCATGACGGGATACCGGCTCTACACCCTGGGCTTTCCCAATCAGGAAGTGGAAACCAGCCTCAACCAGGCCTTGCTACCGTCGCTTGGGGTGGACAATGCGCCTCGTCACCGCAAGACATTGTTCACGCACCTTCTCGCCAACGACCTTGCAGGCCTGGAGGCGCATCTCAAGGCCCTCTACGCCGGGCTGCCACACGACTGGTACCGCAACAACCCGATTGCCAAGTACGAAGGACACTACGCCAGCGTGTTCTACAGCCACTTTGCCGCGCTCGGCGTGGACGTGACCGTGGAAGACGCCAGCAATACCGGCAAGGTCGACATGACCGTGGACTTCGGCGGCCACCTGTATCTTTTCGAGTTCAAGGTGGTGGAGCAGGTACCGGAGGGCAAGGCGCTTCAGCAGCTGAAGGACCAAGGCTACGCCGACAAGTACCGCGCTCAGGGCAAGCCCATTCACCTGATCGGCGTCGAGTTCTCCCGCGAGAAGCGCCAGATCGTGGCATTCGATACCGAATCAGCCTGACCATTGCAGGCAACGGGCAACCCCGACACCTGCCACGCCCACCATCACGGGCCAACGACTCGGCCGGGGCCAGACCCGTTAGGGGCGGCCGCGGCGCCTGACCCAGCCCGCCCTTGACGCCTGGCACCCGTCAACCGGCCAGCCAACGCTGTTTCATGTCGTCATGGATCCACCGCCGGTAATGCGCGTCGCGCAGGCCCCGGTTGCTGATCGAGCGATCGCTCGGCGGAGCCAAGCTACAGGCAGGGAATCTACCACCCTGTGGGGCCACGCTCTGCGGGGCGCTGGCGGTCATCGGCCATCTTGGCGGTCAACGCCTAGGCGCCCTGCAGCGGGTTCACTCCGGGTGCCACGTCAATCATTGCTCCCCTCCCTTGGTAGCACCCGCCAGCCGGGCAGTCCGTTCGATATCAGGAGGCGAGAGAAACTTCCCGGCGACCGTCTCGGGCTTGAAGTCATCCAGCCAGGCCTCATCGATGAGCGGCTTCTCACCCGCCACAGCGGCCCGCATGCCCTCGGCCAGGGCGGTTTCGTCGTGCTCGACAATGCTGGATGTCAGCGGCCCCTTGAGGATCTCGCGGATACCGCCGGGACAGTCCACCGACAGCACCGGCGTGCCGCAGGCCAGGGCCTCGAAGAGCACGATGCCCATGCCCTCGAAGCGCGAGCTCAGCACGAAGAGCCGTGCCTGGCGCATCCACGGGTAGGGGTTGTCGCGCTGCCCGGCGAAGCGGACCCGCCCGGCGATGCCGAGCTCTTCGGCCAGCGCCCCTAGCCGCCCACGCTCCTGGCCGTCGCCCACCAGCACCAGTGGCATTGCCAGCCCCGACTGCGCGTAGGCTCGCAGCAGCAATGCCTGGTCCTTGGCCGGCACCAGCCGTGCCACCGTCACGAGATAGGGCTCGTCAGGCAGGTCCGGCTCATCAACCAGCATCAGCCGGCGAATGGCGCCGATTGGGCAGGAGCGACGGATGATCGGGTTGAGAAACCAGCGCGCCAGCCACTCGATCAGCAGCCCCACCAGGGTCAGGCGCAGCGCCCAGAGCAATGAGAACTGGTGCAGTTGCACCTCGGAATGCTCGGGCGCCAGCGGCTTGCGCACGCGCCGAAAGGTCAGCAGGTGGCTCTCATGCCCCGCCTCGGCAAAGGCATCGGCCAGATTGACCGCCACGCGCTCCATACCGCCCATCTTGAGCGAATGAACCACCACCAAGGTACGCAAGGCTTCACTCCCTTCCCTGTGGAATACCCACGGCGCCATGCCGATGACACACCGCCAGCGCCAGCAACACCACCTGCATATAGGCATAGAAGGTCGTCATCATCTCATGGTGAATCGCCGCCTCGGTGAAGCCGTAGAGGACGAAGCCCACGGTAAACACCAGGGCGACCTGGGCCCAGGGATTGCGATGATCGCGACGGTAGAGCCGCCAATGGTAGATCCCCGGCGCCACCAGGTACCCCAGCAGGGCGAGCAGCCCCAGCACCCCCCCGGTGGCCGCCATCTCGAAGTACTGGCTATGGGCGTGGCCGCGCTGAACCCCCAGCACCCACTCGGTGAGCACGCCCTGCTCGACCAGCTCGGCGATCTGCGCCTCGCGCTCATCGTAGCTCAACCCGATCAGCGGGCGTTCCAGGAAGGCATGGCTGGCCGCCATCCACAGTTGCAGCCGTCCACCGCTGGAGACCGCCGCCCCGATATCGCCCTGGGCGATATTGGTGAACTCGGCAATGCTGTAGTCCACCCGCCGCTCCACCGCCGGCAGGGTGGCATAGCTGACCAGCGCCAGCGTCACCAGCGCCACGAAGGAAGCGGTGATCGCCTTCCACCCCAGGCGGTCGGCGTTGAGCAGCAGCAGCAGAACCAGCAGCAGTGGCACCACCAGAATCGCACCACGGGCCAGGGTCAGCAGGCAGGTGATCACCCCGGCCAGCGCCGCTATCAACAGCCAGGTCTTGCGGTGGCTGCCACGGATCAGGCTCGCCGCCAGGAAGGCCATGGCGCAGCTCAGATACCCCAGGTTGATGCTGAACAGGAAGCCATCGGCCCGGTAGGCGCCCATCACCTGGGTCTGGTAGAACGCCACGGCGAGAGCGCCCAGGGGGCCGATGATCACCCCCCACTCCATGAAGCCCCGCACGTGGCGCAGGTCCACCGGCACCAGCAGGTGACGCAGCATCAGGTAGATCGGCGCCACGGCGATCATATGAAAACCGGGGCTCAAGTAGCGCGACGAGGTGTCGTCGATCACGAAGATCGGCACCCGCGACAGCAGCAGCAGGCTCAATAGCCCCACCACCGCCCAGTCGAAGCGGGTGACCTGCAGGGTGGCGCGATTGGCCACCAGGTAGCCGATGGCATAGAGCATCAGCACCGCCACCACGGCGTGGCTGCGCACCGGCGTGGCGATCAGCGTCACCAGCACCAGCAGCAACGCCCACTGGTTCACCATCAAGGCCCGATCACGGGAAAACAGTCCTTTCGCTACCATCGTGGTTCCCTTACCGCACCCAGTTGATGTTCTGCTTGACCTCACGGGCCGGGTTGCCGGCCACGACGGTGCCGCCCCCGCTGCCACCCGCACCTTGTTACGCAGCCTCAGACGCCACAGCGACAAGGTTCCCTGCTGCTCACTCATTGCCTTCGGCCTTCATCATCGTCAATTTCCAGGCGCCCATAACACGACAGGCGCCCTGAAAGGCGCCTGTCGCTATCATACCACCAGCCATCACCTCAGTGGGCACACCTCCCCCTGTGTGGAGCCACGCTCCGCGGGGCGATGGCGGCGCGAAGCGGGCGCTGGGCGATTATCCGCAAGCTCGGCGATATCCGCCGGGGGCGCCTGCGGCGCCCACCCCTGATAGGGGTCGGGAAGGCTTAGCCTCCCCGCCCTCCGAACCGTGCGTGCGGTTCTCCCGCACACGGCTCTCCAGTCGATGGTTTCAGCATCGTGATTGGCTCGCCTTCCGCCAGGCTTCG
>NZ_JCAKFQ010000059.1:0-5219 GCF_059509875.1 Halomonas sp. LMYGS-3 | reverse complement strand
GAAGCCTGGCGGAAGGCGAGCCAATCACGATGCTGAAACCATCGACTGGAGAGCCGTGTGCGGGAGAACCGCACGCACGGTTCGGAGGGCGGGGAGGCTAAGCCTTCCCGACCCCTATCAGGGGGTAGATTCCCTGCCTGGTAGGCGCTTGGCTCCGCCGAGCGATTGGCGCCGCAGACGCCCCGGCGGTGGCCGCGTACGGGGCAGGCGACCGCCCCGCGCCGCTTTGCGGCGCATCGCCCCGCAAGCGTGGCTCCCACAGGGAGGCAAATCCCCCGCCTGGTGGGAGCGCTCATGCGGGGCGCTCAGAGCGAGACGCCGCGTTTCCAGGGGATGAAGTCGTACTGGGCCAGGGCGACGGCCTTGGGACGGTAGCGCCCGGAGGCCGCGTCGATGCACTGCTGCAGCAGGCGCTCGGCGAGCGCGTCGATGGTCGCTTCGCCACGGATGATCGGCCCGGCATCGAAGTCGATGACGTCGGCCATGCGTGAGGCCAGGTCGCTGTTGCTGGCGATCTTCAGCACCGGGGTGACCGGGTTGCCGGTAGGGGTGCCGAGGCCGGTGGTGAACAGGATCAGGTTGGCGCCGGAGCCGGCCAGCGCCGTGGTCGATTCCACGTCGTTGCCCGGGGTGCAGAGCAGGTTGAGGCCCCGGCGGACCTGGGGCTCGGTGTAGTCGAGCACGTCGACCACCGGGCTGTCGCCCCCCTTCTTGGCGGCGCCGGCGGACTTCATGGCGTCGGTGATCAGGCCGTCGCGGATGTTGCCCGGCGAGGGGTTCATCGAGAAGTCGGCGCCGACCCGTGCGGCGTGCTGCTGGTAGGCGTTCATCAGCGCCTCGAAGCGCTCGGCGACCCGGTCGTCGCGGCAGCGGGCGATCAGTTCGTGCTCCACACCGCACAGCTCGGGGAACTCGCTGAGGATGCCGCTGCCGCCCAGCGCCACCAGGCGATCGATGACGGCACCGACCAGCGGGTTGGCGGAGAGCCCCGAGAAGCCGTCGGAGCCGCCGCACTCGACGCCGATCGAGAGCTCGGCGAGCGGCGCCGGGGCGCGTTCGACCCGGTTGGCCTCGGCCAGGCCGTCGAAGATGGTGGTCAGCGCCTCGCGGATCAGGGCTTCCTCGCTGCGGCTGGCCTGCTGCTCGAGGTAGTGCACCGGGCGCCGCCCCTCGGGGTCGCGTGCGGCCACCGCCGTCTTGAGCATCTCGATCTGGGCCTTCTGGCAGCCCAGGCTGAGCACCGTGGCGCCGGCGACGTTGGGGTGGCAGATATAGCCGGCGAGCAGCCGGCAGAGGGCCTGGGCGTCGTCGTCGGTGCCGCCGCAGCCCAGGGTGTGGGTGAGAAAGCGCACGCCGTCGACGTTGGGAAACAGCCGCTCGCGGGGTGGGGCGGCCTCCTCGGTCGCCGCCGCACCGTGCAGCAGCTCCCGGGCCAGGCGCTTGTAGTCGCGGTAGGGATCCTCGCCCAGGGCGTCGGCGACGCTCTGGCGCAGCACCTCGATGTTGCGGTTCTCGCAGAACACCAGGGGCACGACCAGCCAGACGTTGGCGGTGCCGACCCCTCCGTCCGGGCGGTGGTAGCCGTCGAAGGTGGCGCCGGCGAAGGCGCCGACGTCGGGGGCCTGCCAGCGGCCGCGCCGCGCCTGGGGCGTGGTGGTGGCCGTGCTGTGCTCGGTATTCCCGGTGGTGATGGCCTCGCCCTCGGCGATCGGTCGGGTCGCCCGGCCCACGGTGACGCCGTACATGATCACGCTGTCGCCCTCGCCCAGCGGGCCGAGGGCGAACTTGTGCTTGTGGCGGACGGGGCCGGCCAGGCGAATCCGGCGGCCGTCGTCCTCGATCACCGCGCCCGCGGGCAGGTCCTTCAGCGCCACGCGGACATTGTCGGCGGCATGCACCCGCAGGGTGGCGAGTTGTCCCGCATCGCTGGCAATGGGGTGGCTCATCGTCTGGCTCCTGGCAAAGGATCGAAGGGGGGCTCAGGCCGACGCGTCGGCGACCACCGCCTGGCACTGCTCGCCGAGCCCCTCGATACCCAGGCGCATGCGCTGGCCGGGCCGCAGGTAGACGGGCGGCTTCTGGCCCATGCCCACGCCGGGCGGGGTGCCGGTGGAGATGATGTCGCCCGGCTGCAGGCTCATGAAGCGGCTCAGGTAGCCGATCAGGAAGGGCACACGGTAGACCATGGTGCGGGTGCTGCCGTCCTGGTAGCGGTGGCCATCGACCTCGAGCCACATGGCCAGCGCGTGGGGGTCGGTGACTTCGTCGGGGGTGACCAGCCAGGGGCCGAGGGGGCCGAAGGTGTCGCAGCCCTTGCCCTTGTCCCAGGTGCCGCTGCGCTCGAGCTGGTATTCCCGCTCGGAGACGTCGTTGACCACGCAGTAGCCGGCCACGTGGTCCAGGGCGTCGGCCTCGTCGATGTAGCGCCCGGCCTTGCCGATCACCACGCCGAGTTCCACTTCCCAGTCGGTCTTTTGCGAGCCGCGGGGGATGATGACGTCGTCGTCGGGGCCGCAGATGGCGCTGGTCCACTTGTTGAAGACCACCGGCTCGGCGGGTACCTCGGCGCCGGTCTCGGCGGCGTGGTCGGAGTAGTTCAGCCCGATGCAGATGAACTTGCCGACCCGCCCCACGCAGGGGCCGAGCCGCGTATCGGCGGGCACCGCGGGCAGCCGCTCGGGGTCGATCCCGGCGAGCACCGCCAGGCGTTCGCGCCCCAGGTGGGGGCCGTCGATGTCGGGGACATGGGCCGAGAGGTCGCGGATCACCCCGTCGGCGTCGAGCAGTCCGGGTTTCTCGTGGCCCCTGGGGCCGAAGCGCAGCAGTTTCATGGGTGGGTTCCTTGGTCGTTATGGGGATGTCTTGCGCGCGCGTCGCTCAGGCGAGCCAGCCGCCGTCGATGACCTGGGCTGTGCCGGTGGTGTAGCCGGATTCGTCCGACGCCAGGTAGGTGGCCAGGGCGGCGATCTCCTCGGGGGTGCCGAGCCGGCCCAGCGGCTGGCGCGCGATGAAGGCGTCGTAGACCTCGGCCTCGGGGCGCTGCTCGCGCGCCGCCTGGTCGCGGATACGCTGGCGCAGCGAGGGGGAGTCCACGGTGCCCGGGCAGATGGCGTTGCAGCGGATGCCCCGGGCCACGTAGTCGGCGGCGACCGATTTGGTCAGGCCGATCACCGCGGCCTTGGAGGCGCCATAGGCGAAGCGGTTGGGCACGCCCTTCAGGCTCGAGGCCACCGAGGCCATGTTGATGATGCTGCCACTACCCCGGGCGAGCATGCCGGGCAGCAGGGCGCGGATCAGGCGGTACATGGCGGTGACGTTCAGCGCCAGGGAGCGTTCCCAGTCGGCCTCCTCGCACTCGAGCAGGGCACCGTTGGCGACGAAGCCGGCACAGTTGAAGAGGATGTCCGGGGCCGGCAGCTCGTCGGCCAGTTCGGCGATCGCCGCGCGGTCGAGGACGTCGAGGCGGCGGGTCTCGATGCCCGGCGTGGCGTCCAGCTCGCGTAGCCGGTCCGGATCGATATCGGTGGCGATCACCCGGGCCCCCTCCGCGGCGAAGCGCACGGCGGTGGCGCGGCCGATGCCCTGGGCGGCGGCGGTGATCAGGGCGGTCTTGTCTCGCAGTCGCATATCCGGTCCCTGGTGGTTGGTGTTGGGTGTTGTGGGCGCCGTCTTTTCGGTCTGCTTCATCGCCTGGCTCGTCTTATGGTATGACAGGATACCTGCCAGACGGCTCTTCCGAGTATGGATCAGTTTCCAGACCCTGCCAACCGGTGGCCGGCGCAGCGGGAAGACGCAGCGGGCGGCGACGAAGGCCGCCCGCACGGTGAGCAACAAGGGGGTGGGGCAGGCGTCAGCGCGTCGCGAGGGCCCGCTCGAGGATCGCCAGGCGGCCGGGGACCAGGGCGTCCTCGACGGCGGTGATGCGCAGCACATGCCCCAGCGCCGGGTGGGCGGGGCGGGCGATCAGCCGTCCGGCGTCGAGCAGTTCGCCATGGACTCGTCCGGCGAGCTCGGCGTCGGGCAGGCGCAGGCCGATGAAGTTGGTGGCGCTGGGCAGGACGTCGGCGCCCAGGGCGCGGAAGTGCGCGGCCAGGCGCTCGCGGCGTTCGAGCACGGCGGCGACATGGGCCCGGCTCTCCGCGGGGTGGTCGAGCACCACCTCGGCGGCGGCCTGGGAGAGCGTCGATACCGCGTAGTGGATGCGCACCTTCATCATCACCGCAAGCGTTTCGGGCTCGGCGATGGCGTAGCCGACGCGCAGGCCGGCGAGGCCGTGAGCCTTGGACAGGGTGCGCAGGCGAATCACGCCGGGGAGCACCTCGCGGGAAAAGGGGCTCTCGGCGTCGTCGCGGAAATCGTGGTAGGCCTCGTCGAGCAGCAGCCAGCAGTCGTCGGGCAGCTCGGCGCGCAGCCCGCGCACGGCGTCGTCGTCGTGCAGGTGCCCGCCGGGGTTGTCGGGGTTGGCCAGGTAGACCAGCCGCGCGTCGTGCTCGTGGGCGGCACGTGCCAGGGCCGCGAGGTCCGGGGCGAGGCGGCCGGGCCCCTCGTCGTAGGGCACCTCGACCAGGCGGCAGCCCTGGCCCCGGGCGAAGTAGCCGAAGGTGGGGTAGGTGCCGGCGGTGCCGACCACGGTCAGACCGGGCTCGGCGACGGCGCGCAGCGCCAGGGCGATCAGGCTGTCGGCCCCGGCATCGACCAGCAGCGCCTCGAGCGGGATGCCCTGCTGGTCGGCCAGGCGCCGGCGGATGCCGAGGGCCTCGGCGTCGCCGTAGCTGTAGACGTGTTCGGCCATGGCGTCGCCGAAGTGCGCGCGCAAGGCGCGGTGGGGCATGTCGAGGCCCTCGTTGGAGCCCAGTTGGTGGGGGATCTCGCGGCCCAGGCGGCGTTCGAGCACGCGCACGCCGGGGAAGGGGTTGGTCGGGCCGTCGCCCAGCAGATGGTCGGGGTAGCGGGGCATGGGGTCTCCGTCGAATCACCGGTGGAACGGTTACTGTCGCATAGTGAGTGTCGAAGCTGAACGGTGGCGGCGGGGAATCGAGGGTCAGACCCCAAAGTTTGCTGAGGGGTCAGACCCCAAAGTAGACTTAAGGGTCTGACCCTGGCGCCTCCCCACGAAATAGATAAGAAAAACAGGATATTAGCATTGAAAAAAGTCTGCATGGGCTGGCATGTTGTTGCTCGCCAAAGAAACACGATGCCGGAGGGCCCATGCAGACATC
>NZ_JCAKFQ010000058.1:0-5588 GCF_059509875.1 Halomonas sp. LMYGS-3 | reverse complement strand
TCCGTGGGAGACCCCTGAACGACGAAACCCCGACCAATGGCCGGGGTTTCTGAAAAGGTGCCTGACGATGACCTACTCTCGCATGGGGAGACCCCACACTACCATCGGCGCTGAGCGGTTTCACTGCTGAGTTCGGCATGGGATCAGGTGGGACCCGCTCGCTGTGGTCGTCAGGCGAAAAACATATGAATCATGCCGACCGACACGTCTCGCGTATCCGTCATCGTCTGCAATCACAGACCCCTTGGGTGTTATATGGTCAAGCCGCACGGGCCATTAGTACCGGTTAGCTCAACGCCTTGCAGCGCTTCCACACCCGGCCTATCAACCAGCTGGTCTCGCTGGGCCCTTCAGGAGGCTCGAGGCCTCGGGGAGATCTCATCTTGAAGGGGGCTTCCCGCTTAGATGCCTTCAGCGGTTATCCTGTCCGCACATAGCTACCCGGCAATGCCACTGGCGTGACAACCGGAACACCAGAGGTGCGTCCACTCCGGTCCTCTCGTACTAGGAGCAGCTCTTCTCAAATCTCCAACGCCCACGGCAGATAGGGACCGAACTGTCTCACGACGTTCTAAACCCAGCTCGCGTACCACTTTAAATGGCGAACAGCCATACCCTTGGGACCGACTTCAGCCCCAGGATGTGATGAGCCGACATCGAGGTGCCAAACACCGCCGTCGATGTGAACTCTTGGGCGGTATCAGCCTGTTATCCCCGGAGTACCTTTTATCCGTTGAGCGATGGCCCTTCCATACAGAACCACCGGATCACTAGAACCTACTTTCGTACCTGCTCGACGTGTCTGTCTCGCAGTCAAGCACCCTTATGCTCTTGCACTCACTGCACGATTTCCAACCGTGCTGAGGGTACCTTCGTGCTCCTCCGTTACCCTTTGGGAGGAGACCGCCCCAGTCAAACTACCCACCACACACTGTCCTCGATCCGGATCACGGACCTGAGTTAGAACGCCAATGATGCCAGGCTGGTATTTCAAGGTCGGCTCCACCCGAACTGGCGTCCGGGCTTCCAAGCCTCCCAGCTATCCTACACAAGCAACATCAGCATCCAGTGTGAAGCTGTAGTAAAGGTTCACGGGGTCTTTCCGTCTAGCCGCGGGTACACCGCATCTTCACGGCGATTTCAATTTCACTGAGTCTCGGGTGGAGACAGCGTGGCCATCATTACGCCATTCGTGCAGGTCGGAACTTACCCGACAAGGAATTTCGCTACCTTAGGACCGTTATAGTTACGGCCGCCGTTTACCGGGGCTTCGATCAGGAGCTTCGCTTGCGCTAACACCATCAATTAACCTTCCGGCACCGGGCAGGCGTCACACCCTATACGTCCGCTTGCGCGTTTGCAGAGTGCTGTGTTTTTAATAAACAGTTGCAGCCACCTGGTATCTTCGACCGCCTCGTGCTCCAGGCGCCAGGCCCTTCACACTAGCGCGGCGTGCCTTCTCCCGAAGTTACGGCACCATTTTGCCTAGTTCCTTCACCCGAGTTCTCTCAAGCGCCTGGGTATTCTCTACCTGACCACCTGTGTCGGTTTGGGGTACGGTCCCACAGAATCTGAAGCTTAGAGGCTTTTCCTGGAAGCGTGGCATCGATGACTTCGGCCCCGTGGGGCCTTCGTCTCGTCTCTCGGCCTTGAGGAACCGGATTTGCCTGATCCCCCAGCCTACTGACTTTCACCAGGACAACCAACGCCTGGCCCACCTAGCCTTCTTCGTCCCCCCATCGCAATCCTGTGAGGTACGGGAATATTGACCCGTTTCCCATCGACTACGCCTTTCGGCCTCGCCTTAGGGGCCGACTCACTCTGCTCCGATTAGCGTCGAACAGAAACCCTTGGTCTTCCGGCGGGGGAGTTTTTCACTCCCCTTGTCGTTACTCATGTCAGCATTCGCACTCGTGATACCTCCAGCAGACCTCTCGACTCACCTTCGTCGGCTTACACGACGCTCCTCTACCGCGTGCCTGCATCCTTAAGCCTACTCATCATGATCCGCCCACCCGAC
Source organism: Halomonas sp. LMYGS-3 (assembly GCF_059509875.1). Taxonomy (NCBI): domain Bacteria; kingdom Pseudomonadati; phylum Pseudomonadota; class Gammaproteobacteria; order Oceanospirillales; family Halomonadaceae; genus Halomonas; species Halomonas sp. LMYGS-3. Next base: position 3,568 of record NZ_JCAKFQ010000058.1, on the reverse strand, counting down.
TCAACGTTCGGGGAGCGCTTGAACGTCGCTTCGCGACGTTAATCGAATAGCCTTAAGTGATGCAGGCACACCCGTAGCTTCGGTACCTGGTTTGAGCCCCGTTACATCTTCCGCGCAGGCCGACTCGACTAGTGAGCTATTACGCTTTCTTTAAAGGATGGCTGCTTCTAAGCCAACCTCCTAGCTGTCTGAGCCTTCCCACATCGTTTCCCACTTAACCAGGATTTCGGGACCTTAGCTGACGGTCTGGGTTGTTTCCCTTTTCACGACGGACGTTAGCACCCGCCGTGTGTCTCCCACGCTCGCACTCACCGGTATTCGGAGTTTGCCTCGGGTTGGTAAGTCGGGATGACCCCCTAGCCGAAACAGTGCTCTACCCCCGGCGGTGATACGTGAGGCGCTACCTAAATAGCTTTCGAGGAGAACCAGCTATCTCCGGGCTTGATTAGCCTTTCACTCCGATCCACAAGTCATCCAAATCTTTTTCAACAGATCCTGGTTCGGTCCTCCAGTTGATGTTACTCAACCTTCAACCTGCTCATGGATAGATCGCCCGGTTTCGGGTCTATTCCCAGCGACTGGTCGCCCAGTTAAGACTCGGTTTCCCTACGCCTCCCCTAATCGGTTAAGCTCGCCACTGAAAATAAGTCGCTGACCCATTATACAAAAGGTACGCGGTCACCGAACACGTCGGCTCCCACTGCTTGTACGCATACGGTTTCAGGATCTATTTCACTCCCCTCTCCGGGGTTCTTTTCGCCTTTCCCTCACGGTACTGGTTCACTATCGGTCAGCCAGGAGTATTTAGCCTTGGAGGATGGTCCCCCCATGTTCAGTCAAGGTTTCACGTGCCCCGACCTACTCGATTTCACGACACTCAGGTTTCGGCTACGGGGCTATCACCCGCTATGGCCACGCTTCCCAGCGTGTTCGCCTACCAGTCGTGCCGCTTAAGGGCTAGTCCCCGGTCGCTCGCCGCTACTGGGGGAATCTCGGTTGATTTCTTTTCCTCGGGGTACTGAGATGTTTCAGTTCCCCCGGTTCGCCTCCCACACCTATGGATTCAGTGTGGGATACCCCGCTGCTGCGGGGTGGGTTTCCCCATTCGGAAATGCCCGGGTCACAGGTCGTTTGCCACCTCACCGAGCCTTATCGCAGGCTACCGCGTCCTTCATCGCCTCTGGCTGCCTAGGCATCCACCGTATGCGCTTCATCGCTTGACCATATAACCCCAAAGGGTCTGGTCCGCGATTGCATCGACAATTGCCGGATACGCTTGAGACGTATCTCGCGTCTCTTCCTCTCGGAAGAAACTTGTCAGCATGATTCACATTGTTAAAGAGCCACTGTCAATCGACAGTCAAAAACCTGACATCACTTGATGTGACGATGGCTTGTGACTGCGGATCCGATCAGCTAAGACTGCGGGGCGGAGTGGTGGAGCCTAGCGGGATCGAAGTCGTGCGCGACCCCGGCGCGACCTCCTGGTGCAAGGCAGGCGCTCTCCCAGCTGAGCTAAGGCCCCGATAAAATGCAATTTGTGTGAGACTAGGCGCTTCAATGCGACGCATAGCCTGCTATGCGAGTATTGAAGCAACGACGTATCACGCAAATTTGGTGGGTCTGGGCAGATTTGAACAAAACCCGGCGACCTCACCCTCCTCTTTATCTCACCCCAGGGGGTGCGCTCTAACCAACTGAGCGAGAGAATGGTGGGTCTGGGCAGACTTGAACAAAACCCGGCGACCTCACCCTCCTCTTGATCCCACCCCAGGGGGTGCGCTCTAACCAACCGAGTGGGAGAATGGTGGGTCTGGGCAGACTTGAACTGCCGACCTCACCCTTATCAGGGGTGCGCTCTAACCAACTGAGCTACAGACCCATTGGTCACGCTGGGCCTTTACCCAAACAGTCTTTGCTCTGGCCGATCAGGTAATTCAGTGTGAGCACTTGCCGACAGCCGGTGACGTCGTCGGTAAGGAGGTGATCCAGCCGCAGGTTCCCCTACGGCTACCTTGTTACGACTTCACCCCAGTCATGAACCACACCGTGGTGATCGCTCCCCCGAAGGTTAAGCTAACCACTTCTGGTGCAGTCCACTCCCATGGTGTGACGGGCGGTGTGTACAAGGCCCGGGAACGTATTCACCGTGACATTCTGATTCACGATTACTAGCGATTCCGACTTCACGGAGTCGAGTTGCAGACTCCGATCCGGACTGAGACCGGCTTTTCGGGATTGGCTCCACCTCGCGGCTTCGCAACCCTTTGTACCGACCATTGTAGCACGTGTGTAGCCCTACCCGTAAGGGCCATGATGACTTGACGTCGTCCCCACCTTCCTCCGGTTTGTCACCGGCAGTCTCCCTAGAGTTCCCGACCGAATCGCTGGCAAATAGGGACAAGGGTTGCGCTCGTTACGGGACTTAACCCAACATTTCACAACACGAGCTGACGACAGCCATGCAGCACCTGTCTCTGCGCTCCCGAAGGCACCCCTTCGTCTCCGAAGGGTTCGCAGGATGTCAAGGGTAGGTAAGGTTCTTCGCGTTGCATCGAATTAAACCACATGCTCCACCGCTTGTGCGGGCCCCCGTCAATTCATTTGAGTTTTAACCTTGCGGCCGTACTCCCCAGGCGGTCGACTTATCGCGTTAACTGCGCCACAAAGTCCGCGAGGGACCCAACGGCTAGTCGACATCGTTTACGGCGTGGACTACCAGGGTATCTAATCCTGTTTGCTACCCACGCTTTCGCACCTCAGTGTCAGTGTCAGTCCAGAAGGCCGCCTTCGCCACTGGTATTCCTCCCGATCTCTACGCATTTCACCGCTACACCGGGAATTCTACCTTCCTCTCCTGCACTCTAGCCTGACAGTTCCGGATGCCGTTCCCAGGTTGAGCCCGGGGCTTTCACAACCGGCTTATCACGCCACCTACGCGCGCTTTACGCCCAGTAATTCCGATTAACGCTCGCACCCTCCGTATTACCGCGGCTGCTGGCACGGAGTTAGCCGGTGCTTCTTCTGTGAGTGATGTCCTTCCTCGGGCGTATTAAGCCCAAGGCCTTCTTCCTCACTGAAAGTGCTTTACAACCCGAAGGCCTTCTTCACACACGCGGCATGGCTGGATCAGGGTTGCCCCCATTGTCCAATATTCCCCACTGCTGCCTCCCGTAGGAGTTCGGGCCGTGTCTCAGTCCCGATGTGGCTGATCATCCTCTCAGACCAGCTACGGATCGTCGCCTTGGTGAGCCGTTACCTCACCAACCAGCTAATCCGACATAGGCTCATCCGATAGCGCAAGGCCCGAAGGTCCCCTGCTTTCTCCCGTAGGACGTATGCGGTATTAGCCTGGGTTTCCCCAGGTTATCCCCCACTACCGGGCAGATTCCTATGCATTACTCACCCGTCCGCCGCTCGCCACCAGGGAGCAAGCTCCCCGTGCTGCCGCTCGACTTGCATGTGTTAGGCCTGCCGCCAGCGTTCAATCTGAGCCATGATCAAACTCTTCAGTTTACAGTCTGATAGTTCCTAAGGTGGAACCAAACCTGGCTCAAGGTTCAAACGT
>NZ_JCAKFQ010000057.1:0-6450 GCF_059509875.1 Halomonas sp. LMYGS-3 | reverse complement strand
CCAGGCTCACCGCATCCGCCTTGAATTCATCGGAAAATCGACGTCGAGTCTTCTTGGTCATGAACACCTCCATTGCCTCCATTATGAGGCTTATCGGGGTGTCCGCTCCAATTGGACCACTTCAGGAACCCCAGCGGTAGCCGAGATGCTGCTCCCTCATATCTTGGTGAGCTCGACCTGAATGCGCGCGTGTTGGGAGCACAGCACGCGTAGGATGGCTACTGTCGATGCCTTCAACCGCCGCATGGGCCGCGGCAGCCAAGAGGCCAGAGTTACTTAAAAGTTGATCAGTTACTGTGTCGTAAACCTATCTTTGACCCGTCGGCCTACCGACCCGGTCGTTAAAAGAGGAACCCCCCCTTATGGAAAAAGTGGTGAAAAACACCAGGAAAGGGGGAATTGGACGCCGGTACGCCACAAAAAGTCGCGAAATCGGCAAGTAATCAACATGAAAGGAGCAATGACATGCAGGAAAATAGCGAAAGAGTTGGATTTATTGGTGTTGGCCATATGGGTCACGGGATGGCAAAGAATATCGTTGAGAAAGGATTTCTTCTGACGGTAATGGCACATAGGAACCGTGCACCTGTAGACGATTTGGTCAGCCGAGGAGCAAAAGAAGCCACGACTGTAAAGGATGTAGCAGCCACTTCCGACATCGTATTCTTATGCGTATCAAGTTCGAGTGAAGTCGAAGCCATCATTCAAGGATCTAGCGGTCTCGCGGAAAACCTGAAGGCTGGATCGGTCATCGTCGATACATCTACCTCAGACCCAAACTCAACACTGGCTTTGGCCGGGAAGTTGAACACAACGGGGATCTATCTAGTCGATGCTCCGCTGGGAGGTACACCAAAAGAAGCTTGGGAAGGAACTCTCGGAACCATGGTTGGCTGCGATGCGCAGATCTTCACGAGAATCAAACCTATATTGGATGCTTGGGCTGATAAGGTCGTGCATATCGGCACAGTTGGTGATGGGCATAAAATGAAGCTCATCAACAACTTTATCTCCCTTGGATACGGCGCTCTCTATGCCGAGGCGCTGACCTTAGCTAATAAGATCGGGATAGAGCCCTCCCGATTTGACAGCGTGATTCGCGGAAGTCGCATGGATTGCGGATTTTATCAGACCTACATGCAATATGTACTCGATCGCGATCGTGACGCCCACAAATTCACACTGCAAAATTCTTACAAAGACATGCGATACCTTGATGCCATGTCAAATAGTTCTGGCATGACCAATCCTCTTGCTAATGCAGTGAAAAATACCTATGCGTTAGCGGTTAACTCGGGATATGGCGAAGACTATGTTCCTATGATTTCTGATTTAATCGCAAGTCTCAACAACACGTCATTGAGCAATAAGGAGGAACTTTGATCCCCTGATATTCACCGAACGGCCCAAGCAACCCGGACAACGTGGTCGAGGTGGTCTGCGACATGTCTCAGGCCTTCCTGAGCGGCGTTGCCGAGAACCTTCCCAACGCCGAGGTGAAGGTCGACGTGTTCCACCTCGTGCAGACCTTCACCAAGACGCTGGACGAGGTCCGCAAGAAAGTACGCCGTGAGAACTCCGGGTAGAGCCGCAGCGACACCCTAGCGCTGATGGCCTGGAGCCGTGCGCGGCCGACACACGAAACTGCGAGGCCGCAAACCAAAGGGCCCGCGAGTAATCGCAGGCCCTTGGTCTGGTTGAGGTGTGATGGTGTTTACCTGACAGTCGGCCGCTGACAGTAATTGAATCGATACCGAGGAAAGAGCACTGACAAAAAAGGGCAATCCTTCATTGGCGCTGACACTGCCACACCCTGCGACACAGCTTCGCCTCTCAGTTGCTGAGCCAGGGACCAGATATCCGCCCCGTTCTGGAATTGCTGGGGCACAAGAGCGTGGAAACCACCCATACATACGCCTGTGCTGGGCAAGGGCTTTGCCGGCGTGCGCACGAGCACGCAACCGCCAGGGGTGCCGCTCACCAGCCCCCTCCCCTATTGGCGGTCACAGGCCGCCGGCGTGCCTCCCTCGGGATAACATTAGAACCCAGCTGTATACATTTACTTACACTCAGATTACTAAAGAATGCTTCGGATTGCGTAGCCCAATCTTGAGAAAAAAGTCGTAGGGGGCTGGCACCTTCGGCTGAGCACCGCTCGAGGCTCGAAGTGCTCCTCGCCGTTGATGCGTTGGCGCACCCGCGAGGCTCGTAGTAGATCCGCCTTTCAAGCCATGAGGTATGAAAAAGCGCAAGATTCGAGTGGGCAAGCTGATGCAATTTGACTAGACTAAATGTTACTGGATGTTGCCACACGGTCTCTGTATGTATCCAAATGGCGACGTCGGCAGTGCGCAAGGGATTTCAGCATGATCGACAAGCTCGAGGCGGCGCGTGAAGCCCGCCGAGCACACGAGATCAAAGCCGAGTACAAGCGCGCTGTTGTGAACTGGAGCATCCTGGCGCTGAGGCGCCTGTGGAGGTGATGTCATGTACTGGACCAAGTTCCCTGCCGACTGGTGGCGCAACGAGTTCGGCCACGAGATTCACCGCTACGAGATCCTCGACGACGAGGGCCAATGTGAGGTCGAGTACCACCTCCACCATGCAGGCGAGCGGCTGCCTTGGAGCGGCAAGACTCACTCGCTGGCCGAGGCCCAGCGTCAGCTGGAGCACAGCCACAGGGCGTTGATGGCATAAGCCAGGACACGAACCACGCCGCGATGTGCATAATCAATTTACGAACCCCAGCTGTTCGGGGCTGATTCGGATCGGTAGGGTCACCTTCCGCTGCCACGGCAGCAGCGCGTCGAGGCCGTCATTGACTCCGTGCCGGGTAAGTAGTGATGCAGGAGTACCAGGACCAGTGTCGGGCAAGGGTGTCGTCTTCGCGTGGCCGCGGCATACCGCCGGCCACCGCCGGCGCTGTCATCGCACTGGTGCTGGCGTTACTGTCGCCGGCGGCCGAGTCCGGGGAAAGCACCGAGATCGTCTGGCACGCTGCCCTGGAGGTGGCCACCGGAGAGGCCCACATGGGCCCCTGGCGCATGAACGCGTCGGATTTCCGCTACGTGGATGACGCTTCGGTAGCGTTGCACGAGGACGGCATGGCAGCGGTCGTCTGGGCCGACCAGGCGCAGCAGGAGGTGTTCCTGCAGCGCTACGACCGCGACGGCGAACCGCAACTCGATGCTCCGACCAACATATCGCGCAGCGCCGATACGTTCTCCTGGCTCCCGCGCGTGATCATGGCCGCCAACACGCCGGACAGCGTTTACGTGCTCTGGCAGGAGATCATCTTCTCTGGTGGCACTCACGGCGGCGAGATCCTGTTCGCCCGTTCGCAAGACGGCGGCGCGACGTTCAGCGCGCCGATCAATCTCTCCAACACGCAGAACGGAGCAGGCAAGGGACGGCTGACCACCCGGCGCTGGGACAACGGCAGCCTGGATCTGACGGAAGGGCCCGACGGGGAGGTCTGGGTAGCCTGGACGGAGTATGAAGGCAGGCTGCGGATCAGCCGTTCCAGCGATGGCGGCCGCACCTTCCCGGCGCCGAAGCCTATCGCCGGTGGTGGCGACCTCCCCGCCCGCGCGCCGAGTCTCGCCGTGGACGGCGACGGACGGGTACATCTGGCATGGACCGTCGGCGAGGACCCGGCAGCCGATATTCGCTACACGATTTCCGACCGCCGGGGCGAGTCGTTCGAAGCGCCCCGTACCGTGGACGCGACCGACGGGCATGCGGACGCGCCGAAACTCGCGGTGGACGGCGACGGTATCGTGCACCTGGTGTACGCCGAGAGTCCGGACGGCCCCTGGCAACGGGCGCATGTTCGCTACACGCGGGCACGCGCCGGCGAGCGCTTCCACGCGCCGGAGGACATTTCCAGCGCGCATGCCGAACGGTTCGCCAGCGTCGGCTTTCCGTCGCTGGCGGTGTCAGGCGCTAACCTGTATGTGCTCTGGGAGCTGTTCCCCCGTCTGGGCCATCGGCCCCGAGGGCTCGGCATGACGCATTCAACGGATGGCGGTGAACACTTCGCTGCGCCGGAGATCGTGCCGCACAGCGGGGCGTCGGATCCGGGATTCAACGGCAGCCTGCAGGGGATGCTGATGCGCAAGCTTGCCGTGAACGATGCCGGGGACATTGCCGTGGTGAACAGCACCTTCCGGCCAGGCGAGAGGAGTCTGATGCGGTTGATTCGCGGACACCTCGAACGCTGACCGGATGCGACTGGCTCGAGCGCCGGTGAAATGAGGGTCTGTCCCAAGGTCTGTCCCTCATTACCTGCAAGGGCTACGGTACGCCACCTGGCTGCCCTCAGCCGGAGGGCTTGCGGCACCGAGCTTGAACCGTTCGGTTGATGAGCCTATTATATCGGTACTGATATAGGATCACAGAGGCCAAGGGGGCAGCGTGGGGCGGAAGAAACCCGTCGCATTCGTCGGAGACTCGAAGGACCGGCTGCGCGACTTCCCTCTGGACGCCAAGCGCGAAGCAGGGTTTCAGATCGACAAGGTTCAGGCTGGAGGGCAGCCGGACGACTTCCGCCCCATGCCAAGCGTTGGCCCTGGTGTCATGGAGATCCGCATTCGGGAAGACAACGGGGCCTTTCGGGTCTTCTACGTCGCCAACCGGGGCGATGCGGTGTTCGTGCTCCACTGCTTCCAGAAGAAGACCCAGAAGACCGCCAAGAAAGACATCGACCTGGGCAAGCAGCGCTACAAGGAGCTGCTCTGAGCCCGGCCACCAAGCGAGGTGACAGCATGGCCATCGAGTATTACGACAGCGTGTGGGACGCCATCGAGGACACCCCCGAGGAGGCGCTGAACATGCGTCTGCGCTCCGAGCTCATGGCGAAGATCGCCGGCCGTGTCAGGGAGTGGGGCGTCACCCAGAAAGAGGCGGCGCATCGCCTGGGCATCACCCAGCCTCGCCTCAACGACCTGCTAAACGGCCGCATCAACAAGTTCAGCTTGGATGCCCTGGTCAACCTGACGGGGCCGGCTCACTTCCACCTCAATCTGGAGATTGAGGACGAGAAGGAAGTGGCTGCCTGATAGCGGCAAAACGCCCCTTTTCTGCACGTAGAAAAATTTACGCAATTTCTTTACGCAAAACTGCCCCACCAGGGCCTCCTGAAGGGGCAGTCAGCATGCGTAAAGAAAACGACCGTTTAATCAATGCACCCATCGATGGATGAGTAGTAACCTGAATCCGTGAAGTCGGCGCTGACACTCTCCCTATCATCGCACAGCGAGCTTTTTTGATGCGTATTCCGCGCCATCGTGACCGACCACTCCGGGCCAACGTGACCGGCCATTCCGTTTCATCGTGACCGATTTCGGCCGCTTTCCCGGAATCCGCGGTCACGATGCCGGAATCTCACCTAACTCGCTGGAATGATTCGGACTTTTACGGCATACCCCTCCTTTTGCTTTGGCCCAGGAGGGGACGATGCCAGCACCGAGGATTCCCATGCGAACCATCACCGAGGTGTTGCGCCTCAAGTACGACGCCGGGCTCAGCCACGAGAAGATTGCGCGGGTCTGCGGCCTCTCCAAGGGCGTGGTCAGCAAGTACGTCAGCCTGGCCCAGGTCGCCGGCATCACCTGGCCACTGCCGGAGGATGCCGACGAGGCGGCGCTGGAGGCGCGGCTATTCCCGTCCAGGACGCCGCCGGTGCGCTTCTCGGCACCGGACTACTTCCAGGTCCACCAGGCGCTCAAGCGCAAGGGCGTGACCCTGCAACTGCTGTGGGCGGAGTACGTCGAGGTCCACGGCGACAAGGCGTACCGCTACAGCCAGTTCTGCCAGCGCTACCGCACCTGGCGTGACCGCCAGCGGCGCAGCATGGCCAGGTCCACCGCGCCGGCGAGAAGCTGTTCATCGACTACTGCGGCCCGACCGTGCCCATCATCAACCAGGCCACCGGTGAGGTGCGCAACGCGCAGGTGTTCGTGGCGGTGCTGGGGGCGTCCAGCTATGTGAAATATGAGGGTCTGTCCCTCATTACGCTTACGCTCATTACGCTCCTCATTACGCTCCACCGACGGCGGCGGCGGCGCGATCAGGATGGGTAGCGTGTAGATCCCAATGGCGAACCCCACCGCCCCAACCAACACATGCGACACCACGAGGAGTAAGATTTTTTTCATCGGCAAAGCCCTCAAACACCGTCAGCAATACCGTGCATCGCCCCGGTGTAGGCCAGGTAGGCGGCGCGCATCCGGCCCCTCTCCACCTTGGGCAGGGTCAGCATAACGGTCTCGTTTTGGTAGATCGGTAGCAGGTACTTCACCTTTCCTCGATAGTTCTGAGCACAGGCTTGAAGTGGTCCAATTGGAGCGGACACCCCGATAAGCCTCATAATGGAGGCAATGGAGGTGTTCATGACCAAGAAGACTCGACGTCGATTTTCCGATGAATTCAAGGCGGATGCGGTGAGCC
>NZ_JCAKFQ010000056.1:0-6853 GCF_059509875.1 Halomonas sp. LMYGS-3 | reverse complement strand
CGGCCATGCAGAAGGCGATCATTTCGCTTGCATCATCCCCGGGTTGCGCAACTCCGCCGCCACCTCGCGGATGATATGGATCGACTCGGATTCGAGCTGCTTGAGGTGGGTGGCGCGTTCGGGGGGTATTTCAGACATCGAGATCCCAGATGAATTCAGGGTTCAAGATAGCTGGAAGCTGGAAGAATTGAGAATTAAGAGTTAAGAAAAGACAATAATCAAAGGACGATGAAATCAATCAACAAGCTGATCAAAGGGAGCAGGACAACATCACCGGACTGGCACATCGTTCCAAACCTCATCCTCGTCATTGCCCCATAGCTTTTCCATGCTCGATTCCTGAGCCTGAGAAAGGATTTTCAGCTCACTTCCCTCAATCATCTTCATCAAGAATCCGGAAAACCCAATACTGCTACGTGTGTGTTTCTTGTAGCTCACGACTTGCGACAATCAAGAGAGAATCTCTATGGCAATCGAGGCGTGAGGGCCGAACCGATTAAAATCCTTATCAAATGTTATAATCTTCTCACAATGGCGTTCGGCATATTTCAGATGAATCACATCGTTGATACTTTTGCAGCCATTGATGATAGAACACAACTCATAGGCGCCACGCACGTCATCACCATCAAGCGAACCTTGCACAAAGTTCTGAAAAAAGGATAGCGTTTCGCCTTGATATTCAAGCTGCTTCAGCTTCGCCAACACGAAGATGTATTCCACCATCACCAGCGGTGAGATTATCAACCTATTATCAGCCAGTGCATCTTGAATTCTTTCATCAGCCAACGCTTGCTTTTCCATATCTTGATTGATGGAAAAATAAACCAGGACATTGGTGTCAAAAAATATCACGATTTGCCTCATTGGCAATGGCATCAATATCGATATCTTTATCGACAGCTGGCAGATGCTTGCGTTTCGCCTTGATACGCTCGAACTCCTCAAGTGTGCCCCCCGCCTTCTGGTTGGCACCGGAATCATCCTCTACCAGGATAATGACCTTGGCATGCTTGTTGGCCAATTTTTCATAATCCTTGATTTCCAGATATCTACTAGTGATATCGGTTTCGAATTCCACCGCATACATAGTGTCACCCTCTATCTGTATCGGCCACTACAGCTCTCAGATTAGTCCATACACGTTGAGAACCAAAGGAGATATCTTACCGCTCGAGGCTGGCCCGCAGCGCCCTCTCCCACCGCTCATCCCGCTGGCCGCAGGCGATGAACCAGGGGTTGAGCACGCTCTCCTGCCGGTTGCAGCGCAGCGGTTCGAGGGTGTTGGCGTCGAGCACTTCACCGCCGGCGGCGGTGACCACGGCCTGGGCGGCGGCGGTGTCCCATTCGCAGGTGGGGGCGAGGCGCGGGTAGAGGTCGGCCGCGCCCTCGGCGACCAGGCAGAGCTTGATCGAGCTGCCCATGGAAACCCGCTCGTGATTCGGCAGCGCAGCGCAGAAGGCCTCGAACTCGGCGGCGCCGTGGCGCCGGCTGCCGACCACCTTCCAGGGCGCGACGTCGGGGTCGGGCAGCTCGCGCACCCGCACCTGGGAGTAGATCCCCCTCTTCACCTTGAAGGCCTCCCCACCCACCAGGCCGACCCAGGTGGTGCCGCCCGCTCCTCCCACTGCAGGGGCATGCACGATGCCGAACACCGGCACGCCCTGCTCGACCAGCGCCACGTTGAGGGTGAACTCGCCGTTCTTGTTGATGAATTCCTTGGTGCCGTCCAGCGGGTCGATCAGCCAGTAGCGCTCCCAGCCCCGGCGCGTCGCGAAGGGGATCTCGCCGGATTCCTCGGAGAGCACCGGCACGCCCGGCGCCCACTTTTCGAGCAGCGCCACCAGCGCATGGTGCGAGGCCATGTCCGCCGCGGTCAGCGGGCTCGCATCGTCCTTGGTTTCCACCGCGAAGTCCTGCGCGTAGATCGCCAGGACCTCGCGCCCCGCGGTATGCACGCCCTCGAGCAGGCGGGCGCGCAGTTCGTTGGTTACGAAATGGGTCACTTTTACTCCTTCGGGCTTCGGTTAAAACCCCCACACCAGCGGTATCAGCCCCACCGCGGTGGCGCCGACGATCAGGCTCAGCGGGGCGCCCAGCCTCAGGTAATCGGTGAAGCGATAGCCCCCCGGGCCGAGTACCATCAGGTTGGTCTGGTAGCCGAGCGGGGTCATGAAGCTGGCCGAGGCGGCGAACATGATGGCCAGGGCAAAGGGCAGGAAGTTCACGCCCAACTGCTCGGACACGGCCATGGCGATGGGGAACATCAGCACCGCGGCGGCGTTGTTGGTGATCAGCTCGGTGAACACCACCGTCATCAGGTAGACCAGCGCCAGGGCCGCCCAGGGGGCCAGGTCGTCGATCAACAGCAGCCACTGGGCGATCTGGGCGGCGGCGCCGGTCTTGGTCATGGCCGCCCCCAGGGCGAAGGAGGCGGCGATCACGATCAGCACCGTGAGATCCACATAGCGCCGCGCCTTGCTCGCCGGCACGCAGCGGGTGATCAGCATGCCGCCGCCGGCCAGCAGCGCCGCTTCCAGGATGGAGAGCAGGCCACTGGCGCTGGCCGCCACCATGGCGCCGAGGATGCCCAGCGCCACGGGGGCCTTGCGGAAGTCCGGCGGCGTGGAGTCGTGCAGGCCGCTGACCAGCAGGAAGTCCTTGCGGTAGCGGTACTGGTCGACGAAGTCCTGGGCGGTCTCGAGCAGCAGGGTGTCGCCCACCTGAAAGCGGATGTCGCCGAGCTTGCCGGACAGTCGCTTGCCGTGCCGGGAGATCGACAGGATCACCGCCTGGTAGCGGGAACGAAAGCGCGATTCGCTGACCGTCTGGTTCAGGCCGCCGAAGTCGGGGCCGATCACCGCCTCCACCAGGCAGCGGTGGTGGTGGGCGATATCGAGCTTGTGCACGTCGCCGCCGGCGGGCTTGAGGCCATGGATGCGGCGCAGCTCGCGGGCGCACTCGGGGGCGCCGATGAACACCAGGATATCGCCGGCCTGCAGTTCGGTGTCCGGCGGCACCGCGGTGAGCAGCCGGCCGTGGCGTTCGATGTCGGCCAGGTAGCCGTGGCTGAGATGGCGCAGGCCGGCGTCGGCGATGGTCTTGCCGACCAGCGGGCCCTTGTCGTCGACCATCACGTCGACGGCGTATTCGCGGGCCTGCTCGAGCTGCTCCAGCACGCCCTGGCGGTTGGGCAGCAGGCGGTCGGCGAACAGATAGAGGAAGCCGCCGCCCACCAGCACCAGCGGCACGCCGACCCAGGCCAGCGAGAACATCGAGAGCGCGATGCCCTTCTCGCTCTGCAGCAGGCCATCCACCACCAGGTTGGTGCTGGTGCCGATCAGCGTGCAGGTGCCGCCGAGAATGGCCGCATAGCTCAACGGCAGCAGCAGCTTGGAGGGGGGCAGCCGGAGGCGCCCGGCCCACTCCTGCACGGCGGGAATGAACATCGCCACCACGGTGGTGTTGTTCATGAAGGCGCTCAGGCCCGAGGCCGGCAACAGCACCCGCAGCTGTGCCTGACGCAGGCGCTGCGGCTGGCCGAGCAGCCGATAGGCCAGCCATTGAATCGCCCCGGTTTCCTTGAGCCCTGCCGCCACCACATAGAGCGTGGCGATGGTCATCACCCCGGGGTTGGAGAACCCCACCAGGGCCTCGCCGGGGGTGAGGATGCCGCTGATCACCAGGAAGGCCAGGGCGGCCATCAGGATCACGTCGGGGGCAATGCGTGTGGCGGCCAGCGTGCCCAGCACGGCCAGCACCGTGCCCAGGGTCAGCCAGGCGGTTGTCGGTAGCGTATCGATCAAGGGGTGTCGCTTCGTTTCATGGCCGTGGGTCATGGCCTGGCAGGCAGGCACGCTACCGCCCGGGGATCATGCCGGGCGCATTCCCATGCCCTGTATCACGCCTGGAATACCGCGGGCGAGCAGGCGGCGAGAACAAGGTAAGCCAGAAAGCGCCCTGTCAGGCAAGCATGAAACAATGTCATGCCGGGGTGGCGATCCTGCGCCCCCTTCTTCGTCCCTCACCAAGCCTCGGCTCGGCACCCCTGCGGTAACGTTATTGGAATCGGAGCATTCTACGTCACCACGCCGCCAGGCTCCATGGCCGAGCTCCCGCGGCGCCGCTCGCAAAAGGGGGTCAGACCCTTAAATCCCCTTTGGGGTCAGACCCCAAATTTTGCTTAGGGGTCTGACCCTGAGGCGTCGCCAGGCTCCCGGCGCAACGCCTTGTACATGATGTAGGTATCCACGAGCCCGAAGCGGGCGTGGTCGTAGCCCTTGGGAACCGTGCCGATCGTGTCGAAGCCCAGCGCTTGCCACAGCCTGATGGCGCCTTCGTTCGTCGACACCACGGCGTTGAACTGCATCGCCAGGTAGCCCGCCTCGATGGCCAGGTCCTGGGAGTGCAGGCAGAGCGCCCTGGCCACTCCCCTGCCCCGCGCCTCGGGCGCGACCATGTAGCCGCAGTTGCAGATATGGCTCCCCGGGCCCGCGGCGTTGGGCTTCAGGTAGTACGAGCCCAGCACCTCGCCGTTCTCCTTGGCACAGTAGGTGAACTGGGGCAGCTCGCACCACAGCGTGTAGGCGTCTTCGTAGTCGAGGTCGGGGTCGAAGGCGTAAGTCTCCCGCGCCTCGACCACCGACTTGAAGGTCGGCCAGAAGCGCCGGAAATCGGCCTCCGTCATCTGCACTATCTGCATGGAGCTATCTCTACCAACGACGAAGGGGTCAGACCCTTAATTCCCCTTAGGGGTCTGACCCCAAATTTTACTGAAGGGTCTGACCCCCAGGGGGACTTAGTGCTTGAGCTCGAGACGCAGCGCCTGGATCTCGGCCTGGGGCAGGTTGGTGGCGCTGGCGATGGTGGCGTCGTCCAGCTCGGTGGTCTGGATCAGGTTGCGGGCGGTTTCGCGCCGTCCTTCCTCGCGCCCTTCCTCGCGCCCTTCCTCGCGCCCTTCCTCGCGCCCTTCCTGCTTCCAACGCTGCGGCCACTGCCCGGTACGTTCGTGCAACATGCGGTACACCTCCTTCAAGTCCTCGAGCCGGTCGAGTTCCTGCCATTCGTCCTCCGGCGCCTGACGCTTGGCCCACACCTGCTTCAACCAGCTGGTGAAAGCGCTGCGTAGCTCATCTTGCCGCTCTGCATAGAGCCACTCGACCAGGCGGCCCAGCACCGCCAGCGCTTCATCGATTCCTCGATAGTGCTCCAGATTGAAGAGCGCTGCCACCACGTTGCGGGTCTCGTCGGGCCAGGCCGGGTCGTTGACGATGGCCTTCTCGTCGAGCAGCAGATAGTGCAGCGCCGGGCTATAGCGCTCCAACCCGCCGCTTACCGTTTCGACCATCTCGCCAATGTCGAGTGCGGCATTCCAGCGGCGTTCGCCGTTGTAGAGCACGATGGGCAGCACCGGTGGCAGCTTGCCACTGGGGGTGACGGCCTTCTGCCGGATCAGATCCTGGTAGAGCAACCCCAGATAGCTCATGATGCGCACTGGCATGAAGCGATCGACACGGCTCTGGAATTCGATCAGCAAATAGACATAGAGCCAGCTATCGCCCCAGCGCACTCGCCAGATGACGTCGCTCTCGCGGTCGCGTAGCTCGTCGGTGACATAGGAGCCGCTGGCCTTTTCCAGGGAATCCAGGTCCAGCTCCTTGACCCATTCCTCCTTCACGAAGCCCGTGAGCAGGTCACGCACCATCCGCTGATGCGAGAATAGGAGCTTGTAGCCGTTGTCGTGGTGGGCCATGTCGTCGGTAACATCCCTGTACGCTTGCGTACCGAGTATAACGCAAGGTGGTCGCCGCGACGGTGAGCCGGCTGGAGACCGTCTCGCTGTTCAAGACCCTCTGGCCCTTCGTGCTGACCGCGCTGCGGTTGTTGATCCTGTTCCCTTCGCTGACGCTCTGGCTACCCGCCACCCTTGGATGACCCGATGCCGAACCGCCCTGTCGCCCCACAACCGCTCCCCGCCTGTCCGGCGATCCCCCACCGTGCCGAGCCCGACTGGAGCCGGGTGAACCGGATACCGATCGCCGACTGCGGCGAGCCGCTGGTGCCCATGAGCCTCGCCCCCTGGCCGATCCGGGTCTACCCGGCCTACGCCCGGCTGGGCGTTCCCGGCGCGGTGCCCGAGTGCTTCGTGCGCGAGGGGGTCTACCGGCGCGTGCTGGCCGCCGCCCGTGCCCTGCCCGAAGGCTTCGGCCTGGTGGTGCTCGACGGCTGGCGGCCCTGGCGGGTCCAGCAGTACCTCTTCGAGACCCTCAGCGAGGCGCTACGCGCCCACCACCCCGAGACCGGCGAGGCGGAGCTGCTCGAGCGCACCCGGGAATTCATCTCGGTGCCCAGCCGCGACCCGCAGGCCCCCAGCCCACACCTAACCGGCGGCGCCGTGGACGTCACCCTGTGCGATGGCGACGGCCTGGCGCTGGACATGGGCACCCTGTTCGACGAGGCCGTGCCCGCCTCGCACACCGACCACCTCGAGCGGCTCGGCGAGCTCGACGCCCGCCAGCAACGCGCCCGCGACCACCGCCGACTGCTCTACAGCGTGATGCTCGACCAGGGCTTCACCAACCTGCCCAGCGAGTGGTGGCACTACGACCTCGGCGATCAGCTGTGGGCCCGCTACGGCGGCCACGACCGCGCCATCTACGGCCCCGCCGAACTCGACACCATCGAGAACCGCTGGCGCCGCCAGCTCGGCTAACCCCTCTGCGGGGTCAGACCCTGGCGCCTCCCCACGAAATAGATAAGAAAAACAGGATATTAGCATTGAAAAAAGTCTGCATGGGCTGGCATGTTGTTGCTCGCCAAAGAAACACGATGCCGGAGGGCCCATGCAGACATC
>NZ_JCAKFQ010000055.1:0-9078 GCF_059509875.1 Halomonas sp. LMYGS-3 | reverse complement strand
CGGATAAGCCGGCTGCCAGGAAAAATAGGCCACTTGAGGTGGTCAAAAATCAACCGCTGACGCGCGAAATTTGCCGCGCTGAGCGCTAGAGGCGCTCGGCATCGAATTGATCAGCGGTTCCCTAGATCAAATGACGGGAAAGATCCCGAGCCAAGCAATAGCAAAGCTCAAGATAAGGGATAAGCTACATCGACAAGTCGTTGAATTCCCAGATGGAAGTTACAGATTAACACTAGACTGTCGCGTTGGCGTTGATCTTCAAGAAAACTCAGAGGAGATATTTTTACCGTTCATTGTTAATCGAGTGCTGTAGTCGAATAACAAATGGAACTAATCGTTCGCTGCTCTCACTGGGACGGGATGAAGCCCGCCCCTTAACCAAAAGTTAACTGTCTCTATCTATGAAAGTCGTAACTTGGAACTGCAATGGAGCACTGAGACGAAAGCTTGCAGGAGCAGATCATTTGCAAGCTGACATATTGGTGGTCCAAGAGTGCGAAGACCCTGCGCTATCGACCCCTGACTACAGGAAGTGGGCCGGCTCTTACTTGTGGGTGGGTGAGTCAAAGAATCGGGGTATCGGTATTTTTCCCCGAAACGGTCACCGAGTTGAAAAGTTAGATTGGAACGGCAGCTTTTCTGTGCCTGGGCTGGTTAGCAATAGTGAAACACTGAGCTGGAACACGGAAGACCTCAGGCTTTTTCTTCCTTTCACGGTTAACGGAGATTTCACTATACTGGCCGTATGGACGAAAGGGCGCAACGAAGAAGTATTTGGTTACATAGGACAATTCTGGAAGTATCTTCAGGTCCATCGCGAAGACCTGAGCGGGGCAAAGACAATCATTCTCGGCGATTTTAACAGCAATGTGCGTTGGGATAAACCTGACCGTTGGTGGAATCACTCGGACGTAGTTGTCGAGCTCAGTGAGTTGGGTTTCAAGAGCCAATATCACCAAGTATTCGAGGAAAAGCAGGGAAATGAGACTAGGCCAACATTTTTCTTGCAGCGGAACCGCCAGAAGGGCTATCACATTGATTACGTTTTCACTTCGGCCGATATCACGGAAGAATGTGCTTTGCAGGTCGGACGGTACGACGACTGGATTTCAATAAGTGACCACGTGCCATTGACGTTGAGCATCAACAGTTAACAATCGGCTGCACAACGACCGATTTTCCACGCCTTCGCGTCTCCAAACCTGCGTGTGAGCCGGGCGATCAGCTTTGACCGATTGTCCGCTCTTGGCCGAGAGCTGCTGTATGCAATATGGTCGTTTTCTTTACGGAATGCTTCAAACTGGCAGTCATGCCAAGGTAGATGGCAAGCTACACCTCGGCGACCAGCTGAGGGCTGCGGAATGCCTATGCATGGTAGAACATTAGGGGCGAAAGCGATAAGATAATAGTCAAGCTGTCGATTTCATAAGGTTTATTATCTTTACCGATGCCATTGAGGGTCACGTTGTGCGACAAGGAATTAGTAAGCTAGCAGCCTTTTGGAAGTTGACTGGAGCGCTTCTGATGCCCGTTGGTGGCCCGTTGTTATCGGGTGAGGGAGCTGGCGGCTCAGGGGCTCAGCGCGAAATTGCCTAGGCTGTAGGAGTTAGCCAACAAACAATCAGCAACTGGATTAAGCCATAGGTGGATGATGTTTAATTATTTTCGCAGGCGGGCCCTCATCGCTGGAGTGGCCGCTGAGATCAAAGCCCAGTGCAAGAGTCAGGAGCTTGTGCGCCAGGTGTGTTTTACCCCTTTTGGTGGGCACACAATCCTAGAGCTGGGGGAGCAGCGCTTCACAGAGAAAGGGAAGCTGCGGTACTTCATGATCGCCACTTTTCTGCTAGCAGAGACAATCCGCACCTATGACATACCGCTCAGCGTCAAGGCTGCTTGCTTGGAGCTTTTGCATGCTCGCAGGGAAAAAATCGAGCATCACATGGCTGGAGGGTATGGCCAAGTCACACTGAAGCAAGAGGAAGTCGATGATCTTGATGAGATAACGGACATTGGCATCCAACTACTCAGCGTAGAACAAAGAGAGTTCCTGGCGAAGAGCATCGAGAAAGAGACTGGGATGGATCTCTCCTGGATGGACCACTCCAGGCGGTGAGTAAAAGCCATATTAGATAATGGCCCGTCGGGGAGTGGTAACATGTTCGTGTCTACTTACTAGGTGGCGTAGCCACATGACCGGCACGTAGGGCCGGGAAGGAGGTTGGGGTGCTAGTGATCATGTGGCGCTGAAGGATCCACCCTCCTTCATATGAGGCTATGTGGAAGTGAGTGGATGGTGAGCAGCTAGATGAGAGGGATCGAGAGTGAGTGAGTTAGATATCTACCTGCTGGTGGCCCTTTCCTGCACGATCTGTGGCTTCTTCATCGGTATGGGGCAGATGATGGTCATTGCCGGTCATGAGATCTATGGCCCGGACTCGCCGCCTACGCCGGGAGCCCAGATGGTCTTCTCACTGGCGGGTCTTGTCGGGATTGGGTACTTCATTGCTTGGCTATGGATCTCTTATCAGCCCATGTTCAAGCTAATACCTATATTTTTACTCGCTGCCTTCGCGGCGATCTTTGGAGGTGGGCTGACCAAAGCAAAGATCACCCCTATGGTGCCGGTAGTGGGTTTGGTAGTGATGCCAGCGATGTTCCATGCCGCAAGCTATTTTGGGATCACCTGAAGCTGACTTGCCGGCCAAGGCAGCATGCGTGTTCATCGGAGTTTTATGCAGCCCGCACGATGATTGGTTATACTGCCTATCTATACTTAATGTTGCCTTTTTTCAGAAGATTAGGGGCGGGCAGTATAACATTATTGAACGTGCATGCGCGTTCAAGTGGGTGTGTTAGCGGCGGTCTAATACCTGTTGAAATTGGAACGTAGATGGATAATCCATTCAAAAATATAAAGCTCGAACACTGGCCTGACTTTGTCTTAGCTATATCAGGAATATCCTTCGTCATGGTATTGTGGGCCCTAATAGCAGGAGCAGGTATGCCTGGTGGCGCTTTAGGTTGGACGTTAGCATTTGGATCAATTGTCAGTTTTGGCTTGGCTGGCAAAGTGGCTCATTATCGCTACCACAACAAGGAAATACACAAATGGGTAGACGGTTGGCGGAACAACACTCTAAGCAACATTTTTCTGTTTCTCTGTTTCGTGATGCTGTCTTTTGCTGTGTATCTTTTCTACAAAAATTCATAACAATGCCATGCACGCGACAAGCGCGTGATGGCGGCGTTACATGAGCACATTCTGAACTACGGCTTCTGGCCGAATGAGGAATGTTAGTCTATGCTGATGAAATGATTTTGGCAGCTGGCGACCCAAAGCGGCCATATTGGCAAAGGCTGCAAGTACGTTCATCGGTTAACAGTTAGCAAGGAGATAGACTTGTGCCTGATAGGCTTCAATTAACAAAAAATGCACAGTTTTTTCGGGCAGAAGGGCCAGTGAGCGACGCGTATATCCAGAAAATCCTTGATGCAGCAGCAGATAACATCACTCTTGATGGAGAGTTTATCGTTGATTCTTTTCGGCAGGAGAGTTTTTTAGCAGAGCAGGAGTTCGGATTTGTCTACTCAGTAAAAGTATTTCCTTCCAGTCGGCCAGTCTACTTCTTAGATGATGACTTTGAAGACTTGGTTCACGCATTTATAATAATAATAGAGATTGATGATTATTTGGCAATCTTGAAGAAAAGCTGTGCCAATATATCTGATGCTCTAGAGGAAAACTTTTCTCTAATTGGGAGTAAAGAGTTTTCATCTACATTTGCTGATGAGGATGTAGAATTTCAAAAGATGGCGCTTCGAAATATGACAATATCTGACAGGGCCATGAGAACGCGGTCCTATGAGGCAGCTAACCTAAAAGGCTTGCTCTCTACGCACTCTGCCGGAAGATCGATACCGTTTTACTTTAAATTGCGCCAGGGAGCGACGACAAAGTCGATATCCGGAACTGGGCGTGTTGTTGAATCATCTAGTAGAGAATCACTTGATGATATTGGGCTGTGGGTTAGAGATCAGATAAAGCTCATTGAGTCACCATCATCGAATAATTTCCTTGATGCTTTTGCCAGCAAAATTGAACTGGCTGATGTCTTAAATGTGACTAGGCCAAATGCTGTTTTGGTAGAAAGCTCTTCGTTATTTGAAAGAATTGAAAGAGACGATTTGACACTGATATACAAAACAAGGAGGGGAGGAAAGCTATCCGTTTCGTCACGTATTTCCGGGAAGTTGGAGGGTGCTCTAGAGAAGGTATATGAGCTAGACTCTGAACTCAATATATTGGGAGTTGATGACAATTCTCGAGTTAGAGAAAACAAGAAGACGCTTACCCTGCACTCTAAAACTCTGTCGAGGTTTCGGGTGATTGAAAATGGAAAAGAGATTACGCTACAAAAATACATAATAAAGAATGGGCTGTATAGCATTACTTTCGATGATCCGAAGTCGGTGTCTGTCAACATAGATGACACATGAAATGGTGTCGGCTCTTTAAAATCCTGCTGCCTGGCATACTGGCTCCCGCTCGGGATTCAGGTGTACGACCTCTGGCAAGCTGAGGTTTCGGATGTCGCCCGACCAGCGCTCAGGATGGCGCTGTTTTGCGGCCTCAAATACCTCTCGCCGCTGAGCCAGAATTCCGCCAGCCTCGCCGCTGTGTCGCTGCCCGGGTGTGATGTAGCGGAGAGCGCTGTGGCGGTGCTCATGGTTATACCACTCGGTAAACTGCTGGACCCACGCCTGGGCTTCGGCGAGCGTGGCGAAGCCGTCGATGGGAAATCCTGGCCGGTACTTCAGCGTCTTGAAGGCCGACTCGGCGAAGGCATTGTCGTTGCTGACCCTCGGTCGGCTGTAGGACGGGGTGATCCCCAGGTCATACAGCTTTTCCAGGAAGGTCGCGGCCTTCATCGGGCTGCCGTTATCTGAATGCAAAATCAAGGGTTTATGGCGGTCCGTCAGGTGCTCCCGCCAGCAGACTTTCTGGATCAGCTCGGCGGCCAGTTCGCCGTTTTCAGTTGCGTAGACCTCATGCCCGACGATCTTTCGGCTGAAGACGTCCATGATCAGGTAGAGATACCACCAGGTACCGCGCGCCGGGCCTGGAAGCCACGAAATGTCCCAGCACCACAAGAGATTAGGCGCACTTGCCTGATGGGTAGTCGGCGGCCGCTTGCGCTGAGGAGACTGCTGTCGGCCCCGATGGTGTTGCTGCCCATGCTCGTGCAGCACTCGGTACATCGTCGACTCAGAAGCCAGGTAGCGGCCCTTGTCTGCCTGATCCGCCACGATGAAGGCCGGTGGTCGGCTGCGATACTCGGGCGAATTGCAGAGCGCCACGATCGCCTCCCGTTCCACTGTCGAGAGCTTATTGACCGGCTCAGGCCGATCCGCCTCAGGGCGCAGATCAGCTGCCACGCTGCCCTCTGCGGTCCAGCGATGGTAGGTTCGCGTACTGATGCCCATCACCTGACAGGCCTTGGCCAGCCGAGCACCGTCACGCTGGGCGTCTTGCACCAGTGTCACGATGCGCTGGCGATCCGGGAGGCTGGTCAGTCGTCCTCGTCGTGGGTCGTGCCCCAGATCGCCTCGGCTTTTTTTGACAGGGCCAGCAGTGCCGCCGTCTCGGCGAGCGCCTTGTCCTTGCGGCGCAGCTCACGCTCCAGCTTGCGGAGCCGCTTCTGCTCCTCCTTGCGGGCCTGGCGCTGCTGCTTGGACTGCTCTGCCGCATCCGCGTTGGCGTTCATGCAGGCATCCCGCCAGGCCTCCACCTGCTCGGGGTAGAGCCCACGCTCACGGCAGTAGGCAGCGAACTCCGCCTCGTTCATCGGGGCGGTTTCCAGGACGATGCGGAACTTCTCCTGGCTGGTCCACTGATCGGGCTTGGTGGATCGTGATGGCAAAACCTGTCCTCGTGCTCTGGCCTGTTTTCGCCAATTGTAGAGGGTTGCTGCTGAGATGCCTTCCTGTTCGGCGAGTTCCGGGATGGTCAGGCTCATGGGCGGCGCCATCTTCTTGAGGATGGCTTCCTTACGCTCCGGAGAGTAACGCACGTTGATCACCTCTAAGCTGGGTTAGGTGACAACTACGTTGACAGATAGGGAAGTACATGTATTTCATGGGATCATGCTTTGAGGACTCATCGGGTATATCAGAAATTGACAACATTCTGGAAATCCTGCAACCAGTAGGGGGGATGTCGAAGGTAAGTTCCGAGAAGGGAGAGTTTTCCAAGGGTGTGTCTAAGTTTTCTAACGGCTCAATGTTTAGCATGGTTGAATCGGTTCATAAAAATGATGATTATGTGTTCTGTGATGATTTGGGAGATGAGTGGGCGGACCATATAACCTTTAATAAGAAAGAGTCTAATATATGTTTCATTCACTCTAAGCATGGTGACCCAAGCACATCTGCAAGCAACTTGCATGAAGTCGTCGGTCAGGGAATAAAAAACCTTGGCAACATGTATTTTAGGCCGGCCTCAATGATTTCGAAGTTGAATAACGCATCGGTCGGAAACTATAAAACAAGCTCTGGACTAGAAACTGAGATATCTAGAATAAGAAAAGGGGATCTCGATAAGTTTGAGGTCTACCTGGATAATTTGCTGAAGGATTATAAGCTCAACAGAAGGTGTATCCTCAGTTGTTCATTTATTTCTAAATCTCAAGTGATGAAAGAGTTTGAAAAAATAAAGGAAAAGAAGCCTGTTAGAGGGCATGTTACACAACTGTTCTGGATTATCTCTTCATTTGCTCACGCAGCAAAAGATATGAACACGATACCCTTGATATACTGCAATAAGTAGCCTGGCAAAAAAAAAGCAATGCACGTGACCAGCGCGTGATCGCAGGTGTTGAACGGATTGAAAAACATGTCAGCAGTATTTGCAACTACACTCTCGTTGGCCAGTGCTGTAGTCGTAGCACTTGTTGCGCACTGGCTCGCCGATCGGCGGACACGCGGGAATGAACTGGCCACCATGCGGCTAAAGGCGTATGGGGACTTTCTACAAGCCGCCTCTCGTTTGGTCGCGGCTCGCCGCCTAGGCAAGAAGAGTGATGAGTTGGAAGAGCTTGCCGTCTTGAACGACGCCAAGGCCCGCATCTGTGTATGTGCCGAAGCTGCTGTAGTTGAGGCTCTTGCTGACTTCTGGCTCGCAGGAGGGACGCTAGAGCGGGAGAAAGAGATACTCGCTTTCAAGCGGCTGTGCGTTACGATGAGAGAGAGCTTGGGCAACCACCGGAATGACATCGCTATGCTCCGGTTGTCTGATACATTGTTTCGCTTGGAGCCATCGGCGTTTTCATTCCGCGCGGAGCTGTTGGAAAAATCCGCGAGCGGCCAACAAGGCTCTACAGCCGACGCGCCTAAGACGCGTGGCTGAGCTTACGCGTTATATAAAAGATCACTGAAATTCCGCTTTTGGCCGGATGCTGAACTTTAGGCTACACTAAAATGTCTGAATACCTCACTTATTTATTGGGCTCAGGGGTTTGGCGGCTTTTAGTAGAGAGTTTTCCATAACAATAGGTCATGACATCATGATCCGCGAGGGGGTTGGTGTTGTACTTGGTTATTGAGGGCTCTCCGATTAATAAACTTTCGCTAATGCTATTGGATTGAGAAGCCTAATAATGGTTAAGCCAAGACATGTTTGTAAACACTAAAGTCGCCTAGTTACGAGATTTGTCAAGCCTAAGAAAACGAAATAAGGTGATGAAATGAATGGAATTATAATAATATCAGGGGCGGTCTTTTTTGGACTTGTTTTGTCTATGTTGATTATTTATTGGCTCCATCCTTTGAATTCTGGAGCAATAGGCTTGGTAGTTGTGATGTGTGTGGGGATCTGTACAGTAATTGGCAGGTGGCGACTGCGCAAGAGGAAGCGCTAGAAATGTTATCTAAAACAATCTATTCCAACGCAAGAGTTATCATTTCATTGTTTATTATAATGGCATCTGGTTGCGCAAGTTATTCTGTAATTGACCCTGTAGATGATATATATATTTCAACAAGAGATATTCTGTATGAATATGAGGAGCCAGATCCAAGCTTGCCCGCAAAAGGTTTTTTGTTACTTCCGGATCCGGCTAGAACTCCTTCAGAACAACGTAGGCATATGGCCGCATGCCAGGCTTTCTTGAAGCTTCACGATACGCTTAGCTTAGAGCTAAACAATTCTACGCGAGGAAGCCGAATTTATCTTGGCATGCCAACTTACTGGCTAATTAAAGGCAGGGCGAGCAGTTATGATGGACAGTGCGATCTTCTTGTAGAAAATTACGATTATGAGCGTGCGCAGCGCATAATGGCTAAAGCTAACAAACATCACATCCGAGGGCCGGCACTTCTTGCATGGAGCCAAAGTGCTGACCATGGAAAGAATGATCCACATTCTTTGTTCTTTGATTTGTCACGCTTTTCAGAGGCCGACATGGTGAGAGCCATTGTGGTTTGGCGGGGGTTGATTTCTAGAAACCCTGACTCATGGGAAGATGGATTGCGAATTACTGTGTTTAGGGAAGAGTTTCGCAATTTGCTGCAGTCGTATGGAGATATAATCCTAGAATCCTTAAAGCTCGTATCATTGAATTCCCCATCAGCGCCACGTGATTAATAGGTAAGTCATAGGCACTAACGATGCATCATTGGATGTTCAGTGTCAGGCATAACCTTACCATTTTCCTCGTTTCTCAGCTTCATAATCGCCGCAGAGTATTGGGTTACATGAGTACATGCTGAACGTCCGCTTTTGGCCGGTTCTGTCTGTCAGTAATCTCTTTATTAGCTTGTTCTTCCCTGTTGACGGTTCCTCAAAGAATCTTTCCCTCAAATAGATGGCTCATCTATTGAATGCCGCTACAACGGCTCCTGCAAGGTGTTTCGGCCAGGATGATGCGATGGCTTTTAGCCATTCTGCCCTCTTCACTCGCGCAGAAAATCTGCGCTCCCAGTGCGCCCGTGAAGGCGTGCACACAGTGCGGTGAGAGTCCGCACCGGGGTAAGCCATGACCCCGTAGCCGAAGGTAACTGCGTCGCCGCGAGGCGGGGTGG
>NZ_JCAKFQ010000054.1:0-9518 GCF_059509875.1 Halomonas sp. LMYGS-3 | reverse complement strand
CCGAAGCCTGGCGGAAGGCGAGCCAATCACGATGCTGAAACCATCGACTGGAGAGCCGTGTGCGGGAGAACCGCACGCACGGTTCGGAGGGCGGGGAGGCTAAGCCTTCCCGACCCCTATCAGGGGGCGCTGCGGCGCCGCCTACCCCTCGGCATCGACGGCAATCGGCAATCGCCGGTCGAGCAGCGTCCGCCAGCGCACCAGCACCGGTGCATCACTGTGGCTCACCCCCCCCAGCAGGCCGCGCAGCTCCTCGCGGGCCGCCTCGTCATTGGGATCGATCAGGGTCAGCCACAGCTCCAGGGCGCAGAGCTGCTGGTGCAGGTTGCCATCGTTGCGAGCCTGGTTCAGGGCCTGCTCGGCCAGCGCCCGCACCTCCTCGCGGGAGTGCCCCAGCCGGTGGCGGACCCACGCCAGGTGCAGGGCCAGCTCCGGCACCAACAGGGTGGTGCGCTCCCGGGCGATCAGCAACGTCTGGTCGAGGTAGTCCTCAGCCCGGGCCAGCTCACCCAGGGCGATGCAGGCGTCCACGTACCACAGCGCCGGGCGCTGGTAGCGGTCGCGGCCGGTGACCTCGGAGAGCTCCTCCAGGGCGGCGTCGACCTGGGCCAAGCCGTCACGATCACCCGAGAGCGCCCGCTGCCAGCCGAGCACGGCGCGGGCAGCGATCTGCCACAGGTGCAGGTCCGGGGTACTGGTCAGCTCGAAGGCGCGCTCGGCGCGACTCGCCGCCAGGTGTACATGCCCGAGCTGGCGGTAGAGCGCCGAAGCATAGAGCAGCGCCATGGCCAGACTGCCGGGATGATTGATCTGCTCGGCGAGGCGGATGGCCGACTCGACCTGATGTTCGGCGCGACGGTAGTCGCTGCGCAGGCAGAGCGCCCAGCCCTGGAAGCAGGCCGCCGCCACCTGGGGGTGGTCGGAGAATGGTAGCCACTCGATCATCATCGGCACATTGAGCGGGTCGATCTCCTCGAGGTGGTCGTAGGCCTGGCCGATGCGACCGGCCCAGTATTCGCAGCTGGCCCGGGCATAGTCGGCGAGGCGCCGGTAGCGCGGATCATCGAGCTGCGCCGCCAGATCGGCCAGCCGCGAGGCCAGCGAGAAGGCATCGGCGTGAGCGTGACGCTGGCTACACCCCACCCAGAGCCCCCAGTTGACCAGGAAAGCCTGTTCGCAATCGGCCGGCTCGCCGCCGTTGCCGGCGAGCAGCTCCCGCGCCCGGGCGAAGCTCTCGTGAGCGGTCGGCGAGCCGTGCCCCTCCAGTGCGAAGGCGGCCTGACCGCGCACGGTGAGCAGGCTGATCTCGCGCTCCTCCTGGTCGTCCACGTGGCGCAGGGTGGCCAGGCCGAAGTCGGCCATCTTCAGCGCCGTGCGGTTGGCACTGACCTTGAGGGCCTCACGGGCGGCCAGCTCGAAGTAGCGCGCCCCGCGGGCATACTGCCCGCTGCGCCGCAGGTGGGTGGCGAAGTCACCGGGGTGCCGGCTGATCCACATCGGGAAACGCTCCTCGATCAGCTCGACCACCTGGCGGTGGATACTCACCCGTACGTCGCGGGGGCAGGAGAGGTAGGCGGCCTCCTGCAGCAGCTGGTGGGTGAACTGGAACTCGCGTCCGCCCTCCTCGCCTTCGGCCGGCTCGATGATCTCCAGCCGGCGCATCTGCTCCAGGGCCTGGGTCAGTCGCGGCATCTCCCAGCCGCTGCACTCGGCGAGGAAGTCGAGGCGGAAGCGCCGGCCCAGCACGGCGGCCACGTGGGCCACCGCGCGGTCACCGTCGAGCTGGTCGATGCGGCTGGCGAGCAGCCCCAGCAGGCCACGAGGCAACTCGTCGAGCTGTACGCTGCGTCCCTCGCGTCGGTCCATGTCGACCCGCCGGCAGATCTCCTGCAGGTAGAGCGGCACGCCGTCGCAGCGTTCGATGATCTGCCCCCGCAACCGCGGGCTGAGGTGCAGGCGGTAGCGGCGCGCCAGATGCGATAGCAGCCGCGACGATTGCATGGCATCCAGCCGGCCGAGGGTGATCTGCTGGTCCCAGTGAAGCCGGGCCGGCAGCGACTCACGCCCATGGTGGCTGGCCACCAGCAGGAAGGCGCAGTTGATCGGCAGCCGGGCCTGCAGGCCGGCCAGCACCTTGAAGGAGGGTTCGTCGAGCCACTGCAGGTCGTCGATCATCACCACCAGCGCGCGCTCGCGGGTCAGGGTGACGATCAGCTGATGCAGCACCCCCACCACCAGTTCCACGGCCTCGCCGCTCCGGGTCAGCACCGACATCTCGTCGGGCTCGCGCACGCCGAGTGCCTCCTCGAGGAGCTGCCGGCGCCGCTCGTCGAGCGCGGGCGCCCCGATCGTCGCGAGCAGGCGGGAGAGGGTCTCGGCGTCGATCTCGCTGCCCAGCCGCCAGCGCAGCAACAACCTTGCCACGCCATAGGGCTCCTGGACCGAGAGCCGCGTCGTCGGTTGCCAGCAGATCGCCGCGTCGCGGCTCTGCTCCAGCTGACGGAAACCGACCATCAGTGCCGACTTGCCCATCCCCGAAGGGCCGCGCACCAGCACGCTCTGGCGCAGGCCGATACCGGCCCGGGCCAGGGCATCCCGCAGGGTGCGCAGCGCCGGCTCGCGACCGATGAGGCTGGGCGGCAACGCCTCGCGCCCACCTTCGTTTGCACCGAGGACGAGCGCGCGAAGGCGTACCCGGCCGTCACAGGCCACCAGCCGCGACGAGAGCCGAGGCTGCAGGTCGAGTGCCGGCGGCATGTGCTGGCTCGCCTCCTGGGAGATCACCAGCTCGCTGCTCTCGGCGGCGCTCATCAGGTCCAGCGAGCCCTGGGTCACCTGGCCCATGGGATCGACCATGTGGCGCTCGGGCAGGTAGACGACCCGTCCACTATTGAGGCCGGCGGCGAGCTCGATGCGCGGCGGCTCGCCCTCCCCGGTCCAGTGACGGGCCGACTCCTCGGGCAGCATACGCCGGCAGTGCTCGAAGAGCGCCACCAGCTCGGCCAGCTGGTGGGCCGGGCCATGGGTGCCGAAGCAGGCCAGCCCCAGGCCCCCGGAGGCGCCGGGCAGCCAGAAGCCCCCCAGGTGATGGCACTGCTGCTCCAGCCAGCGCATCAGCTCGAACTGCAGCGCCAGGCAGGCCCGGGTCTCGGCCCGCGAGGAGAGGTCGCCCGACAGGCGCAGGCGAATCGCCATCACCGAGAGCTGGCGCTGCTCGATCTCGTCCTCGCGCAGCGGCGCGCTGTCCGCCGCCAGGGTGCGCGAGAAGCCGTTGTGGGTACCGAGCCCACGGCCCTCGGACTGACCATCGGACCAGTAGCGGGCCAGCTGCAGGAAGGCCGGCTCGGGCTGCTGCCCGGAGAGCGCCAGCAGCTGAAGGTAGGCGTTGTACTGCTCGTGGGCCGCCGCCAGCTGCCCCTGCTCGGCGAGCTGGTGCACCAGCCGCTCGTGGAAGGGACCGTAGCCGGGAAAGCGGCTGACCAGGGCCTGCAGCAGGTGGTCGGGAATCGGATCGTGCTGCTCCAGTACGGCCTCGGCGAAACGGATCACCCGCTGACGCCATTCGTTGCGCATCTGCACCAGCCAGCGCTGGAACTCGGCGCAGGCCGAGAGCTGCAGCTCCTCCACCAGGTCGCCCTGGTAACTGGTGAGCAGGGCCTCCAGAGTGGTCACGTCGCGCGGCCCCTCGAGCAGCGCACGCACCTCGTCGAGGTCGAAGTGCCAGCTCGGCGGCAGGCGGAAGGCGATGGTCTGGCGCGACACCACCAGCACCTGATCGGCCACCTCCCCCAGCGACTGACGCAGGCAGTGCAAGGCGTGACGCAGGTTGGTGCGCCCCGACGACAGCCCCTGGTCGGGCCACAGCAGCTCGGCCAGGGTCGCCCGGTTCACCGGCTGCTGGTGCAGCAGCAGGTAGACCAGCAGTGCCTTGACCTTGTCGTAGCTGAACTGGGATATCGCGTCTTCACCCAGGGTCAAGGAGAAATGGCCGAACAGCGCCAACTGATCCGGTCCCTTGGTGTCAACGACGTCGGAAGAATCCCGCATCATGATCGATCCTGCGTGGCAAAAGCGGTCGCCTCTTCTCAGGCCGGCACGCCGCTGTGGAAACGAAACACCGTATCGGGCGTGGCGATCAGCTCCCGTTCGCACTCGGCGAAGAAAGCGACGCGTGACTCGATGGGCGCCTGGGAAAAATGCCGGGCCAGCATCAGATAATCCTCGTAGTGGCGTCCTTCCGACTTAACCAGAGTGCGATAGAACTTGGCAAGTTTGTCATCGAGGTGCGGAATCAGCCGTGCGAAACGCTCGCAACTGCGCGCCTCGATGAAAGCGCCGATGATCAGGATATCGGCCAATCGCTCGGGGTCTTGAGCCCGCACATGACGCCGCAGCCCCTCGGCATAGCGCGACGCCCCGATGTGCCGGTAGGTGATACCGCGCTCCTCCATCAGGGTCACCACCTGCTCGAAGTGCAGCAGCTCCTCGCGGGCGAGCTGCGACATCTTGGTCAACAGCAGCGGCTGGTCGACGTAGCGGTAGAGCAGGCTCATGGCCGTGGAAGCCGCTTTCTTCTCGCACTGCGCATGGTCGATCAGCAGCAGTTCGGGGTTCTCCAGCGCCCAGGCGACCCAGGCATCGGGAGTGCGACAGGCGAGGAAGTCGAGCAGGCCGGGGGGCAGCAACCTATCGGCGCCGGGCGCTTCCCGGGACTTGCCCATGGGGGCGGAAGAGGTCTCTTGCATGGTCATCGACTCGACAGGGGGTTCAGGAGAGGGTCGCATCGTGGGCGCGGCGCCGCTCGGCGGCCTCCGCCAGGGCCGCGCTCAGGCGCACATGCAGCTCGCCGGCATCCAGATCGGCGAACGCTTCCAGGGGCGCCAGGCCATAGCGGGACAGGTCACGGATCCGCTCGCGCCCCACCCGCAGCAGTTCCACGGCCCGCGACAGCGGCGGCTGCTCGGGCCGGACGCGGATACGATGGCGGGCGAGCTGGGCCTCGAGGCGCTCGCCATCGACCAGGCGCAGGTAACGTGCCGCCACCGCCTCGCGCAGGGCATCGAGTTCGGCCATGCGCTCGGCTCGCTGGGGTGCGGTCAGGCCGAACCAGTCGCGGATCTCGTCGTCGCCACGCTGGCAACCGCGGCAGACCCGATCGCCCAGGGTGGTGGAGCAGAGCCCGACACAGGGCGACGTGATGGTGGCTCCCATGAACACCTCTCCGTTGATACGCCGCCAATGGTAACGCGGGCGGCCTTTCGTGACATCATGTAGCGGCACCGATATCCCGCCGACCAAAGTTCAAGAGCCCAACCACGGGGCTCGCTTAACATTGTCGACAGTTTCCCGTAGAATCGCGCCACCCAGTGACTACGGTTGTTTCACCCGCCGAGGCACTCTTTTCGCCGATCTTCATCGCCGTTTCGAGCTGCCTTGGGCAACACAACAGATGAGGGCCCCAACGTGCTTGAAGCCTATCGCCAACATGTCGAAGAACGCGCCGCCGAGGGCGTCCCGCCGAAGCCCCTGAATGCCGAACAGGTCGCCGCACTGGTCGAACTGCTCAAGAACCCGCCGGCCGGGGAAGAGGAATTCATCCTCGACCTGCTGACCAATCGCGTTCCGCCGGGCGTCGACGAGGCCGCCTATGTCAAGGCCGGCTTCCTGACTGCCGTCGCCAAGGGCGAGGCCGAGTCCCCGTTGGTCGACAAGGTCCATGCGGTCAAGCTGCTGGGCACCATGCAGGGCGGCTACAACATCGTCTCCCTGGTCGAACTCCTCGACGACGCCGAACTGGCCAAGGAGACCGGCGAGCAGCTCAAGCATACCCTGCTGATGTTCGATGCCTTCCACGACGTGGAAGAGCGTGCCCGCGCGGGCAACGCCGTGGCCAAGGACGTCATCCAGTCCTGGGCCGACGCCGAGTGGTTCCTCTCCAAGCCCGCGCTGGCCGAGAAGATCACCCTCACCGTCTTCAAGGTGCCCGGCGAGACCAACACCGACGATCTCTCTCCCGCCCCGGACGCCTGGTCACGCCCCGACATCCCGCTGCACGCCAACGCCATGCTCAAGAACGAGCGTGACGGCATCGAGCCGGAAGTCCCCGGCACCACCGGCCCGCTCAAGCAGATCGAGGAAGTGAAGGCCAAGGGCTTCCCGGTCGCCTACGTCGGCGACGTGGTCGGCACCGGCTCCTCGCGCAAGTCCGCCACCAACTCGGTGCTGTGGTTCTTCGGCGACGACATCCCCAACGTGCCCAACAAGCGCGCCGGCGGCTTCTGCTTCGGCGGCAAGATCGCCCCGATCTTCTTCAACACCATGGAAGATTCCGGCGCCCTGCCCGTGGAGATGGACGTCTCCAAGCTCGAGATGGGCGACGTCATCGACGTCTACCCCTACGAGGGCAAGGTGTGCAAGCACGGCACCGATGAGGTGCTGACCACCTTCGAGCTCAAGACCCAGCTGATCCTCGACGAGGTGCGCGCCGGCGGCCGCATCCCGTTGATCATCGGCCGCGGCCTGACCGGCAAGGCGCGCGAGTCCCTGGGCCTGCCCCAGTCCGACGTCTTCCGCCTGCCCGAGCAGCCCAAGGACAGCGGCCGCGGCTTCACCCTGGCCCAGAAGATGGTCGGCAAGGCCTGCGGCATGGAGGGCGTGCGCCCCGGCATGTACTGCGAGCCGAAGATGACCACCGTCGGTTCCCAGGACACCACCGGCCCGATGACCCGCGACGAGCTCAAGGACCTCGCCTGCCTCGGCTTCCAGGCCGACCTGGTGATGCAGTCCTTCTGCCACACCGCTGCCTACCCGAAGCCGGTCGACGTGGACACCCACCACACCCTGCCCGACTTCATCATGAACCGCGGCGGCGTCTCGCTGCGCCCGGGCGACGGCATCATCCACAGCTGGCTGAACCGCATGCTGCTGCCCGACACCGTGGGCACCGGCGGCGACTCCCACACCCGCTTCCCGCTGGGCATCTCCTTCCCGGCGGGCTCGGGCCTGGTGGCCTTCGCCGCCGCCACCGGCGTGATGCCGCTGGACATGCCGGAATCGGTGCTGGTGCGCTTCAAGGGCGAGCGTCAGCCGGGCGTCACCCTGCGTGACCTGGTCCACGCCATCCCCTACTACGCCATCAAGGAAGGCCTGTTGACCGTCGAGAAGTCGGGCAAGAAGAATGCCTTCTCCGGCCGCGTGCTGGAGATCGAGGGCCTCGAGGACCTCACCGTGGAGCAGGCCTTCGAACTCTCCGACGCCTCCGCCGAGCGCTCCGCCGCCGGCTGCACCATCACCCTGAGCGAGGAGAGCGTCACCGAGTACCTGACGTCCAACATCACCCTGCTCAAGTGGATGATCGCCAACGGCTACGGCGACAAGCGCACCATCGAGCGCCGCATCCTGGCCATGGAGGAGTGGCTGGCCAACCCGAGCCTGATGCGCGCCGACCAGGACGCCGAATACGCCGAGGTGATCGAGATCGACCTGGCCGAGCTCAAGGAGCCGGTACTGTGTGCGCCGAACGACCCCGACGACGCCCGCCTGCTCTCCGACGTCGCCGGCGAGAAGATCGACGAGGTCTTCATCGGCTCGTGCATGACCAACATCGGCCACTTCCGCGCCGCGGGCAAGCTGCTCGAGAAGCAGCCGGCCGGCAGCCTGAAGACCCGCCTGTGGCTGGCCCCGCCGACCAAGATGGACCAGCACCAGCTGACCGAGGAAGGCTACTACGGCATCTACGGCCGCGCCGGGGCACGCATGGAGATGCCGGGCTGCTCGCTGTGCATGGGCAACCAGGCCCGCGTCGCCGCCAAGAGCACCGTGGTCTCCACCTCGACCCGCAACTTCCCCAACCGCCTCGGCGACGGTGCCAACGTGTACCTCGCCTCCGCGGAACTGGCGGCCGTGGCCGCCGTGGAAGGTCGCCTGCCCACCGTCGACGAGTATCGCCGCTACATGGGCGAATTCGACGCCATGGCCGGGGAGATCTATCGTTACATGAACTTCCACGAGATCGAGGAGTATCAGAACGCCGCTTCCAGCGTGATTCCGATCGCCCAGGAAGCCTGATACCCCGGATTCTGATAGAGTCAGGTTCGACTCCGATGCTCGCAACATCGATGGCCGTCGCGCGGCGGCCAGAGCCGATGACCGAAGCGCCCCGACCGGGGCGCTTTTTTTGTGTGCCACCTGGCAGGAGCGTGGCTCCCCCAGGGGGCTCAACATCGGCCTGGTGGGAGCTTGGCTCCGCCGAGCGATTGGCGCCGCCAGGCACCGGGGGGCATTCTCGTACCCAGGTATCGCCTACAGCCGCTTCGCCCAGGCCTCGGTGGCCTCTCGCAACAGGCCATGAACGGCGTGGAATACCTCGGCATCGCGGCGATAGGGGTCGGGGATCTCGCGGCCCTGGCCGTCGTTCAGCCAACGGCCGAGCAGCAGGGTCTTGCCCAGCGCCGCCGGGACCAGGTCGGCGGCGGCCCGGCGCTGCCCCTCACTCATCACCAGCACCAGATCGGCGGTCTCGAGCATCCCGGCATTGAGCTGTCGCGCCCGATGACCGGCCACCTCGAGCCCGTCGGCCTCGGCCAGCGCCCGGGCAGTGGGCTCGACGCCGTGCCCCACCAGCGCTCCCAGACCGGCGGACTCGACGCGTCGGCCAGGCAACCGCTGCCTGAGCATCGCCTCGGCCACCGGGCTGCGACAGACATTGCCGATACAGACCACCAGAATATGCTGGAACATGCTCACTCCATCGAGTTGGGAATCGGAAGATACTGGGCCCCACAAGGCGGAATCAGCGCTCGCGGCAGCGCCAGGCGGCGAGCAGGTTGACCAGCGCCAGGCCGAGCAGCACCGCGGCGATCCAGCCCAGGGTGGCGACCAGGTTGTGGTAGGCGCCGGGGACGTCGTTGGGGCGGAAGGCCATGCCGTACTCTGCCAGGCGCGTGAGGCCGTAGAGCAGCAACGCCAGCAGCGAGAGCGGCAGCGCGAAGCGCCGCCGGGCGAGCCACCGGGTCAGCCGCCAGGGCTCGCGGGGTTCGCGCTTCTTCTTGGCCGCCCGGGGGCGCGCCTTCGCCGCCGGGGCCCGGGCGGGCTTCTTCGCCGGCGCCTTGCGCACCGGCCGTCCGCCGCGACGCGACGCACCGCCTGGCAAGCCACGTGCCAGCCACTGGCCGGTACGCAGCAATAACCAGCCGAAAGTGAAGAACACAGACAGCGCCAGACCGCCCATCACCAGAACATACGCCATGCGGCGACCCTTCGTTCACTGCAAAATGGCTATTCTGCCATATTCGGGCGGGGCGGCGGTGGCCATGCCCGCCATATCGACACCGCCAAGGCGCCTGCGGCGCCAATCGCTCGGCGGAGCCAAGCGCCTACCAGGCGGGGGATTTGCCTCCCTGATAGGGGTCGGGAAGGCTTAGCCTCCCCGCCCTCCGAACCGTGCGTGCGGTTCTCCCGCACACGGCTCTCCAGTCGATGGTTTCAGCATCGTGATTGGCTCGCCTTCCGCCAGGCTT
>NZ_JCAKFQ010000053.1:0-9532 GCF_059509875.1 Halomonas sp. LMYGS-3 | reverse complement strand
CGTCAACAGTTATATCAGCCGATTAAAAGGCTGGATGGGGCGCTTTCATGGGGTGGGGACAGCGTATTTACCGAATTACCTGGCATGGCGGCGACTGTTTGAAACCGCCAAGCCAGCCGAGGAGGCGTGGCTTCGTGCGGCGATCGGCGGTAATCAACAACAGATACCAACATAGCCATGTATGTATAGTACTTGATAAGCAGAACCCACATGGCCAGCAACCACCACGACACCGGCTACAAGGAGCTGTTCAGCTACCCGGAGTTCGTTCAGCAGCTGATCGAGGGCTTTGCGCCTGCCAAGATCGCCGAGCTGATGGACTTCTCGTCGCTGACGAACCATAGCGGCAACTACATCACCCCACTGTTCGAGGAGAAGTTCGAGGACGTGGTGTGGTCGGTGAAGATCACCTGGAACGGCATCACCCAGCGGGTCTTCCTGTATATCCTGCTGGAGTTCCAGTCGGCGGTGGACGGCACCATGCCGATCCGACTGATGCACTATGTGGCGTGCTTCTACGATCACCTGCTCAAGACCCGGGTCACCACCCCGGGCAAAGGGCTTCCGCCGGTGCTACCCATCGTGCTCTACAACGGCTCGGAGCGCTGGACCGCCCGGCAGGACGTGTACGACATGGTGCAGCCGGAACCGCCGAGCTTCCTGCGGATCTACCAGCCGCACCTGCGCTATTACCTGATCGACGAGGGACGTTATACTGACGATGAGCTTGCCGAGCGGCAAACGCCCTTGAGTGGGATCTTCAGTATCGAGAATGCCGCCTCGAGCTGGGAAGCACTGCAGCAAGCCGTCGATCGGATCGTGGCGATTATCCAGGCGGACCCTCTCAAGGCGCGGATTGACCCAGTCATCACCCGCTGGCTGAAGCGTCACCTGAAGCGACTCGGGGCCGGCGTCAACCTGGAGCGGCTGGATAGCTTGGTGGAGGATAGAGACATGCTGGCAGAGAACCTGGAGAACCTGGTGAAGAAGGAGCGTCTGGAAGGCCGCGAGGAAGGCCGCGAGGAAGGCCGCGAGGAAGGCCGCGAGGAGGGCCGCGAGGAAGGCCGCCTCGAGGCGAAGCAGGCGACGGCCCGCAACCTGATCATGCTGGGGGTGCTCACCGACGAGCAGATCGCCGAGGCGACTGGGCTGACGACCGCGGACGTCCAGGCCCTGCGCGCCGAAGACAAGCACTGATTCCACGGCGGATCATGGCTTGATCTGAAGGGGCCAATGGAGGCGGCCAACTTCACTCACGGTTAGCTCCAAGGGAGTACCCGACCAGCAGCACTGCGTCACCTGCAGCGGTGAGCAACACCCGATCCCTTTCCCCATCGCCGCGGCCTTGCCCGCGGCGATGGCGGTTCTGGGGGATGGGAATGGCCGGATTCAGGTGGCGAGGGTGAGGTCTTTGATGCCAGTGTCGTTCACAGTCGAGTTACATGGAGGATAGAGACATGCTGGCAGAAAATCTGGAGAACCTCGTCTCGCCCCTCCAGGGTTCATAGTCTAACAGCCGCTGAGGCTCCAACGAGCTTGACAGTGGGGCCAGGTTGCCAGCGACTTCGGGGCGTGTGCGGTGCCACGGTGGTAGCCGCCGATGTGGCGGATCACCGCCTAGCGCCGCTATCGCCCCGCGGAGCGTGGCCCCAGGGGAAGGTTTTCCGTCTGGTGGGTACAGCGGGGTTTTTCATACCCGGGCATAACGTCTTGCAGCATATAACGCCTTGCGTTATATTTGCCACATGCGGACCCGGGGTGCGACATGATCAAGTCCTTCAAGGACAAGCAGGCCGAAACCATTGCCCGGGGCAAGATAGCGCGAAAGCTGCCACACGACATGCAGCGCAGCGCCTTGAAGAAGCTGCGCCAGCTCGATGCCGCCGCGACCCTCGATGATCTGCGCATATCGCCTGGCAACCGGCTCGAGGCCCTCCAGGGCGACCGCAGCGGGCAGCACAGTATTCGCATCAACGACCAGTGGCGCCTGTGCTTTCGCTTCGAAGACGGTAATGCCCACGATGTCGAGATCGTCGACTACCCCTAATCGGAGGCGATATGACCGACCAACTGCCCAACATCCATCCCGGTGAGATCCTGCTTGAGGATTTCATTGAGCCCCTGGGGCTTACCAAGAATGCCTTGGCCAATGCGATCGGCGTGCCGGCCACGCGGATCGGTGAAATCACCCGCGGCGCGCGGGCCATCACGGCGGATACCGACATTCGTCTGTCGCGGTTCCTCGGTACCAGCGAGGGCTACTGGCTGCGCCTGCAGAATGCCTACGATCTCGAGCGGGCGCGGCGCAGCGGGCGCTACGACGGCATTCGCCCCCGCGCTGCGTGACTCCAATGGGGTGGAAGATTCCCCGCCAGGAGCTTGGTCTGCCGAGCGATTGGTGCCGCAGGCGCCTCGGCGGATCTCGCTGGGGTCGGGGTAACCGGCGTCACCTGGAGCGGTGAGCAACACCCGATCCCTTTCCCATCGCCGCGACCTTGCCCGCGGCGATGGCGGTTCTGGGGGATGGGAATGGCCGGATTCAGGTGGCGAGGGTGAGGTCTTTGATGCCGGCGTCGTTCACAGTCGAGTTACATTTTAAGTGATTCGCGGCGCAATCGCCCCGCGGAGCGTGGCTCCCACAGGGTCAGCCTATCGCCCGCGGAGCGTGGCTCTTACGGGGGCGGTTCCGCTGGAAGGCGCGGCGCTATCGCCCGGCGGAGCGGGGCTTCTACAATAGGGGCAGGAACCAGTAGCGATTGCAGGAGCAGGGACATGAGAATTACCGTTTTCGGCACGGGGTATGTGGGCCTGGTGACGGGGGCCTGCCTGGCCGACGTGGGCCATGAGGTGCTGTGCATGGACGTGGATGAGGCCCGGATCAACCGGCTGGAGGCCGGCGAGATTCCCATCTTCGAGCCGGGGCTCGAGCAGCTGGTGAAGGCCAATGTGGAGGCCGAGCGGTTGCAGTTCACCACCGACCCCACCGACGCCGTGGCCTTCGGCACCCTGCAGTTCATCGCTGTGGGCACCCCGCCGGACGAGGACGGCAGCGCCGACCTGCGCCATGTGCTGGCGGTGGCCAACACCATCGGCGAGCAGATGTACGACTACAAGGTGGTCGTCAACAAGTCGACGGTGCCGGTGGGCACCGCCGACCGGGTAGGCGAGGCCATCGCCCGGCGGCTGGAGGCGCGGGGCGTGGAGGTGGGCTTCGATGTGTGCTCCAACCCCGAGTTCCTCAAGGAGGGCTCGGCGATCGACGACTTTGCCCACGGCCCGCGGATCGTGGTGGGCACCGATGCCGAGAAGGTGCGGGAGCTGATGCGCGAGTGCTACGCGCCCTATATCCGCCTGCAGGAGAAGCTGATGTTCATGGACGTGCGGGCGGCGGAGCTCACCAAGTACGCCGCCAACGCCATGCTCGCTACCAAGATCAGCTTCATGAACGAGATCGCCAACCTGGCCGAGCGGCTGGGGGCCGACGTGGAACAGGTGCGCCGCGGCATCGGCTCTGATCCGCGCATCGGCTACCAGTTCATCTACCCGGGCTGCGGCTATGGCGGTTCCTGCTTTCCCAAGGACCTGCGGGCGCTGGCCCACACCGCCGAGCAGCTGGATTACTCGGCCGAGCTGCTCAACGCCGTGGAGGCGGTGAATCAGCGCCAGAAGCAGGCCATGTTCGCCAAGCTGCGCCAGGCCTTCGGCGGCAAGCTCGAGGGCAAGGTGATCGCGCTGTGGGGCCTGGCCTTCAAGCCCAATACCGACGACATGCGCGATGCCCCCAGCCGCGACCTGATGGAGGCGCTGTGGGCGGCCGGCGCCCGGGTGCAGGCCTACGACCCGGAGGCCATGAAGGAGTGCCGCCGGCTCTACGGCGAGCGCGACGATCTGGTGCTGGTGGCCGACCGCATCCAGGCGGTGAAGGGCGCCGATGCCCTGGCGGTCTGCACCGAGTGGAAGGAGTTCCGCACGGTCGACTTCGCCTGGCTCAAGCAGCAGCTGGCACTGCCGGTGGTGGTCGACGGGCGCAACCTCTACGAGCCAGCCCTGATGCAGCAGGCCGGCCTGCTGTACTACGCCGTGGGGCGGGGGGATTCGTTGACGGCCAGGGAGTGAGGATAACCGCCCAGCGTCGCTTCGCGCCGCCATCGCCCCGCAAGCGTGGCTCCCACAGGGTGGTAGTATTGCCTGCCGGTGGGGGCTTCTATCAGAACGCGCAGTTGCTTGCCCTGTGGGAGCTTGGCTCCGCCGAGCGATTGGCGCCGCAGGCGCGGCGGTGGCCACCCGAGTGGATCATGCCTGCCCTGTGGGAGCGCAGATTTTCTGCGCGATTGGCGCCGCAGGCGCCTCGGTAGCCGGCATCGCGTTGGAGCATGCCCTGAACGCCAACCTGGTGCACACTGAAGGATGTGCTGGAATGGCTGCCGATCCAGAGGCCAGCCAGCTGCACGAACTACTGCCTCAGAACTGGCAGAAAACTGCGGGATCATCGGCAGGCGGCGTTCGGCGGACGTATATTCCACGGTGATGCTGATGGTGTGGTAGCCATCCGCTGTGCCAATGTGCTCCGCCGGCAGTTTCGGCCTGGTGGATAATGCGTGGCCCGAGAAGGCGCATTGCAGGTCGATATTGACAGTACCTCGGCAATTCCGTATACAGCCGGAACAGCCCTTTCAGCGAGCCCTCATGATTCTCCTTGCAGCGATCGTCGTTGCGTCACTTGCCGTATCGTTCTTGTGTTCTGTACTTGAAGCAGCGCTGCTCTCGCTCACGCCGAGCTATATTGCCCAGCTCAAGGAGGACCGCCCTACCACCCATTCGGCGCTGGCGGCACTTAAAGCCAATATTGACCGGCCACTGGCCGCTATTCTGAAGTGGTCCAATTGGAGCGGACACCCCGATAAGCCTCATAATGGAGGCAATGGAGGTGTTCATGACCAAGAAGACTCGACGTCGATTTTCCGATGAATTCAAGGCGGATGCGGTGAGCCTGGTGATCGATCAGGGGTATTCCGTATCCGAGGCCGCCAGGCGCCTGGGGGTAGAGCGCAGC
The DNA here is from genome assembly GCF_059509875.1 of Halomonas sp. LMYGS-3. Classification (NCBI taxonomy): domain Bacteria; kingdom Pseudomonadati; phylum Pseudomonadota; class Gammaproteobacteria; order Oceanospirillales; family Halomonadaceae; genus Halomonas; species Halomonas sp. LMYGS-3. The sequence goes on along the minus strand of NZ_JCAKFQ010000053.1, from coordinate 4,479 downwards.
GTGCTGGATCGCTGGTGCCGCAAGCACCGTCAGCAGGTTTCCGGCACCCCGGGGCGGCAGGAGGATGATCGAGACGCCGAGATCAAGGCGTTGTCTCGAATCGGGCTAGAGGAGCAGGTGCTCGACTCGGACGAGTCTCGCACCATCATCAACATTCTCAACCTGCATGAGATAGCGGTGAAGGATGCCATGACGCCACGCACGGTGTGCGAAACGGTGCCTCCGAAGATGACAGTCGCTGAGTTTGATGCTCGTTATGGCAAGGCACCTTATACACGCCTGCCGGTGATGGATCAGAGCGAACAAGCATTCGGATATGTACACCGCTCCGACATGTACCATGCTGAAGATACACAAACCATGAGTGAACTGAAGCGGCCAATAGTCAGTATTACCGATACCACTAGCATCGAGCAGGTTTTTACCGATATGCTGCGTGATCATCACCACCTGCGGGTGGTGCATGACGAACACGGCACCTGGGTGGGGCTGATCACGCTGGAAGATATCATTGAAACCATCCTGGGCCAGGATATCGTCGATGAAACCGATAGCGTGCACAATTTGCGTCAGTATGCCAAACAGCGCTGGTTGAAGCGTTTGAAGCACCATTCATCACCACGCTGAGATAGCGCTTCCATAACCTGAGATACCGACCTCATGCCGATAGATCCTACTTCGCAAAATGATGCTCGCCCGGCGCCAACGAGCGGCTCATCGCCCAGCCCGCAGGGCCGCATCGAAAGACTGCTGGAGCGCTTTCTATGGAATTCACGGTTTCTGGTGATGATGGCGGTAGTGCCAAGCCTTCTCGGCGCGGTAGTGCTCTTCACCATCGGCACCATCGATATTATCAAGGTGTTGTTCGATACCGTGGCTTATTACCTACTCGGTAGCGTGGACGATATTCACGATAACGTGGTGCCAAGCATCATCATGGCCATCGATATCTACCTGATTGCCATCGTGCTGTTGATCTTCGGCCTCGGGGTTTACCGGCTGTTTGTCTCCCCCATCGAGCAAGCCGAAGATCACGCTCTGCACCACCCGTTCAACGTGCAGTCCTTCGACCAGCTCAAGGACAAGATCGCGCGGGTGGTCATCCTGGCAGTGATCATTGAGTTCTTCCGCGCCGTTGTCGACATCCGTTTCCAGACCCCGCTGGATGCCATCTATCTGGCGCTCTCGGCACTCGCTCTTGCCGCCGCGTTATATTTGATGAGCCTTGCGCAACGCAAGGAGTAGTCGGCGGGTAGCACAAATCCAGCATGACCGATAACTGTGCTTGCCGGTTAGCCTTGTGGCTCCAGTCTCGGGGTAAGATGGCCTGCCTTGTGGGAGCTCCGGTCAGGACGAGGAGATGCCTGCCTGGTGGGAGCTTGGCTCCGCCGAGCGATGGGCGCCGCAGGCGCCCCGGCGGATGTCGCTGCGGCTGCGGGTAACCGCCCAGCGCCGCTTCGCGCCGCCATCGCCCCGCAGAGCGTGGCTCCCACAGGGTGGTAGTATTGCCTGCCGGTGGGGGCTTCTATCAGAACGCGCAGTTGCTTGCCTTGTGGGAGCTTGGCTCCGCCGAGCGATTGGCGCCGCAGGCGCCCCGGCGGATGTCGCTGCGGCTGCGGGTAACCGCCCAGCGCCGCTTCGCGCCGCCATCGCCCCGCAGAGCGTGGCTCCCACAGGGGGGAGTTTCCTTGCCGGTGGGGGCTTCTATCAGGACGCGCAGTTGCTTGCCTGGTGGGAGCTTGGCTCCGCCGAGCGATTGGCGCCGCAGGCGCCCCGGCGGATGTCGCTGCGGCTGCGGGTAACCGCCCAGCGCCGCATAGCGTGGCTCCCATAGCAACGTCCGGGAGCCCGTCGTCTTTCCAGGGCTGGATGAAGTGATTAAAAAATCGCCATTCCATTGCGTTGTGAAGATTTTCTTGGTGAAGTGAACGAAATCCCTGAGTGTCAGCGGGTGCTTGATGAAATTGCTGGGCTATGCCTACCTGCGGGAGCAACTGCGGCTGGGCGTATGCGAACCGGTCCGGCCTGCCGTGGTGCGCCCGGTTACACGGATCATGGCGCTGGAGGATAGCCTGGCCGTGCCGGCTGAGCGTGCGCCGGATGACGACCTGCTGGCCCATTTTCTGTTTGCCTTGAAGCACGAGGGCATCGACCTGGCCATCCTGGCCGAGGCCTTGCCGCATCTCCCGGCGGCGGCCCTGATCCAGGCCCTGCAGGGGGCCCCCAATGGTATCTACCTGCGCAAGCTCGCCTTCCTCTACGAGGCCTTCGTGGCGCCGCTGGACCATGCACCAGGCGTTCGCGGACGTGCCGTGCCGCTGTTCGATCCGGCGCATTATGTGACAGGTCCCGCTGTGCGCAACAGCCGTTGGCGGGTAGATTTCAATGGCCTGGGGACCTTGCGATACTGTGCCGTGGTGCGTCGCACGCAGGAGATCCAACGACTGCTCGACGAGGATATCCTGGCCCAGGCCCGGGCCTTCATGGCGACCTTGCCTACTGGCATGCTGGATCGCGCCATCCAGTGGGCCTATCTGAGCGAAACCCAGTCGTCCTTCGCCATCGAGCGCGAGTCGCCATCGCCGGACAAGCAGCAGCGCTTCATGCAACTGCTGCGCCAGGCCCATGAGGGAACGCCTCTGGATGAAGGGTATCTGGTCGAACTGCAGAACAGCACGGTCAACAACCCCTTCGACAAGGCAGCCGCATTCCGGCACGAGCAGAATTATCTGCATAACGGCCTGCCCGGTGCTCTGGGCGTCAGCTACCTGCCGCCCCCACCCGGGCTCTGCGAGGCGTTGATGGGCGAGCTGATGGCGTGGGGCAATCGGCTGCCGGAAGACGTGCCGGCGCTGGTGACCGCGTCGGTCGTCGCTTTCGGCTTCGTGTTCCTGCATCCCTTCATGGATGGCAACGGGCGGATCTCGCGATTCCTGATCCACCACACCCTGTGTCGAGCGGGAGAGCTGCAGCAGGGCGAGCTGCTGCCGATTTCCGTCGCCATGAAGCGTCACAAGGCAGATTACCTGGCGGCGCTGGAAGCTTTCTCCAAAGCGGCGCGCGATCACTGGCGGGTCGACTGGATCGATGCCGACCATCATGATTTCCGCTTCACTGGCAGTGAGGCCATCTACCGTTACTGGGATGCCACGCCTGCCGTGGCCTTCACCCTGCGGATGGCCAAGGTGGCGCTGGAAGAGGACCTCAAAGCGGAAGCACGCTATCTGGCCTGCTTCGATCGCGTCTACCGTACGATCGATGAGCGCTTCGATATCCGCGGAAGCGACCTGGCCCGGCTGGTAATGATGTGCCTGAGCAACGAGGGGCGGCTGTCCCGGAATCGTCGTCGCCAGTTTCGGTATCAGGTGCCTGAGGAGGTGCTCGATGCCATCGAGCGAGAAGCGTTCCAGGCGCTCGAGGCCGACCCAGCCAGCCACTGAGCCCATAGGTAGGGTTTTGCCGGGTAGACATGATGGATTGACGCCGCAGGCGCCCCGGCGGACATCGTTGAGGTTGCGGATAACCGCCCAGCGCCGCTTCGCGCCGCCATCGCCCTGCGAGCGTGGCTCACACAGGGGGGAGTTTCCTTTCCGGTGGGAGCTCCTGCGAGGTAGGCAAGGGAGCGCCGGGGGCTTGATCCATACCTGGATGAATCCTTGACGCTTTCGGAGTGGAGATCCATGTGCTACGTTGTAATTACGACGTAACACATGAGGGGCAGACCCTTGAGCGAAACCACCTTCACCTTTCGTGTCGATGACGCGCTGAAAGCGGAATTTTCCCAAGCGGCCAAGGCCAAGGATAGGACCGGGGCGCAGCTCCTGCGCGACTTCATGCGCGATTTCGTGCGCGAGCAGCAGGAAGCGGCCGCCCACGATGCGTGGTTTTGCCGTGAGGTTCAGGCCGGTATCGACGCGGCCAATGCCGGTGATGTGATCTCGGCAGATGAGGTCGAAGCCGAAGCGGCTGCGTGGCGCGCTGAAACGCAACGGAAGCTGACCGGCTCTGCGTCGTGACGCTGGTTTGGACACGCCTGGCACGCCTCGACCGGAAGGAAATCCGCGAATACATCGCACAAGATAACCCCGCCGCCGCGCTGGCTCTCGATGCGCTGGTATCGGAGAAAGCCCGGCGGCTGGCCGATCATCCCAACCTCGGCCGTCCCGGTCGTGTCACGGGTACGCAAGAGCTGGTCGTGCACCGCAATTACCTACTGGTCTATGACGTGTCTGGTGATACCGTGCGGGTTCTGCGTGTCCTTCACGCAGCACGCCAGTGGCCACTTCCTCCAAAGCTTTAGGGCTTCCGGCCGCCCATAAGATGGCGGTGGCCGCCAACCTCGCCGATGACCGCCCAGCGCCGCTTCGCGCCGCATCGCCCCGCGGAGCGTGGCTCCCAGTGCGCCCGTGAAGGCGTGCACACAGTGCGGTGAGAGTCCGCACCGGGGTAAGCCATGACCCCGTAGCCGAAGGTAACTGC
>NZ_JCAKFQ010000052.1:0-9900 GCF_059509875.1 Halomonas sp. LMYGS-3 | reverse complement strand
TCGCCTCCGGTTGCTCCCCACCCCGCCTCGCGGCGACGCAGTTACCTTCGGCTACGGGGTCATGGCTTACCCCGGTGCGGACTCTCACCGCACTGTGTGCACGCCTTCACGGGCGCACTGGGAGCGCAGATTTTCTGCGCGATTGGCGCCGTCAGGCGCCCCGGGGTAACCGTAGACGTGGCAGACAACCGCCGGCGCCGCTGCGCGACGCAATCGCCCCGCAGAGCGTGGCTCCCACAGGTAGGTAGATTCCCCGCCTTATGGAAGCTGGGCCCTACGACCGTTTCAGGTTGCGAGCTCCAGGGCGGCGATACGCTCGAGCGCCTGGTCGCGATGTTCGCCGCACAGTTCCCGGTCGAAGGTGAAGCGGGCGCAGACCGCGGGGCGGCGGGGATCGCCGAACAGACGGCAGAGGTTGTCGGCATCGAGCTGGACGCAGCGCACCCCGGCCGGCTTGCCCCGGGGCATGCCGGGAATCGCCGAGCTGATCGAGGGAGCGATGCAGCAGGCCCCGCAGCCGGGGCGGCAGGCGTCCCCGGCGTGCTTCCGTCCGGCCTCGACGCCACCCGTCATGGTCGGGTTCGCGCTCATCGGATCGGTCACGGTCATGCCTGGGCGAAGGCGCCCTTGTCGATTCCCTCGAAGGCCTGGACCCGAGTCGTGCGCCCGGTCTCGCGGGCGATCTCGGCGGCGAGCCAGGCGGCGATCTGTTCCACGGTGGTGGGGGTGTGGAGCACGGCGCAGCGCTCCCGCGGCAGGCGCAGGAAGAAGCTGCCCTGGTCGGCCCGGTAGCGGGTGGTCAGCTGGCCCCGGTACTCCGATTCGCCGCCGTCGGCGATGTCATCCTCGGTGACCAGGTAACGGTCGGCGAGCCAGTCGGCCCACTGCTGCTCGAGTTGCGGTGCACGCTTGCCGTCCTGCCAGACATGCAGCCGCGAGCGGTGGCCGTGGGCGATGCGCTGGCAGTTGCCGGCGTGGTGCTTGAGGCCGTGGCTGTAGCGGTAGGCGGGCCCGTCGATTGCCTCTTCACGCAGCACCAGCCGGATGGCCGTGACCCGTTCGGGCGGGCGGCGCATCAGGTCGTCGGCGAGGCGGGTGGCCAGGCGTTCGGCGGTGATCTCGCTCCAGGGCAGCAGGGTGAAGGCCTGACGCGGGGCGTGCATCTCCATGGGATAGGGCAGGGAGGTACGCACGCAGAGTCCCTCGCGGCACTCCTGCACCTCGACCCCGGGGGCCCGGGTCGGCACCAGCAGGGTATGGTCGGCCCCGGCGTCGAGCCGCGACTTGATCCACGGCTTGACCTCGCCGAAGTCGAACAGCATGCCGTCCTCGCCGAGCTCGCCGTCGAGCTCGGCGTCGACGTGCCAGCTGGTGGCGGTGAGGCCGCGGCGCGGGCACCAGAGCGAGACGTCGAGTTGGGTCAGGCGGTTGACGAAGAGCGTCATCAGTCGATCCCCGCGATCTTGTGGGTCTGCAGCGACAGGCGCCACTGGGGGTGGCCCAGGCAGTAGGCGACGGTCTCGGCCATGGTCGACCCCGTGCCGCCGAGCGGCGCACGGTCCATCGGCTGCAGGAAGAAGTGTCGGAAGTCGAGCCCGGCGAAGCGCCCGGGCGGGGCCTCGTCCTGGGGGTAGACCAGCTTGAGTTCGTCCCCTTCGGTCAGCGTGAGCGCTGTGGCGCCCTTGGGGCTGACGCAGAGCCAGTCGATGCCGGCCGGGGCGGGCAGGGTGCCGTTGGTCTCCACGGCGACCTCGAAGCCGCACTCGTGCATGGCACGGAGCAGTGCCTCGTCGAGCTGCAGCAGGGGCTCGCCGCCGGTGAACACCACATAGGGCGTGGCCACACCGTCCTGATCCGGCCAAAGCGCCGTCAGGTGGGCGGCCAGGGCCTCGGCATCGGCGAAGCGGCCGCCGTGCTGGCCGTCGGTGCCGACGAAATCGGTATCGCAGAAACGGCAAGCGGCGCCGGCGCGGTCCTGCTCACGCCCCGACCAGAGGTTGCAGCCGGTGAAGCGGCAGAAGACGCTGGCCCGCCCGGCCCGGGCGCCCTCGCCCTGCAGCGAGTAGAAGGCCTCCTTGACGTGATACATCAGGCACCTCCCGTGGTAGGGTCGGGTCGCTGTGCGGCACTGGCGGCGGTATCGGGCCGCTGTGAAGTGCCGGCGGCGGTATCGGGCCGCTGTGAAGTGCCGGCGGCGGTATCGGGACGCGGTAAATAGCCCAGCGGATCCGTCGCGCCGTTGGCGGCGAAGGCGTCCAGGCGTTCGCGGCAACTGCCGCAGCGCCCGCAGGCCAGGGCTTCGCCGCGGTAGCAGGTCCAGGTGTCGGCGTAGTCGAGTCCCATGGCCAGGCCCTCGGCGAGGATCTCGGCCTTGCCGGCGCGCAGGTAGGGGGCGTGGATCTCCACGGGGGAGAAGTTGGCGATGCCGGCCACGGCGTTCATCGCCTCTACGAACTCGGGGCGACAGTCGGGGTAGAGCACATGGTCGCCGCCGTGGGCGCCGTAGTCGACCCGGCCGGCACCGATGTTCACCGCCTTGGCGATGGCCAGCGACAGCAGGATCATGTTGCGATTGGGGACGACCGTATCGGCCAGGTTCTCGGCCCCATAGTCGCCCTCGGGCATCTCGCGGCTGGCATCGGTGAGCGCGGAATGGTCGATCAGGCCGTGGATGGCGCGGATGTCGACCACCTGGTGCGGCACGCCGAGTTCGCGGCACACGCGGGCGGCCACCTCGAGTTCGCGGGCGTGGCGCTGGCCGTAGTCGAAGGAGAGGGCGTGGACGTCGAGCCCCTCGCGCAGGGCGCGGTGCAGGACGGTGAAGGAGTCCATGCCGCCGGAGTAGATCACGACCGTGGCAGGCGTATTCGAGTGGGTCATAGCGGGTCTCGTGTCGGAGAATTTGTTGCGCCGCGCTACCGTGATGCGGCGGCGTTCCGGGGTCCGGTCCGGAGGGCCATCATTCTACTTGACCGGAAAGACAAGTGCACGGGCAGCTCCACCGAAAGGGGGGGGTAGGTGCCGGTATCGCTCGGGCCTGTCCCCGGCGCCTCTCACTATAGAGGCGCTTCCCCTCGGTGCTCGGTGCTCGGTGCTCGGTGCTCGGTGCTCGGTGCTCGGTGCTCGGTGCTGCTATAATAGGGCCCCTCATTTCCAAGCGCCTCCGGCGCCATCGTCCTGACAACGGTGATTTCCATGCAAGCCCCCGAACTGCTCTCCCCGGCGGGAACGTTCAAGAACATGCGCTACGCCTTCGCCTACGGCGCCGACGCCGTCTATGCCGGCCAGCCGCGCTACTCGCTGCGCGTGCGCAACAACGACTTCAAGCTCGACAACCTGCACCGGGGCATCGCCTACGCCCACGAGCGGGGCAAGCAGTTCTACGTGGCCTCGAACATCGCGCCGCACAACAGCAAGCTGAAGACCTACCTGCGTGACATGGAGCCGGTGATCGAGGCCGGCCCGGACGCGCTGATCATGTCCGACCCGGGGCTGATCATGATGATCCGCGAGCGTTGGCCGGATCAGGTGATCCACCTCTCGGTGCAGTCCAACGTGGTCAACTACGCCGCCGCGAGGTTCTGGCAGCAGCAGGGCATCAGCCGCATCATCCTGTCGCGGGAGCTGTCGCTGGCCGAGATCGCCGAGATCCGCGCCGAGTGCCCCGACCTCGAGATCGAGACCTTCGTGCACGGTGCGCTGTGCATCGCCTATTCCGGGCGCTGCCTGCTCTCCGGCTACTTCAACCACCGCGACCCCAACCAGGGCACCTGCACCAACGCCTGCCGCTGGAAGTACAACACCGTGGCCGCCGCCCGGGACGAGACCGGCGACCTGGTGCCGGCCAACTCGGCGGCGGCCCATGCGGCCAGCGGCGTCTGGACGCCGGGTGAGAGTGGACGGGCGGGCGGCCTGATCGCTTCCGGCGGGGGGAGCGCCGACATCGCCAGCACGGCCACCGCCGGCGGCGTCGAGGGTCAGGACGAGCTCTCGGCGCTGATCGAGGACCGCACCCGGCCGGGCGAGCTGATGCCGGTGTTCGAGGACGAGCACGGCACCTACATCATGAATTCCAAGGACCTGCGCGCCGTGCAGCACGTGCCCCGGTTGACCGAGATGGGGGTGACCTCGCTCAAGATCGAGGGACGCACCAAGTCACACTACTACGTGGCGCGCACCGCCCAGGTCTACCGCCGCGCCATCGACGATGCCGTGGCCGGCCGCCCCTTCGACATGCGGCTGATGGACGAGCTCGACAACCTGGCCAACCGGGGCTACACGGAGGGCTTCTACCGTCGCCACGTCCACGACGAGTACCAGAACTACGAGCAGGGCAATTCGGTGGGCGTCCACCAGCAGTTCGTCGGCGAGGTGATCGGCTACGAGCCGCAGCGCGGGGTGCTGGAGGTGGACGTCAAGAACCGCTTCGAGGTCGGCGACGGCATGGAACTGATGCTGCCCGGCGGCAACCGCCGCTTCACGCTCGAGCATATCGAGAACCGGCGCGGCGAGTCGGTCGGCGTCGCCCCGGGTTCCGGCCATGTGGTGCGTATCCCGGTGCCCGGCGAGGCGATCGCCCCCGAGCGCATCGAGTTCGCGCTGTTGATGCGGGACCTCCAGGCGGCAGGGCCCGGGCGGTAACCGCTGACGGGCAGACAACCGCCGGCGCCGCTTCGCGGCGAATCGCCCCGCGAAGCGTGGCCCCCACAGCAGGGCAGTTTCCTCGTCTGGTAGGAGGTTGGCTCCGCCGTGCGATTGGCACCGCAGGCGCACGGGCGGTAAGCTCCAGGCTGGCGTATCGCGTACGCCCCTTACTTCGTTTGCCGGGGAAGCCGCATGGCGACCATCGAACACAGCGCGTTTCTCAAGGCACCGCCGGAGCGGGTCTTCGCCCTGCTCGAGCGGGTCGAGGACTTCGTCGACTACTCCGACCTGATCGAGTCGATCGAGCCCCTGGGCGAGAATCGTTACCGCTGGCATGTGCACGCGGTGGGCCGCGACTGGACCTTCGACGTGGAGATCACCGAGTCGCGGGCCCCGGAGGTGCTGGCCTGGGAATCGCTGGGGGGGGTGGAGAATCAGGGCTGCTACCGGCTGACACCGGTCGCCGAGGGCACCGAGGTGGCGCTGACACTGACCTACACCCTGCGCAGCCGCCTGGTGGAGAAGGCCGTCAGCCGGGCGGCCAAGCCGCTGGTGGGCAGGGTGAGCCGGCAGATTCTCGAACGAGTGGAGGCCCGGCTGTGATGGTGATTTTCATTAGACTGCTATGTTTCTGTCGAGGATGAAGCGAGCTAGACTGGTGGAGACGAAGCTGCCGGCTTCTCGCGAGGATTCACCCATGATCAAGGGACTTTTCTGGTGTCTTGCGGTGCTGTTCGCGCAATTGGGTCTGTTGCGCTACGTCGACCTTCGTGTGGCCGCCATGCCGCGCCTGGCCGACTCTCTCCCTGTCGAGGACGAAGCCGAGACGTCTTCCTCGGGCGGATTGGATGCCTGAGTCGCGCGCTCCCGGTCCGTGACCCGTGGCCTGAGGCGTGGCACCATGCCGATTCTGTCCTGCCGCCGGGAGGGAGTCGATGCCCAAAGACAGCTCGCTGAATCGCCCCTGGCGCTGGGCGGCGATCGGAGCCAGCCTGTTGATGGCGGTTTACCTGTGGGTCTGGCACTCCCCCGACCTTGCCGACGTGCAGCGTTGGGCCGAGGAGGCATCCCACCATCCGCTGACCGTGATCGCCGTCATCCTGATCATGGCGGTGACCCTGGCCGTTGGCCTGCCCGGCAGCATCGGGCTGTGGCTCATCGCCCCCTTCTATACGCCGCTCGCGGCGACTCCCATGTTGATTCTCGGCAGCCTCGGGGGCGCGCTGGGTGCCTACTATCTTGCCGCGCGCCTCGGTGAACGCTGCTCGCAGGGGGCGCTGACCCGCAGGATCATGCGCATGCTGCAGAGGCGCAGCGATTTCCTGACCCAGTGCGCGCTGCGGATCATGCCCGGATTCCCCCATTCGGTGGTCAACTACGCGGCCGGGCTGTGTCGCTTACCCCTCGCCACCTTCATCGTCGCCGCGGTGATCGGCCTGGGGATCAAGTGGGCGGTCTACGCCAGTGCCATCCATGGCGCCCTGGTGGCGGTGGAGAGGGAGGAGGCCCTGGGGCTCGACGTGGTGATGCCGCTGGTGGCGCTGACGCTGCTGTTGCTGATCGGGGCCTGGATGCGCCGCCGTGTCGAGCAGGGTCGCAATGGCCTGATCGACTGAGTCAGGGCGGCGGGGTGAACCGATAGGTTCCGCTGCGGCCGTTGCGCTTGGCCTGGTACATGCCCTGGTCGGCGGCGTCGATCAATTCCCGGGCGTTGCGGAAGTCGGCATCATCGAGGCTGGCGATGCCGATGGAGACCGATACGTACAACGGCTCCCCCCCGGCCTGGGCGATGGGATGGCTGGCGAGCCGTTCCGATAGCCTGGCCGCCATGGCCTCGGCCCCCGCTGCCCGTTCGTCGGGCAGGATGACGAGGAACTCCTCGCCACCGTAGCGCCCGGCCAGGTCGCCTTCGCGGATCATCTCCTGCAGCCTGGCGGCAAAGTTGGCCAGCACGCGATCGCCCAACTGATGACCATGGCGGTCGTTGAGCTGCTTGAAGTGGTCCAGGTCGATGAACACTACCGCGAGCCCCTTGCCTTCCGTGCTGGAACGATGGAAGCGCTCCTCGAGCTGCGTCTCCAGCCAGGCCCGGTTGGCGAGCCCGGTGAGCGCGTCCAGGCGGCTGCTGCGCTCCAGCTCGGCGTGGCGCTCGCGCAGCGTCTCGAGCTCGGCCTGGTGGGCGTCGAGACGGGCGCCCAGGGCCAGCGTCTGCAGGAAGAGATGCTGCTTGGCCTCGGCCAGGAGCTCGTGGCTGTCCAGTCGGGGCGGACGGGTGATCTCCAGCAGTTCGACCATGCTCGGCAGCTGTGCCTGCAGATCGTCGAGAATCTCTCCCAGCGAGTCCATCGACAGGGCGTCGAGCCGTCGGACCAGCCGCCCGAAGGCCTTGGCGGGGGCCTCGGTCAGCCAGCCATCGGCGATCCGGCCGGAGAGGCGCAGGCAGAGGGTGTCGGGCGAGGCCGTTTCCAGCTCGCCGTGGCTGTCGGCGATGCCGCGGGCCAGGTGCAGGGGGATTCCCCAACTGGCGGCGAGCCAGGCCCCCAGGTCGGCATGGTCGCATCCGTAGCGTTCGCGCTCGGCCTGGCACAGGGCGTCGTGCCCCGTGGCGGCCCGGGCCAGTGCCGCATAGTCGTCGCCGTCGAGGGCGTCGGCGGCGAGGATGCCGATGTCCTGGAGCAGGGCGACGGTGAAGAGGGTGCCGGCTCGTTCGGGGCAGAGTCGGTCGGCCAGGTGGCGGGCGGCGAGTGCGGCGATGATCGCCCGCTGCCACAGGGCATTGAGGTCGAGTCGATCGGTCGTCGCCGAGTGGGCGAGCCCGAAGCTCATCACCGCCGCCAGGGTGGCATCCAGCCCGATTCGCGAGACGGCGTCGCGGCAGGTGCTCGCCTCGCGGCGATGGCGGGCATAGAAGACGCTGTTGGCCAGTGCTAGAAGGCGCAGGGTCAGGGCGGGGTCATCCTCGATGGCCGCGGCATAGTCGAACAGGCTCGCGTCGGCACGGCGTGCCACCATCAGCACCTTGGCCACGGCGGCAGGCAGCGAGGGCAGGGTGTGGCAGTCGTTCAGCCGTGCTTGCAAGGGGGCCGGTAGCGGGGGAAGAGACGGGGGCTCCAGAGTGGTTCCACATGCTGATGGTTCGCCAGGCGTCATCCGTTATTCCCTGCGTGATCGGTGGCGGGGGGCCGCCGCCGGGGCGAGCCCACGCCGCGTCGATGTTCGAATGGACGTGGCGTCCTGTCTGTACACGTTTTTTTACATTGGCCGGAGCGGAGGGTCAAGCGAACCGAAGGGAATCGAGGCTCAACGCTTGCGCAGCGAGGCGTTGAGATGGTCGACCACCTCGGCCCAGTCGGCATCCTCCTCGATGGCCTCGCGCAGGAACTCGGCCTGGCCCTCGTTCCAGCAGGGGGCATCGGGGAGCGGGGTCTCCTCGGGGATCGGGGCGTTGCGCTCGATGAAGCGCTTGATCGCCTCGGGGTCCGAGGCGAGGCCCAGCTGCTCGAAGAGCTCGGTGAACGGGTGATCGGGATGTTCCATGGCGGCGCTCCTTGCGGGACGGGATCACCTCCACCATAGCCATTTCCACGGTGTCGTGCCCGGCCAGTGTCAACGCTCGCCCACCAGGGGGGTGAGGAAGCGACGGCGCCGTTCGGCGTCGGTCAGCGGCTGGGCGAGCAGATGCACGAGCTTGGTCAGCGCCGCCTCGGGGGTCATCGACTCGCCACAGAGGACGCCGGCGTCGGCCAGGCCCTGGCCGGCGGCGTAGCTGCCGATGGCGATGCTGCCCGCCGGGCACTGGCTGATCGCGGCCAGCAGCTTGCCTTCGCCGCTGGCGCGGGCCAGCACGCCGAGCAGTGCGGGGTCCGGCGGTACGTTGCCGCCCCCCCAGACCTCGAGCAGGGCGCCCTGGAGGCGGTCGTCGTCGAGCCAGGCGGCGACCTGACGGGCCGTGATGCCCGGCCACAGCACCAGGCGGGCCACGCCACCCTTCGCCAGGGCGGCGTAGTCGGGCAGCTCGAAGCGCGGCGCGCCGCGCTGCTGGACCTCCAGGCCCCGGCCGGGATAGAGCACCGCATCGTCGTCGATGCGCTCGCCGAGCGGCGGGTAGTTGGGGCTCGCGAAGGCGTCCGGGGCGCTGGTGTGCCACTTGCGGCTGCGGACGCCGCGCAGCAGCTTGCCGGCAAAGGCGACGGCCACTTCCTGCAGGGCGGGGTTGGTGGCGAAGCGCAGTGCCGTCTCCACATTGGCCAGGGCATCGCTGCCCTCGGCTTCCAGGGGGCGCATGGCGCCGGTCGTCACCAGCGGACGGTCGAGCCCCTGCAGCTGGAAGGCCAGGCTCGATGCGGTCCAGGCCAGGGTGTCGGTGCCGTGGAGTACCACGATGCCGGCATGCGAGTGGTAGCGCTCGGCGATCTCCCCGGCCAGACGCTGCCAGTCGAGAGGCGTGGCGGCGCTGGAGTCGATGGGGGCCGGCGATTCGACCAGGGTGAAGGCGGGCAGCGCGGCACGGCGGGCGGGGGGCAGGGTGTCCAGGGCACGGCGCAGGCGCGCCTCGAAGTCGCCGCCCGGGGCCAGACCGCGGGAGGTTTCCACCATGCCGAGGGTGCCCCCGGTGTAGAGTACCAGCAGGGGATGGTTGGCCGCCGTCATGGTCGCTCCTGTCGGGATGAGTGAGGCGAGCATGATACCACCCCTCACTCGCGCACTCTCGCCCCCTGCGGGAGCCACGCTTTGCGGCGCGCAGCGGCGCCGGCGGTTGTCTGCCCCGTCAGCGGCTACCGCCGAGGCGCCTGCGGCGCCAATCGCTCGGCGGAGCCAAGCTCCCACAGGCAGGGAAACTACCAACCGTCGGAGCAAAGCTCCTGCCAGGCTGGGAAACTACCCCCCTGTGGAAGCCAAACTCCCACAAGCGGCGCCGGCGGTTGTCTGACCCGTCAGCGGCTACCGCCGAGGCGCCTGCGGCGCCAATCGCTCGGCGGAGCCAGGCTCCCACAGGCAGGGAAACTACCAACCGTCGGAGCAAAGCTCCTGCCAGGCTGGGAAACTACCCCCTGTGGGAGCCACGCTCTGCGGGGCGATTCGCCGCGCAGCGGCGCTGGGCGGTCATCGGCCAGGTTGGCGGCATCCGCCGAGGCGCCTGCGGCGCCAATCGCTCGGCGGAGCCAAGCTCCCAGTGCGCCCGTGAAGGCGTGCACACAGTGCGGTGAGAGTCCGCACCGGGGTAAGCCATGACCCCGTAGCCGAAGGTAACTGCGT
>NZ_JCAKFQ010000051.1:0-10634 GCF_059509875.1 Halomonas sp. LMYGS-3 | reverse complement strand
CCGAAGCCTGGCGGAAGGCGAGCCAATCACGATGCTGAAACCATCGACTGGAGAGCCGTGTGCGGGAGAACCGCACGCACGGTTCGGAGGGCGGGGAGGCTAAGCCTTCCCGACCCCTATCAGGGAGGTAAATCCCCGCCTTGGGGGGAGCTTGGCTCCACAGGGAGGTAAATCCCTGCCTTGTGGGAGCTTGGCTCCATAGGGTGGTAGATTCCCTGCTTGTGGGAGCTTGGCTCCGCCGAGCGATTGGCGCCGCCAGGCGCCCCGGCGGTGACCGCCAACACCGCTCCGCGGCGCTCAGCGATAGCGGAACACCCGCAGGCTCGGCAGGAAGGGCTCGTCCTCGAGGCGTTCGTCGCGGCGCCGGGCCCGGGTGCGGTGCTCCGGGGGCGTCGGCGGCGGCAGGTTGTGGTCGGGCAGGCGGCCGTCGGGGGAGGGCACGAACAGCGGCAGGGCGACGTTCATCGCCCGGCGCGACCGGCCATCCTCCAGCGGTTCGCGGAAGAACAGGTTAGCCCGCATCAGCGGCGCCTGGCGTTGCACCTGGGCCAGCGGCTCGCCGTCCGGAATGCCGGCCAGCTTGCGCAACTGGATTCGCACGTGGGGCGCCTCCGCGTCCAGCCGGAGCAGCTTCTGCTCGGCCTCGCGCACGCTGAGTCGCTTGATCGAGCGCCCGCTCGAGTACCAGGCCAGGCGCACCCGCGCCACCGGCGCCTCGGCCACCGGAATCGCCCGCCAGCACTGCTTGAGATGCAGCCGCGCCAGCCCCCGGCCGCGCAGGTGATCGTGCAGCGCCGGGTGGCGGAAGGGCAGCACCGTCTTGATCTCGGGGATCAGGCTGGGCACCTGCTCGCGAATCTGGGCGAGCAGGCGGGCGAACGACGCCTTGGCCGCGTTCACCTCGGCGACCCGGGCCAGCAGTGCCTCGCCGGCCGCCACCAGCCCCACATGGGTCCGCGTCGACCGGCCGTCCTGGCCATCGTGGTACCAGAAATCGAGCAGCGCCCGGCGCAGCCACGCCTCGCTCGCCGGCTCCGCACCGAACGCCCAACCCACGCCCGGGGCCCGGTGATAGGCGTCGAGCAGTGCCTCGGTGCGCAGGACCAGGGTATCGAAGGCCGCCTCCAGTTCCGCCAGCAGGCGATACTCCGGCCGGTGAAAGCCCGGCGCGGGCGGCGGGTGCTGGCGTCCGCCGGTCACTGCAGGCCACCGTCCCGGTCGGCCTGGGCCAGCATGGCGTCGATATCCATCTCGTCCATGGCCGGCTCGCCGGCGATGCGATGCGACTCGTCGGCCCAGGCGCCCAGGTCCAGCAGCCGGCAGCGCTCGCTGCAGAAGGGGCGGTAGGGGTTGTCCTCGCTCCACACCACCATCTTGCGGCACTGCGGGCAGGCGATTTTCATCGGACGCTTCGTTTGCTGCGGCTTCATGACGCTCATTCTCGGTGTGGGTCTCGGATTCGGGGTTCGGGTCATGGCTCCCGAGGAGAGCCTGCCAGGTTTCGGTAGCGCCGGTCCAGTTCGGCAACCCGGGCGACCAGGGCCCGCTCGTCCCCTCCATTGTCGATCACGTCGTCGGCGCGGGCCAGGCGTTCGGCGCGCGGCATCTGCGCGGCCACGATGGCCCGGGCCTGGGCCTCGTCGACATCGTCACGGGCGGCGGTGCGCGCGATCTGCAGCGACTCGGGCACGTCGATCACCAGGGTGCGCTCGACCAGGCGGTGCTGGCCCGACTCGAACAGCAGCGGCGAGACCAGCAGCACATAGGGGGCACCCCCGGCCTGCAGCCGTTCCAGGTGGGCATGCAGCCGCTCGCGGATGCGCGGATGGGTCACCGACTCCAGCCAGCGCCGCTCGGCGGGGTCGGCGAAGACGATCTCGCGCAGCGCCCGGCGGTCCAGGCGGCCATCCTCGAGCAGCACCCGCTCGCCGTGGCGCGCGGCGATCTCCGCCAGCGCCGGCTCGCCGGGCTCGACCACCTCCCGGGCCACGTCGTCGGCATCCACCCAGGGAATGCCCAGCGCCGCGAAGGCCCTGGCCACCGTCGACTTTCCCGAAGCGATCCCCCCCGTCACGCCGATGATCAAGCTAAGTCCCCCTTGGGGTCAGACCCCAAAATTTACTTAAGGGTCAGACCCCTAAATTCGCTTAGGGGTCTGACCCCGAAGCGTGGTTAACCGAGCAGGCCGAGGTAGGCGGCCATCAGCGGTTCGCCGGCGAGCAGGGCGATCCAGCCGGCCACCACCAGGTAGGGGCCGAAGGGCATCGGCGCGCCGCGCAGCCGCGGGATCGCCAGTTGCATCAGCACGCCGACCACGGCGCCGGCGCCGGCCGAGAGGATCAGCACCAGCGGCAGGCTCTGCCAGCCGAGCCAGGCGCCCAGGGCGGCGAGCAGCTTGAAGTCACCGTAGCCCATGCCCTCCTTGCCGGTCACCAGCTTGAACAGCCAGTAGAAGCTCCACAGCGACAGGTAGCCGGCCATGGCGCCGATCACCGCCGAGGGGAGCATCAGCGGCTGGAACAGCAGCTGGTAGGCGAGCCCGGCCCACAGCAGCGGCAGGGTGAGCAGGTCGGGCAGCAGCTGGGTGCGCAGGTCGATCACCGCCATCGCCAGCAGCGTCAGGCAGGCGCCGAGCAGGAACAGCCCCTGCCAGGTGGCGCCGAAGAGCGCCACCACCGCCAGGCTGAGCGCGCCGCCGGCGAGCTCCACCAGCGGGTATTGCGGGCTGATGCGCGCCTGGCAGCTGGCGCAGCGCCCGCGGCGCTTGAACCAGCCGAGCAGCGGGATGTTGTCGTGCCAGGCGATGGGGGCCTCGCAGGCGGGGCAGATCGAGCGCGGCGTCACCAGGTTGAAGCGCGGGGTCTGCTCTTCCGGCAGCTCGAGCGCCTCGCGGGCCTCGGCCCGCCAGCCCTGCATCAGCATCACCGGCAACCGCACGATCACCACGTTGAGGAAGCTGCCCAGGCAGAGGCCGACGACGGCGGCCAGCGGCCAGAGCAGGGAAGAGGGGAGATCGAGCAAGAGAGTATCCTTACGGGTCAGGCAGCTTCGCTCTTGAGTAGCGGCCAGGCACCTTGTTTCGAGGCCTCGAGAATGACCACCTCCACGATGGTGCCATCCGCGGCGTAGCTGATATGGGTGTTCCAGTCCTGGGAGACTTCCTTTGTAATCGGCTTGTCTGCCAGGTGAAGCACCAGGATATCGTCGGCTTCGTCGTAGGTCGTACGCATCGTCACTCCTCCCACTGGAAATGATGCATGACGGTTTTTACGACCAGTCTATCCTCCAGGATCACAGCCGCACAGATCAGGTTGTGATGGCGGTCCGACATTTCCTTGGCCAGCCAAAGCCGAATGTCGTCCTTGTAACGGGTAATGCCAGTTTCAAGAAGTTCGGAAAGCGTTGCCTCGGATATGCGTCGCTCGGCCATGCGCTCACGAGCATGGCGAGTGACATGGACGTCCAGGCCGAAGCGTTGGCTGTGCATGGTCAGCCCTCAGATCACGCTGCCCAGCTCGAAGATCGGCAGGTACATCGAGATCACCAGGCCGCCGACCAGCACCCCGAGCACCACGATGATGAAGGGCTCGAGCAGCGAGGTGAGGGTATCGACCTTGTTGTCGACCTCCTCCTCGTAGTAGTCGGCCACGCGGTTGAGCATGGCGTCGAGCGCGCCTGACTCCTCGCCGATGCCGACCATCTGCACGGCGAGCGGCGGGAACTGCTCGGTCAGGCGCATGGCGAAGTGCAGCTGCTGGCCGGTGGCCACGTCCTCGCGGACCTGCTCGATGGCGCGCTCGTAGACCTTGTTGCCCGAGGCGCCGGCGGCGGTGGTCAGCGCCTCCACCAGCGGCACCCCGGCGCCGAAGGTGGTGGCCAGGGTGCGCGAGTAACGCGCCACCGACGACTTGTCGAGGATATCGCCGATCACCGGGACCTTCAGCGACAGGGCGTGCATGCGGTAGGCGAACGCCTCGGAGCGCTTCATGCCGGCGCGGATGAAGAAGACGACGCCCGCCACGCCGAGCACTGCCCACCACCAGTACTGCTGGGCGAACTCGGACATGGCGATGGTCATGCGGGTCATCGCCGGCAGTTCGGCGCCGAAGCCGTGGAACAGGCTCTCGAACTGCGGCACCACCTTGATCAGCAGCAGCGCGGTCACGCCGAAGCCCACCGCGATCACCGCCGCCGGGTACCACAGCGCCTTCTTGACCCGCCCCTTGAGCGACTCGATCTTCTCCTTGTAGGCCGCCACCCGCTCGAGCATGCGGTCGAGCGAGCCCGACTGCTCGCCGGCCTCGACCAGGTTGGCGAACAGCCGGTCGAAGTACTGGGGGTGGCGCCTGAGCGCCTCGGAGAAGCTCGAGCCCGCCGCCACGTCGTTCATCAGCTCCTGCACCAGGGCGCTCATCGCCGGCTTCTTGAGGCTCTCGGCGACCACCTGGAAGGCCTGCAGCACCGGCACCCCGGCGCGGATCATGGTCGCCATCTGGCGGGCGAAGAGCATGATGTCGCGGGGCTTGATCTTGCCCATGCCGCCGCCGAACCCGCCCTTGCGGCGTACGGTCTTGACCATGATGTTCTGGCCGGAGAGCTCCTTCTCCACCTCGGCCTTCTTCGCCGCGATGATCTCACCGCTGACCTTGCGGCCGTTGGGTCCCTTGCCGCTCCAGCGCCAGCGATAGAGCTTGATCTTCTCCGGCGCTCGCATCGTGCGTGTGGCCATGAATGAATCCCTGCTTGTTTGCTATGCGTAGTATTAGTTATATGTCGGGGCGTGGTCATTGGTGCCGCCGATGTGTATCGATTTGGTGTGGTGAGTTTACGAAGTGTTGGGGCCTCCTCAGTCCTTGGTCACACGGTTCACCTCGGCCAGGCTGGTCAGCCCCTGCATCACCTTCAGCAGGCCGCTGCGGCGCAGGTCGGGGTGGCCCTCTTCGCGGGCCAGGCGGTCGAAGTCGATCGAGTCGCCCCGCTTCATGATCAGCTGGCTCATGGCATTCGAGATCGGCACCACCTCGTAGATCCCCACCCGGCCCTTGAAGCCCTGGGTGCAGTGCTTGCAGCCCACCGGCTCATAGATGGTGGCGCGGTCGACCTCCTCGGCGGCGACGCCCTGCTGCAGCAGCACCTCGCGGGGGATGGCGGCCGGCTGCTTGCAGTGGCCGCACAGCCTGCGCGCCAGGCGCTGGGCGATGATCAGGCTCACCGAGCTGGCGATGTTGAACGGCGCCACCCCCATGTTGGCCAGGCGGGTGAGGGTCTCGGCCGCCGAGTTGGTGTGCACCGTCGAGAGCACCAGGTGGCCGGTCTGCGACGCCTTCACCGCGATCTCGGCGGTCTCCAGGTCGCGGATCTCGCCGACCATCACCACGTCGGGGTCCTGGCGCAGGAAGGCGCGCAGGGCGCTGGCGAAGTCCAGCCCGATCTTGGGCAGCACATTGACCTGGTTGACCCCCGGCACCTTGATCTCCACCGGGTCCTCGGCGGTGCAGATGTTGCGCTCCACCTGGTTGAGCAGGTTGATGCCGGTATACAGGGTCACCGTCTTGCCGCTGCCGGTGGGGCCGGTGACCAGGATCATGCCCTGGGGCTGGTCGAGCACCGCCTCGTACATGGCGCGCTGCTCGGGCGTGAAGCCGAGCTGCTCGATGCCGAGCTGGGCCGTGGCGGGGTCGAGGATCCGCAGCACCACCTTCTCGCCGTACACCGTGGGCAGCGAGTTGACGCGGAAGTCGATCGAGCGGCTGCGCGAGAGCTTGAGCTTGATGGCGCCGTCCTGGGGCAGGCGGCGCTCGGAGATGTCGAGCCGCGACATCACCTTGAGCCGCGCGGCGATGCGCGCGCGCATGGCGAAGGGCGGGTGGGCCACGTCGTGGAGGATGCCGTCGATGCGAAAGCGTACCCGGTAGCTGGTCTCGTAGGGCTCGAAGTGGATGTCCGAGGCGCCGCGGCGGATGGCGTCGAGCAGGATCTTGTTGACGAACTTGATGATCGGCGCGTCGTCGCCGGCCTCGGCGGTGACCGACTGGGCATCGATCGCCTCGCTCTCCTCCTCGCCGTAGGCGAGCTCGCCGATGGCATCGTCGACCCCCTTGAGCTCGTCGAGCATGTTGTGCTCGCTCTGGGAGAGGTAGTTCTCCAGCGCCGGGCCGAGCTGGTCGACCGGCGCCAGCACCCCCTCGGGGGTGAGGCCGGTGGCGAACTGCAGCTCGTCGAGCTGGGCCAGCGTCGAGGGGAAGGGCACCGCCACCGTCAGCCGATGGCCGTGGCGCACCAGCGGCAGCACCTTGAGCCGGCGCAGGATCTTCTCCGGGAAGTCGCCGGCCGGCGGCAGGCCGTCGGCGCGCAGGGCGTCGAGGTCCATGATCGGCAGGCCGTACTCCCAGGCCGCGGTCAGGGTGGCCTGGCGGGCCGGCACCAGGCCGGACTCGATCACGTGCTCGAGCAGCGACATCTCGGCCTCGCGCGCCTCCTGCTCGGCGCGCACCGCGGCGGGCTCGGAGAGCAGGCCATCCTTCACCAGCCGCCGCGACAGGCCACGCAGGCCGTCGGCACCGGTCATCCCGTGCCCGCCGCCGGCCAGCGGCGACTCACTGGGTTCGGCCACGGGCGGTGACATCTCGGGGGCAGGGGAGCGGTAATCGTTCATGGCGCCTCGCGGGTGCAGCAAGAATGACATCACCCACGATTCTAGCCCTACGAGACTGGCCGCGCCCAGCGAATCGCCGTGTCCATTCAACCTTTTTATGTCGTTTGCCGCTGGTTTGGCTGGGTCGGCCGGTATGAGAGGGGTCAAGATTGTCCTTGCAAGGTTGCCATCTGTAATTTAATGTAAGCACTAGGGGGTGGCCACCGGGCAGGGTGGCTGGCCCGCAAGTGGCGGTGGCGGCACGGGGGCGACCCCGCGCCGCCACCCAACGCCAATCCCGCACGGGCTGCAGAAGAAGGCAACGGCCAGACCGGCCACGGCGGACAGGAGCAAGGGGCAGGGCGATGAAGCGACAAGACATGCAGAGCATGAAAAATGTGAAGACCGGGCAGGGCGGCTTTACCCTGATCGAGCTGCTGATCGTGGTGGCGATCGTGGGTATACTTGCAGCTATCGCAGTACCTCAATACCAAAGTTACACAGCGCGGGCACAAATGTCAGAAGCGCTGACATTAGCTAGTGGTGCAAGAACAGCTGTGGCAGAAACTTATCAATCCAATGGTGCTTGGCCTGCTGATAATGCTGCTGCTGGTTTGGAGGCTGCCGGAGATATTAATGGAACCTATGTCAACCAAGTGGCTTTAGGTGAAAATGGAGCTATTGTGGCTACGCTGCGTGCAGCGGCTCCTGTAGCAACAGCTATCCAGAGCGCAACTTTGACGCTTACGCCAACGGATGAAGGTGGTTCGATCTCGTGGGATTGTACTAGCAGTGTTGGTGATAATTTAGTTCCTGCTGCTTGTAGATAAAGGGGGCTAATGAGGGACAGACCCTGGCGGATCCCCAGGGTAATGAGGGACAGACCCCCATTTCCCGCCTAGCATGACCCAGCGGCCGGCAGCGATGCCGGCCGCTGGCGGTTGTGCGCCAGGCATGGCGCTCGGTAGTCGGGCGCCAGCGTCGGCAGCGCCATGGGGTCAGACCCCGGCGGCGGCGAATCCGCCCGCAAGGCGCACCATGACGGGCTTCGTGACTTGGCTGGGGTCTGACCCCATGGGGCGACCTCGGCGCCTGCCTTGACGCCAAAGTCGCCAATGGCCGGGGTCAGCGGGCAGGGCTAATGAGGGACAGACCCCGGATAATGAGGGACAGACCCCCATTTCCCGCCTAGGGGGTAATGAGGGACAGACCCCCATTTCCCGCGGGTAATGAGGGACAGACCCCCATTTCCCACCTGGTCTGAAGTACCACCAGAGGCTAATGAGGGACAGACCCCCATTTCCGGCTAATGAGGGACACGGCTAATGAGGGACAGACCCCCATTTCCCGCCTAGCATGATCCAGCGGCCGGCTTAATGCCGGCCGTTGGCGTTGTGCGCCAGGCATGGCGCTCCCGGGGTAATGAGGGACAGACCCCCATTTACCGCATTTCGCGATACGCGATAATGAGGGACAGACCCCCATTTCCCGCCTAGCATGACCCAGCGGCCGGCTTAATGCCGGCCGCTGGCGTTGTGCGCCAGGCATGGCGCTCGGTAGTCGGGCGGCAGCGTTGGCAGCGCCATGGGGCAGGCCTCGGCGGCTGCCTTGATGCCAAGGCCGCCAATGGCCGTCGCCAGCGGGCAAGGAGGCACAGGCCCCGTTCTCGCTCATTGCTTGAATCCAGGATTCAAGAGGCCAGTCGCTGGACCTCGGGCTGTTCGCTGTGCTCGGCTTGCCAGAGGTCATAGGCGGTCTGCATCGCGAGCCAATGCCGCGCAGTGCCTGCGCCGGCGCGTTCGAGGCGCACGGCCAGGTCCGGCGAGATGGCAGCATGCCCGTGGACGACCCGCGAAAGGGCGACCCGAGACATGCCGAGGCGTCGGGCGGTCTCTGCGACCGAGATACCCAACGCTTCGATGACATCCTCGCGCAGCATCTCGCCCGGGTGCGGGGGGTTGGGGGCTAATCGGGGACAGACCCCATTTCTGATGTCAGTACCCGGCTTCTTTCTGATGACGGACGGCGAGGATTACGGCCTTCTGCCCATCGAGGCGGTATAATGCGATATAGCCGTCACAGCCGAAGTCGATCGGCCATTCGCGATATTCCGGTTCAAGCTCTTCAACGAGCCGCCCCGGGTGGGGTTGGTGTGCCAGAATCCCGATTCCGGCGCGGATTGCCTTCACGGCTCGGCGGGCGGCATCGGGGTTCTGGTGTGAGAGGAAACGATAGAGCCGTTGTACATCGGACAGGGCCTGTGGTGTCCACTCAAGGTTCACTTGTGGCAAGCGGGAATCTCCACATCCTCGCCGGCTTCAAGCCTTGCCAGCCAGGCGTCGGCGTCCTCCTGGGTCAGGTGCAGGCCGGTTCGCTGATATTCCTCCCAGGCGCGGAGGGCGTCCTGCTTGAACGACTCGCGCTTCTCCTCCCGCGCGACATACTCGGCAATCGCCTCACGCATGATCCAGTGGGTTGTGCGCCGACGGGCCTTGGCAAGCTGCTGCACTCGACCTTTCAACTCGTCATCCAGCTTGATGGACGTCGGGGTTGCCATATTGGCCTCCGCATCATGGGGGTAATACCTTTGACTACTATAGATGACGCACTCTCCCCGGGTCGAGGAGGGGTAATGAGGGACAGACCCCCATTTCTCGGTTGGCGTTGTGGCGGTCAATCCTCGGGCGGTGGCTTGGGTTTACGACCGGGTGTGCCGCGTACGGTACGCCGATCCAGCAACTCGGCGACCTGGCGCTGGAAGCGTTCCGTGCCGAGTACCAGGCCGCTGTGGGTGACCTGGCGGATCTGGTCGACCATGCCGGGCACCAGGTGCTGGCGAAACAGTTCGCGATAGGCGTTGCACCGCTGGTCGTCGGTGGGGCCGAGCGACGCGTAGGCGCGGTGAGGGGTGACGATGGGATCGATGCCACCTTGGGCGTTGGCCGCATAGCTGGACCAGCGATACTCGGCCGGGTGGGGCACCATGCCGGCGCGGACCGGGTTGAGCTCGATATAGGCGTGGCAGGCCAGCAGATAGGCGGTTTCGCCCACCAGGCAGGAGCGGAAGCGTCCCTCGAACAGGGTGCCTGTGCGGCGGTAGCGCCGATTGAAGCGCTGCACATAGCGCTGTCCGAGCCGTTTCATCATGGCGCTGACCGCCTCGGGGTCGCATCGGGCGGTGGCCAGCAGGTGCACATGGTTGGTCATCAGCACATAGGCGTGCACATCGACGGCGCAGGCACGGCTGATGTCGCCCAGCAGCTCCAGGTAGGCCAGGCAATCCTCTGTGTCGGCAAAGCAAACGCTGCGGTTGTTGCCCCGTTGCACGAGATGGAGGGGCGTATCTGGCAGCAGCAGTCGGGCACGGCGAACCACGGCGGCCTCCTGTCAGCATTACAACTTCAGCCTAGCGCTGCCGGTGGCACAGGGGTCGTAGGATAAAAGCCACATCTGGTGTGCGAGATTGCGGGAGGGGTAATGAGCGGCAGACCCCGGTACAGGACCCTCTAGAGATAGAACCGCGGCAGGCGCCGGGTGCGGCGCTGCCGGGCCCGGCGTTCGGCGGCGGTGCGGGGCGTGTCCCAAATGGTCAGGAAGCGCTCGGTGGCCACAGCGGCCGGGCGCGTGGCGTCGCGCCGGGCGTGGCCGACGGCCTGGTGCCAGAGGGCGGCAAAGCTGGGAATGCTCATGGGCGAAGCCTCGGATCGTGGTTCGATGGCCGTATTCTACCATGGTCGATACGACCTTGGTCGAATGTCGAGCGAACAGGGACACGATGCGGGTCGACCGCCAGCGTTGGGGCGCCAGGTTATTCCCGCGGATACCTCGACGATGGCAGCGCGTTCGCCGGAGAAGGCGCCGTGGCCAGCCCCTATGGGTCAGACCCTGACCCATCCCCACGAACTACCCACTGGCTTGTCCCTCCGCTTCCTGGCGCATGAGCCGTATCAGCCCGTCCGTTCGGCCCACCGGACATCGCGCCAGGATGGCTTCGCAGCCG
>NZ_JCAKFQ010000050.1:0-10720 GCF_059509875.1 Halomonas sp. LMYGS-3 | reverse complement strand
CGAATACATCGAGATGGAGTACAACAGCTGCCGGCTCCACTCGACCCTGGGCTACCAGACGCCGAGGGAGATTGAATTGGCAGCTGCGGCTTGAAAATGTGTCCGCTCTGGCTTGACCAGAACATCCTGTGGCAAGCGCAACCGGGCCTACTTCCACTGGAAGGCCAACATGCTTCTGTGCCCTATCGCCGAGTACGTGGTAGCCCACGAGCTGGTGATCTACATGAACCCCACCATACCCCCGCCTTCTGGCGCCGCTTGGAGCGAGCCATGACGGACTACGCAAGCATCATATCATAATCAATTCGGCTATAATGGTCTACCAATTGTCGAAGATGAGCGGCTTGGTTGGCTTCTGAAATGTGCTCTGGATACTACGAGTATAGTTTAGTTTTTAGCGATATACCAAAGCATAGGGCCAGGATATCCTTCCGTGTTATACATATCTTATTGTTTTGCATCATTATTTTACCAGTCCTCTGGGGCTTTTATTTTATTAGCAGGCATATAAATATGAGGCTATATACTAGATGCCTCTCAATTCAACATTAGCGGAACAAGCAATAGACTAAGGTCTCATTTCACAACCAATCCACGATCCCTACCATCAAATGGTCAACCAATTGGAGGTGACTGGAATGAGCCAAACCGCTACCGGATCGAAGCCCAGCGCTGTCGAGGCGCTTCGGCAGCGAGCCTACAAGATTCGTCGCCACGCCTTACGGATGGGCGAGGTACAAGGGCAGGGCTACGTCGGCCAGGCCTTGGGGGTTGCCGATGTCCTGGCAGTCTCCTATTTCCGCGCGCTGAAACTGGATCCCCAGAACCCGGAATGGGAGGGGCGGGATCGTTTCCTGCTGTCTATCGGGCACTACGCCATTGCCCTGTATGCCGCCCTGATTGAGGCCGGTGTCATCGCTGAGGAGGAGATCGAAGACTACGGGAGCGACGACAGTATCCTGCCCATGTCAGGCATGGCCGAATATACGCCGGGCATGGAGATCACCGGTGGCTCTCTGGGCCACGGCCTTGGCATTGGTGTCGGCATGGCGCTGGGGCTCAAGCGCAAGGAGAGTGCCTCGCGCATATTCAACCTGCTGTCGGACGGCGAGCTGAATGAGGGCTCGACCTGGGAAGCCGTCGCATCCGCCGCCCACTGGAAGCTGGACAACCTGATTGCCATAGTGGACGTCAACGATCAGCAGGCCGACGACAAGTCGTCCACGGTACTCAACTACGAACCGATAGCCGACAAGTGGGCCGCATTTGGATGGGAGACCTATCGAGTCGATGGCAATGATCTTGAGGCGCTGGTCGAGGCCTTCGACAGTGCTTTGGAAAGCAGCTCCGACAAGCCCCGCGTCATTATTTGCGACACCCTGATGGGCCGCGGTGTGCCCTTCCTCGAAAATCGAGACAAGACCCACTTCATTCGCGTTGATGAGAATGAGTGGAGTGTGGCGCTCAAGCAGCTCGATGAAGTCTACGGTGTCCAGTAAGGAGGAGATGAGATGAGCGCCAAGAAGAAGTTGAAAACCTCGGCAATGATTGCGTCCATCGCCGGTGAGGGCCAGCCAACGACGTCGGCTCCCTTTGGCCATGCGCTGGTAGAGGCTGCCGAGAAGAACCCGAAGATCGTAGGTATGACGGCGGACCTGGGCAAGTATACCGATCTGCATATCTTCGCTCAGGCCTACCCCGATCGGTATTACCAGATGGGCATGGCCGAGCAGTTGCTCATGATGGCAGGGGCAGGCATGGCTCGTGAGGGTTTCATCCCCTTCGTCACGACCTACAGTGTCTTCGCCTCACGCCGCGCCTATGACTTCATCTGCCTGGCGATTGCCGAGGAGAAGTTGAACGTCAAGATCATCAGTGCGCTTCCGGGGCTTACCACCGGCTATGGGCCGAGCCACCAGGCCACCGAAGATATCGCCATCTTCCGTGGCATGCCGAACCTGACCATCATTGACCCCTGCGATGCGGTGGATATCGAGCAGTCGGTGCAGGCAATGGTGGATTTCGACGGGCCCGTCTACTTGCGACTGCTGCGTGGCAAGGTCCCGCGCGTCCTGGACCGGTTCGAAGGCTACCACTTCGAGATTGGCAAGGCCAAGCGGCTGATTGATGGTAAAGATGCCCTGATTATCTCTTCCGGCCTGATGACGACACGGGCGATCGAGGCCTCCGATCAGATGAAGGAAAAAGGTGTCGATGTGGCTGTCATGCACTGCGCTACGATCAAGCCGCTGGACACTGACGCCATTCTGGAAGAGGTGCGTCGTCACCCCGACCGCCCCGTTTTCGTGGCCGAGAACCACTCGGTCGTGGGTGGCCTGGGTGAAAGCGTTGCCTCACTGCTGATGAAGGAGGGCGTGTCGGTCAAGTTCCGTCAGATTGGACTTCCCGACGAGTTCCTGGACGCCGGTGCCTTGCCGACCCTTCACGATCGCTATGGTATTTCAACCAAGGAGGTAGTGAAAACTCTGGAGAGAAATGTCTCCGTAGACGAAGAAATCAAGCCAACTATCTAAAGCGCTAACTACATTTACAACAACTATCTGAACAGAGAGAAACATCATGAAAGCGACAGTTATTGGATCCGTAATCGCCGGTGCCTTTTTCCTCTCCGGTACCGCTGCTGCTCAGCAGACACTCCAACTTGCCCACAATGCGGCGGAGGGAAATCCCAAGTGGGATGCCTCAGAACGCTTTGCAGAGCTGGTGGAAGAGGGCACTAACGGCCAGCTTGTTGTGGACGTAGGTGGCAACGCCCAGTATGGCGATGACATGGAAGCGCTGACCCAGATGAGAATGGGGACGCTGGCATTCAGCACCAATAGCCAGGGTGCGACATCCAGCGTTGTACCACAGTTCTCCGTGCTCGGCCTTCCGTTCCTCTTCGACTCGCTTCCCACCGCCTGGAAAGTGATGGACGGCGAAGTCGGCGACGAGCTGAAGAAACTGGCGGAAGAGCAGAATCTGGTGCTTCTCGCACTGTGGGATAATGGCATTCGACACGTCAGCAACAATGTCCGTCCCATCGAGACACCAGAGGATATCAATGGCCTAAAGATCCGTACGCCACCCGATGAAATGACCGTCGATATCTTCGAGGCGCTGGGTGCCAACCCGACCCCGATGAACTTCTCCGAGCTTTACATCGCCCTCGAGCAGGGGGTCGTGGATGGCCAGGAGAACCCGCTGATGAATATCCATTCATCCAAGCTCTACGAAGTGCAGGACTACATCTCACTGACCGGTCATAAATATGAGTCCACTCCGCTGCTGATGAGCAAGGCCGTATGGAATACCCTGACGCCTGAGCAGCAGGAAGTGATTCAAGCAGCGGCAGTCGAGGCCGGTGAGTTCAATCGTCAGGCATCTCTCGAGGCAGATGAGGAGCTTCGCAGTACGATGGAGGACGCTGGCGTGGCGTTCAATGAAGTAGAAAAACAGCCTTTCATCGAAGCTACTGCATCCGTTTACGACCTGTGGCGTAATGAGTACCCAGATCTGGTCGAGATGGTCGTCAATGCGGCTCAAAGCGAGTCGCAATAACGGGAGGGGCTTTCCATGAAGCTCTCGGAAGAGAGCCGCAGCAGTGAAGTGGGTGCGCCCACTTCACTGTTAGTGAGCTCAAAGAATATCATTTATCACGCCTTTAAATGGATTTCCATCGTATCCATCGTGGCCATCTTCCTGTCGCTGTTGTTGGGTGTGGTGGTCCGGTATGTACTCTCCACTAACCTGGGCTGGGTGACGGAAGTACCCAATCTTCTTTTCCCCTGGTTGACGATGAGCGCCATCGTGGCCGCCGCCGCCAGGAACGAGCATATCGGCATCGATCTGGTGGTGGAGAAACTGCCCAGACTGCCGAGGAAGGTTGTCGTCCTGGCCGTCAACGGCATCGCGATGATCGCCTTTGGTACCATGGCCATCCACGGACTCGACGTCGTCGAGATCGCAGGAAGCCAGCGACTCCCGATAACCCGGGTTGGCATGTCCTGGGCCTACTGGTCGGTGGTAATTGGATTCATGGGCCTGGCAGTCGATTCGCTCATTAACATCGCGATTGTGCTGACCGCTGGAGATCAATTCTCCGAGCCTCAAGTCTCACACGGGGAGGATGGGATATGACGGCCCAAATGCTTATTGGCTTTATCCTGTTTCTTTTGATGGCGATGCCGGTCGGCTACTCGCTGGTGATTAGTGGTTGGGCAGCACTGTCTGTCTTCGGACCTATGCCATCAAGCATGGCTGTCATGAAAATTTTTCAGCCGACACAAAGTTTTCCTCTGCTGGCGATACCCTTCTTCATTCTATCGGGAAGCCTGATGATGTCAGGCAAGCTGGGTAAGAAGTTGGTGGGCTTAGCTTCCATGTTGGTTGGAAAATATCACGGCGGTCTCGGTCAGGTCACCGTGGTGGGGTCGACCGTGTTCGGTGGCGTCTCTGGCTCTTCGGTGGCAGAGGCTTCGGCCCTCGGTTCCATGCTGATACCCTGGCAAAAGAGAGAAGGCTATCCAGGCGCTTTTGGGGCGGCCGTTACCTCGGCTTCATCGGTAATTGCTGGCCTGATGCCGCCTTCGATTCCGCTGATACTGTTTGCCACCGTCTCGAACAGCTCCATTGCGTCACTGTTTATTGCGGCGGTAATACCGGCACTGATGCTCGCCGGCGGGATGATGCTGGCCTGTTATATTATCGGCAGACGCCGTGGATTCCCGCGGCTTACGCTCAAGCATACTCGCGCCGAGGTGAGAAGCACGCTGATCACCGCGTTGCCGGCTCTGCTGATGCCGGTGTTTATTGTCGTGTTGCTGCGTGCCGGCATTGCCACGCCCACCGAGGTAAGCATCATCGCCGTTGCCTATGCGCTGGTGGTCAGCATCGTCATCTATCGCGACCTCACTGCCGATCGAGTCATGAGTGCGCTGGTGAACACGGTGATCACTACGGGAATCGTCATGCTGATCATCGCGGCCGCCAACATCATTGCCTATATTCTGACCTCCGGTGGCGTGCCTCAGGCAGTCGCCCAGTGGTCCGTAGAGTATCTCAAGCATCCGATCCTGATCATCCTGGCGATCAATCTGCTGCTGCTCTTCATCGGCATGTTCCTCGACCTGCCGGCCGCCATCCTGCTGCTGGGACCGACGCTGGTCTCCATCGCCAATGCGATCGGGCTGGACCTGGTGCAGCTCGGCATCATCATGTGTGTGAACCTTAGCATCGGCCTGTTTACGCCGCCCATCGGCACCACGCTGTTTGTCTCTTCCGCCATTGCCCGTGAACGTATCGGGGCCGTGGTCAAGGAGCTGGGCCCCTTCTATCTGGTCGCCATCACCGTGCTGCTGCTGGTGTCCTATGTGCCAGCTCTAATCGTTTACTGAGGTGTGATTATGCGAAATATCGCTTTTGCAGGACTGGGGGCCATGGGGTGGCCCATGGCATCCCGACTGAAAGAAGATGGCTTCCAGGTGCTTGGCATCGATGCGTTCGAACAGCGAGCAATAGATTTCAACGGCCAAGAGAGTTCCGCCGAGGAAGAGAGTCGCTATCTTGCCAGTTGCGAGGCGCTCTTCCTCATGGTGGTCAACACCGACCAGATCCGCTCACTGCTGTTCGAGAAGGGAGTCGTTGAGTCGCTGGGGCAGGGTGCCTGCATCGTCCAGATGTCTACCATAGCGCCCGACGATGCTGCGGCCATGGCGAGAGACGTCGCAGCGGTGAGGCCCGACCTGCGCTACCTGGATGCCCCGGTCTCCGGAGGTGTGGCGGGCGCTCGCGCCGGTGAGCTCACTATCATGGCCTCGGGGGCGGAAGACGCCCTGGCAGGATGTCGTCCGGCGTTCGAGGCGTTGGGCAAGGCCGTGTACGAGGCGGGGCAGCATCCGGGACAAGGCTCCGCGATGAAGGCCGTCAACCAGCTGCTGTGCGGTGTGCACATCGCCGCCGCCGCCGAGGCGCTGGCGCTGGCCGAGAAGAACGGTATCGATGCGTCGCTGATGCTGTCGATGGTGCAGGGGTCTGCGGCGTCCAGTTGGATGCTCAAGGATCGCGGACCGCGGATGATCATCGAGCCAGGCGATATCACCAGCGTCATCGATATCTTCTGCAAGGACATGGGCATCGTCTGCGACTCAGCGAAAGCCTCCAAAGCCTTTACTCCATTGGCGGAAACCGCTCGCCAGCTGTTTGTGTCCAGCTCCCAGCGCGGAGAGGGCCAGCTTGATGACAGCCAGCTGATTCGCATCTATCGGCTGCTCAATGGCACGGCCTGAGGAGGCACCAATGACCTGCTATGTATCTGTCAGCACCGCGGCCTATGATGGTTACGGCTTCGATACGATCCTGCCATCATTGGCGCGCTGCGGGGTGCGTCATGTCGAGTTTGCCTTCATCGATGGCTATGTGGAGGCCTTTACCGATAGCGACTTCACCGACGACTTCTCTATAGAATTGAAGAGCCAGATGCAGCGATATGGACAGGAGTGTCGCTACTTTTCCGGCCATATCGACCTGGGAGGCGAGGATGCCACTGCCAGGCTCGAGGCGCGCTGCCGCTTCGCCGCCACCCTGGGGGCCTCCTTCGTGATCACCAATGCCGCCACGCGCGATCGTAGCGACGCCTTCTTCCGCCAGGCTGATACCTTGGCGGCGATAGCCCGGCAATATGGTGTGCGCATCCTGCTCGAGAACCCGGGCAACGGAGTGCCCAACGTGCTCGACCATGCCGGCGACGTGCCTGGCCTGCTGGAGCGGCTGGATCGCGATGCCTTCGGTATCAACTATGACGTCGGCAATCTGTTGTCGCATTGCTCCGAGCGGGAGCCGATCAGCGATGTTCGCGAGGCCATGAGCATTGCCGACCATTTCCATCTCAAGCCTTGCGTCCGAACCGCGGGCGGTATCGACTTCGTTGCCTTTGGCGAGGGAGATGTGGATGACACCGAGGTGGCAACGGCGCTTCTGAAGCAAGGCAAGCCGTTTTCGCTGGAGCTTCCGTTTCGCCTCCATCGTGATGCCAATTCGCAACCATGGCGCGATGAGCAACCACTGTCACTCGAGATGATCGAGTCACGCGTTTCCCGCTCCCTGGAGGAGCTGAACTTCCTTACCGAGAATGCATAAGAGGACAACATCATGCTGCTTAAAGACAAAGTGTGTATCGTCACCGGCGCCGCAGGTGAAAAGGGGATCGGCCTGAGAACCGCCAAACTCTTCTATGAGCAGGGGGCCTCGGTGGTGATTTCCGACATCAACGAGCAGGCCTGCGAGATGGTACGTGGTGAGTTCGATCCCGAACGTTCTCTGGTAGTGACCGGAAACGTGGCGAATCGTGATGACTGCCTGAATCTGGCGAAGGCCGTGAGCGACAAGTTCGGTCGTATCGATGTGCTCGTCAACAATGCCGGCATCACCCAGCCGGTGAAGTTCGAGGAGATTTCCCCGGAAGACTATGACCGGATCCTCGATGTCAACCTGCGCGGAATGCTTTACATGTCACAGGCCGTCGTGCCATATATGAAGCAGGCGGGGTCAGGCTCCATTGTCAACACCTCCTCAGTCTCCGCGCAGCGGGGCGGCGGTATCTTCGGTGGGCCGCACTACAGTGCCGCCAAGGCCGGTATGCTGGGGCTCGGCAAGGCCATGGCGAGAGAGCTGGGGGCTCACGGCATTCGGGTTAACGCAGTCACCCCGGGTCTGATCGCTACCGATATCACCGCCGGCAAGCTCGACGACCAGATGAAGGCCAAGATTCTGGAGGGCATTCCACTGGCCCGTCTGGGCGCGCCCGACGATGTCGCCAATGCCTTCCTGTTCCTGGCCAGCGAGCTCTCGGGCTACATCACGGGGGCTACCCTGGATGTCAACGGTGGTATGCACATTCACTGACTATGCTAAGCTGCCCCTATACCCATGGTATGGGGGCAGCGCTTGGATGACATTATGAG
Source organism: Halomonas sp. LMYGS-3 (assembly GCF_059509875.1). Taxonomy (NCBI): domain Bacteria; kingdom Pseudomonadati; phylum Pseudomonadota; class Gammaproteobacteria; order Oceanospirillales; family Halomonadaceae; genus Halomonas; species Halomonas sp. LMYGS-3. The sequence goes on along the minus strand of NZ_JCAKFQ010000050.1, from coordinate 2,759 downwards.
CCAGATTGATCCGAACCTTCTGGACAGGCTGAAGGAGTTCGTTTCCGTCTCCGAGCTGTCCAGGGACGGCCGCTTGAAACTTCCGCCGGAGAGGGCGCTGTGTGAGCACTTTGCCATGCACCGCTCCTCGGTCAGGAACGTGCTTTCGGTACTGCACAGCCTTGGGTTCATCGAGCGCAAGCAGGGTAGTGGTACCTTTCTCAAGATGCCTGAGCCGGTCTTCATTCAGCTCTATTTCGAACTTGCGCTCAAGCTCAATTATATTTCCGTCGATCACCTCGAGACCGCAAGGGAAATGTTCGAAAGAGAGATCGTCCAGGCCGCTGCGGTGAATCATCAGCCCCATGAGCTGGAAAGGCTCGAGCGGCTCTGCGAAAAGATCGTGAAGTCCACCGATGTTCTCGAAGGCATACAGGCCGATTACGACTTCCATGAACAGCTGGCCATCATGGCCAAGAATCCTGCCATCTTGATCATCTTTCAGGGGCTGTCATCGGTACTGAAGAAGGTCCTTCACCAGCGCAGGATCCTGGCAAGGCAGTCTCGAGAGGCGCAAAAGAAAACCAACGAAACGCATATCGCGATCGTGGCCGCCGTCAAGACGCGCGATCGGGAGTTGGCGCGTCAGGCGATGCAGGATCACTTCGAGACCTGGAATCAGCAGACGATGCGAACCTTTCCGGAGGCGGCGGCGCCGAGCTTGCTCACCGAGTAAGTCTCACGCACGATCTCCATGCTTCATCGGTCCGTGGTTGATCGCCGAAAGCACCTATTGGCATCGAGGGTTTGCGCCTCGATGCCGCTCACGGCGGGGCGTAGGAGGCATTGCCGTCAGTCAGCAGCACGCCCTCGAAGTGCTTCCCCGGCACGTTGTCGATGTGCACCTTGGCCCGCGACGGGGAGAAGGTAAAGCTGATTTCGTCGTGGTCGCCGTACAGCGGCCAGAACCACGCCTCCTTCATCTTGCCCCTGGCCTAGCGCCGCGGCTTCTTGGCGGGTGAGGTTCGGGCGGCGGCGGTACCGGCAGATCCTCCATGCTGCTGAGCAGGCTCTGCTGCATGGCCGGGTCGAACTCCAGCAGCCGTTCTGACTTGCGGCCGAACAGCTGCCGCTTGAACCAGTCGAGCTGTCGCTGGAGTGACGCGTTCTCTGCCCTGAGCGCCGCCATATCGGCCACACCGTCGCCCAGGTCGAGTTCGATCTCCCAGCCACGCGCAATGCCACCGGGCTCCTCCGTCGCGGGCATCGACAACGGGGCGAAGAGCGTTGTCTCGGGATCCGAGCCTGAGGTATCGCCAACGTTCCTGATGTCAGGCGGCGCTTCCAGTGCTGGAACGAGCTCGTGGACAGGCCTTTCTGTTCACAGAAGATCCGCTGGGACAGACCGCTGCGGGCTTGCTCCTTGATCCAGGCTTGCCACTGCTCGGCCGGGTAGCGGGGGGGCGTCGAGTCGTCATGGGCACTGATCCTCCGTCGGTGAGTGACGGGATCAGCGTAGGGGGTCAGGCCGCTTCGAGAAATGACGCGCCGGAATGGCCGTACCTACAGGCGGTTATCCGGGGCAAATACGATTTCTTTGGCACCATCGGCCATCGCCTTGAAGTCGGCATGGTCAGGGTTGACCAGATAGTTCGTTTCTCGGGGTACCACGACGCTCGGGACGGCCAGCACGAGACTCGGCTGGCTCTCCAGCCAACTGTCGCCGATCTCCGCGGTAGAGGCTGGTGCGGGCTCAACCATCCAGTCATCCGGTAGTCCATCTGCTGGAAGGCGCATAAGGGCGTCTTCATGGAAGGACACCTCAAGCAGTGCATACGCCTCCAGCAGGCGGTAGTCTTCGAGGTGCACCATCACCTCGAGCATGGCCAGCGATTCTGAACTCGCCAGGTACACGCAGGCCTTCCCTTTGCTGTTCCACCGACCGCCGAACAGTCGAGCGCCCTCACCATCGAAGGCGCTCCTGAGCCACTTCCGCTTGACGAGACGGTATCCATAAACCGTGCTCATGCGAAAACGCCATGCTCAAGCCGCCCGATCAGGTCCAGCACGGCTTCAGCCCCCGCCGTCGTCGCGATCATCTCCACCGGACGCTGGTCGCCGAGCCCGCGCACCGGGTTGAGGAGCCACTTGTTCGCCCGCTGTTTGTCACCCTCGAACAGGTCAACGGCGCTCTTGTAGACTTCAGCAAAGCGATACAGCCGATCGCCTTCATCAACCTTGAAGCGCCCCGCTTTCGCACGACGTTGCAAGGTGGCTGAGGAGATGACCACAAAACGCGCCAACTCCTTGCTTTCCAAGCCGGATTCTGACGCGAGCTTGGTGTAGACCGTGTAGGAGATGCCTTCGCTCAGGGCTTTATGCAGCTCTGGCCCACGAGAGGGCAGCCCCAAGGTCTTCCAGAAGTCCTCCTTCCGAGCCGTTGCCTTCGGTCGATACTCTTTGATGGCGGCTTGCATGACCTATTCCTCCGGCTATCACCTGATATGCCGACAGTGTATCAGATGATTCTTCCGGCAGCACTGCAGACCAGGGGAGCGCCCCCTGGCCGGGCCGCGTCGGGACCATGTCCTGGGCGGCCATAGCCAATGGATGACTAGAGCGAATAAGCCACCACTGATGAATAGAGGACACACAGTGAAGTGGTCCAATTGGAGCGGACACCCCGATAAGCCTCATAATGGAGGCAATGGAGGTGTTCATGACCAAGAAGACTCGACGTCGATTTTCCGATGAATTCAAGGCGGATGCGGTGAGCCTGG
>NZ_JCAKFQ010000049.1:0-11130 GCF_059509875.1 Halomonas sp. LMYGS-3 | reverse complement strand
CAAGCAGAACAATCACTTCTGCCACTCATCACCGCTGGCCACGTTGCCCGTCGCCGGCAGCGGATGCGTACTTTACGGATTTCCCCGGACCTCGACAAGCCCTTCCGGTAAAAAAATTCCAGGCCTCTCCGGCGAGTGATCCACAAGGGCCGGCAGCGGGCCCCTGTGGATGACCTCACGGCGAGGCGGACCGGCTGGCCCGGTCGAGCAGCGAGAGGATCGAGCGGTAGGGAATGCCCCCATGTTGGCTCAGGCCGATCTCGCAGGTCCGCGAGTTGGAGTAGCCGGCACTGCAACCCGCAACCTGCTCGGCCAGCCCCTCGAGCGCCGAGGCATTGAGCTCCGGGGTGTTGAAGCCCTTGTCGCCAGCGAAGCCGCAGCAGGTGATCTCCGCTGGCACCACGACGTCATGCGCACAGGCCTTCGCCAGCGCCACGAAGCGATCGGCCAGCCCCATGCGCGTACTGGAGCAGGTCACGTGGATCGCGACACGCTCGTCGAGTGGCGTGATCGAGAGCCTGGGTAGCAGATGATCGTGGGCGAAAGCCACCGGCTCCAGCAGGGTAAGCCGCCCGTCCAGGCGCTCCTGCATCTCCTGGGTACAGGGACTGGTATCGCTGAGTACCGGATAGCGACCATTCTGACTCGCCACCAGCAGCTCGCGATTGAGCTCCCGGGCCTTGTGCCTAGCCTCGTCGAACTGCCCCTTGGACTGGAAGGCCATGCCACAGCAGAGATGGCCGATCATCTCCGGCAGGATCACCTCGAAGCCGGCCTTGTCGAGCAGCGACAGGGTGATCTCCATCACCGAGCGCGACTCTTCATCACGAGGGTCGGCGCCGAATACTCGGGTCGCGCACGACGGCAGGTAGACCACCTTATCCCGTGAGGCATCGGCAGAAACCTGACGCTTGAGCACCCGGATCGGTGCCGCCCTGGGCAGTGCCGGGGTCCATTGGGGCAGCCGCTCACCACTCAACCAGCGCACTCCGCCACTCGCCTTGCCCATCAGGCCATCACCCAGCACCGTGCGGACGCCACCGGCCACGCTCAGGGCACCCCGAGCCATGCGCGTGACTCCGGAAAAATGCCGACCGACCCGACGGGCCATATCGGCCTTTCCCACGTGACGTTCACGGCGCATCTCGCGCACCAGGTCACCGGTATTGATGCCCACCGGGCACTGAGTGGCACAGAGGCCGTCGGCGGCACAGGTCTCGTCGCCGGCGTAGCGGTAGTCCTGCCGCAGCGCCGCCAGCCGCGTCGACTCCTCGGTGGCCCGCTGGCTACCCAGCGCCTCGAGGCGCGACATCTCACGAGCGATCGCGATGCGCTGCCGCGGCGTCAGCGTCAGGTCCTTCGAGGGACAGACATGCTCGCAGAAGCCACACTCGATGCACTTGTCGACGATCGGGTTCGTCGCCGGCAGCGGCTTGAGGTTTTCCAGGTGCAGGGTCGGGTTGCGGCTGAGGATCACCTCGGGATTGAGCAGGTTCCCGGGATCGAACAGCGCCTTGATCTGCCACATCAGGGCGTAGGCCTCGGCCCCCCACTCCAGCTCCACATAGGGCGCCATGTTGCGCCCGGTGCCGTGCTCGGCCTTGAGCGAGCCGCCATACTCGACGCCCACCAGATGCGCCACCTCGTCCATCAGCGCCTGGTAGCGCTCTACCTCACCGGGCTTCTCGAAGCCCTGGGGAAAGACGAAGTGCAGGTTGCCCTCCAGGGCATGGCCGAAGAGGATCGCCTCCGGGTAACCATGGCGATGGAAGGCGTCGGTCAGCGCCAGCACGCCCTCGTCGAGGCGCTCGACGGGAAAGGCCACGTCCTCGATGATCACCGTGGTGCCGGTCTCGCGCACTGCCCCCACCGCCGGAAAAAGCCCCTTGCGGAGCTTCCAGTAGCGAGCATAGGTCTCCTCGTCGCGGGTGAAGGCGACCGGCTCGAGGGCCTGGATGCCCTCGAGGGTCGCCTGCACCGCCTGCATCCGCGCCTCGAGCTCGGCCTCATCGTTGCCGCGCACGTCGATCAGCAGTGCCGCCGCTCCCCCAGGGAGCGTCCTGAGCACCGGCGGCATCCCCGGCTTGTCCTGTACCGAGCGCAGCGCGGCGCGATCCATGAGCTCCACCGCCGAAACCGGCGCCTGCTTCAGCGCGATGGTGGCTCGGCAGGTGGTGGCCATATCGGGAAAGAATGCCAGGGTCGCCGCCTTTTCGGGCTCGTCGACCACGCTGTGATAGGTGATGGTACTGATGAAACCGAGGGTCCCCTCGGAGCCGATCATCAGGTGCTTGAGGATCTCGATGCCGTCGTCGAAGTCCACCAGGCTGTTGAGCGCATAGCCGGTGGTGTTCTTGAGCCGGTACTTGTGACGGATCCGCTCGGCCAGTGCCTCGTTGGCCCGGGTCTCGACCGAGAGCCGCTTGAGCCCTTCGAGCAGCTCCCTGTGGGAGCGGCGAAAGGCCGCCACGCTCTCGGTATCCGCTGTGTCCAGCAGGCTACCGTCAGCCAGGATCACGCGAATATCGCGCACTGTGCGGTAACTGTTCTGGGCAGTGCCGCAGCACATGCCGGAGGCGTTATTGGCAGCGATGCCGCCGATCATGCAGCTCGCGATGGAGGCCGGATCGGGGCCGATCTTGCGCCCGAAGGGCGCAAGCAAGGCGTTGGCCCGGGCGCCGATCACGCCGGGCTGCAGGCGGATGGCCCTCCCCCCGTCGAGGATCTCATGATCGCGCCAGCCACGCCCGAGCTGGATCAGTACCGAATCGGTGACCGCCTGGCCGGAGAGCGAGGTGCCGGCGGCACGGAAGGTCACCGGCAGCCCGCGGGCACGACATTCGGCCAGCACCTTCTGCAACTCCACCTCGCTCTCCGGGCGCACCACCAATTGAGGGATCAGCCGATAGAAGCTGGCATCGGTACCGTAGGCCAGGGTGCGCAGCGGGTCATCGATCAATCGCTCGGCGGGTATCGTCTCGGCCAGCGCCGCCTTGAGCTCCTGCCATGGGGTCGGGGTCGTCATTCGCCTGCCTCCGTTGCGGTGCTGACATGGCGCACCAACACCACCAGCTCGCGAGGACCGTGCACGCCGTAGGCCAGGGTCTGCTCGATATCGGCGGTCTTGCTCGGGCCGGAGATCAGCAGGGCGTTGGTCGGCATCCCGCCGGCCCAGCGGTGGCCTTCGACCACGTCGAAGAAGGTGTCCTCGAGCGTATCGGCGTCCAGCACGGCGATGTGCAGCGGCGGCACCAGGCTGATCAGCCGGGGCTCGTCGGGGGTGGGCCACAACCACAGGCTGCCGGTCTCGGCGATGCCGCCGCGGGTCGAGGTCAGGCCGGCATCGACACGCTCGAACTGCTCACGCCGCCAGGATTCGATATCTCGATCGACGTCGACCAGCTCGACATCGGCACTGGCCAGGGCCGCACGTGCCTCGGCGGCGACCGGGTGCTCGCGCCCCAGTGCCAACCGACGCACGCCCTTGTTCGCCAGAACCCGGGCCAGCGCCGGGGTCCAATCGTCCCGGTCGGCATGGACCACCTCGCCATGCACCGAGGTGATCCACCGCTCGAAGCGCTCGAGACGCTCCTGCGGGCTCCAGCCGCGGTGAGTGATCACCGCGAAGTCGCCCTCGGGGGCGGTCAAGGGGCCGTCCGCGCGCTCGCGCAGCCGCTTGAGGATGGCATCGCGGGCGCTCATCGGCTCTCCTCCTGTGGCGCTTTCTCGGCGCGGTGGCGCCTGGCCTTGTGCTGTTTCACCAAGGCATGCAGGGTGGTGCCTGCCGGCTTGGGGGCGGTTCGGCAGTGGGTCCAGGGTCCCAGCTTCGAGGGCGTCAGTGCCTTGAGCTTGCCGGCCATGGCCGTGCCACCCCGCCAGGCGCCGGGGTGGGTGGCCAGCCACTGGAAGCCCTTCCAGGCGGCCACCTCCTTCCAGCTGCGCTTGACGCCGGCGCCGGGAACGTTGCCACGGCCTTCACCGACGGCCTCCTTGCGCAGGCGGACCAGCAGGTCGGGGATAGGGATCTTCACTGGACAGACCTCGCCGCAGGCACCGCACAGGCTCGAGGCCGTCGGCAGGTCCTTCGTCTCCTCCAGCCCCAGCAAGTGCGGCATCAGGATGCTGCCGATGGGTCCCGGGTAGGTGGTGCCATAGGCATGGCCACCGACCCGGGTATAGACCGGGCAGTGATTCATACAGGCGCCACAGCGAATGCAGCGCAGGGTGTCGAGGAGCTCGTCGTCCTGATAGATGCTGGAGCGCCCATTGTCGACCAGCACCAGGTGCACCTCCTTCGGCCCGTCATGCTCACCCTCCTTCCTCGGCGAGCTGATCATGTTGAAGTAGGTGGTGACATGCTGGCCGGTAGCCGAGCGGGTCAGCAGGGCATAGAGCGGCGGCACGTCGCGCAGATGCTCGACTACCTTCTCGATGCCGGTCACGGCGATGTGCACCGGCGGCACCGTGGTGGTCATACGCCCGTTGCCTTCGTTCTCTACCAGGCAGAGGGTACCGGTCTCGGCCACCGCGAAGTTGACCCCGGAGATACCCACGTCGGCGGCCATGAAACGCTCGCGCAGCTGGGCGCGGGCGGCGGCGGTCATGGTGTCGACGTCACGGGTCCGCTCGATCCCCGTCCTGTCGTGCATGATCTCGGCGATCTCGTCGGTATTGAGGTGGATCGCCGGCATGATGATGTGGGACGGCGTCTGCTCGTTGAGCTGCACCAGGTACTCGCCGAGGTCCGACTCCAGCGCCTCGATGCCGGCCTCTTCCAGGTGGGCATTGAGGTGCATCTCTTCGGAGACCATGGACTTGCCCTTGATCACCGCCTTGGCGTCATGGGACTGGCAGATGTCGCGGATGATGCGGCACGCCTCGTCGCCGTTCTCGGCCCAGTGCACGCGAATGCCGTTGGCCTGGCAGTTGGCCTCCAGCCGTTCGAGCAGGTCGGGCAACTTCGCCAGCGCCCTCAGCCGGATATCGGCACCGAGGTCGCGCAGCGTCTCCAGGTCCCAGTCGCTGAAGACGTCACGGCGCTTGGTCATCAGGCCGTCCATGGCCTTGCGGAAGTTGGCGCGAATCTGCGGGTTGCCCAGGGCGTCATGGGCCTGGCGATGGAACTCGCGGGGGGTATAGGTCTGGACCGAATCGCGCTGCACGCTCATGAGGTTCTCCGCCACAGATAGGAGGCAATGTGCTCACCCTCGAGGCGCTTGCCCTGATGGGCGAAGCGCCCCGCGATGTTCATCAGGCAGCCACAGTCGGAGGTGACATAGCGCTCGGCACCGGAAGCCTCGATCGCGCGGGTCTTGTCCTCGACCATGGCCGCGGAGACCTCCGGGTGACGCACCGCGAAGGTGCCGCCGAAGCCGCAGCACTCGGCGGCGCGAGCCTGTTCCACCAATTCGACCTGGCCGAGCTTGGCCAGCAGCGCCGGGCCGGTCTCGGCCAGACCCAGCTCGCGGCGCGCGCTGCAGGAAGTGTGCATCGCCACCTTCTCGGGTCGCCCCCGGTCATCGAACCGGAGATGGCAGACATGCACCAGGAATTCGGTCAACTCGAAGACCCGGCCCGCCACCTCGTGCGCCTGGGCCTCGCGTTCGCTGCCGGCGAACAACTGCGGGTAGTGGGTGCGCATCATGCCGCCGCAGGAACCGGACGGCACCACGATGGGCCAGGACTCCGGGAAGAGATCGAGCTGGGCCGCCGCCACCGCACGCGCCTCATCATGGTAGCCCGAGGTATAGGCCGGCTGGCCGCAGCAAGTCTGGTCCTCGGGAAAGAGCACCTCGATCCCTTCCCGCTCCAGCAGGCGAATGCCATCCAGCCCCGCTTCAGGGTAGAAGAGATCGATCAGGCAGGTACCGAAGAAGTAGACCTTCTCCGGCTTTGACGGGTAGCACTTCACTGGCGTCATCGGCAGAATCCTCGATGATGCCGTCGTCACGTCCGGCGAAGGCATCGGGCTGGTTGTCGCACTGGCCGGGAAATTGGTAAAACCAATTTACAACAGCGATGTTGCCGCACCTTAGGTGGCTACCCTCCCAGTGTCAAACCCGGGCCCGGTTTTTTTGCCTCCGGCGCTGCTATACTTTGGTATTATTCTTCTCCAGAAGGCAGCAACCCTTTGATCACATTGATGATCTCTAACTCCTCATGAACAGGAATTGCCAGTCATATTGGTAATACCAATTAATTGTGGTTATCATGACGCCCGCATCATGTTCCCAGGAGGCATGCCCATGGCCTACCAACCCGTCCGTCAGCCCCGCCTCGCCGACGTGATCACCGAACGCCTCGAGGCCCTGATTCTGGAGGGTAGCCTCAAGCCCGGCCAGCGTCTCCCGCCCGAACGGGAACTGGCGGAACGCTTCGGCGTATCGCGCCCCTCGCTGCGCGAGGCGATCCAGAAGCTGGCGGCCCGCGGCCTGCTGTCGAGCCGCCAGGGTGGCGGCACCTTCGTCACCGAAGAGCTCAACAGCGGCTACAGCGACCCGCTGCTGGAGATGCTCGCACGCCACGGCGAGTTCCACCTGGACCTGCTGGAGTTCCGTGACGCCATGGAGGGTATCTCCGCCTATTATGCCGCCTTGCGCTCCACCCCCACCGACAAGGCGCTGCTGATCAAGCGCTTCGAGGAGCTCGAGGCCAGCTTCCAGGGCCGCGACCCGGAACTCGAGGCCAAGGCCGACGCCGCCTTCCACATGGCCATCGCCGAGGCGGCTCACAATGTGCTGCTGCTACACACCATCCGCGGCATCTTCCACCTGCTGGAACGCAGCATCGTCGACAACCTCGCCCACCTGTTCGAGAAACCGGACTCCCGCCCCCTGCTGATGCAGCAGCACCGCGCCCTGCTCGATGCCATCCTCGAGGGCCGCGCCGAGGACGCCAGGGCCCGATCCCACGAACACCTGGTGTTCGTGGAAGAGAACCTGCTGGAAGTGGAGCGCGCCGAGACCCGTGCCCAGCGCGCCCTGCGCCGGGCCCAGGGGATGCCCTCTCCGCAGCGAGGCACGGTGAGATGAAGGCCCGTACCCGGCCACCGCGGCTCTCCCGGGCCTGGCGGCGCCTGCTGATCCTGCTGGTGCCCCTGGGCCTCGTCCTGAGCATGTGGCAGGCCGCCCAGCTGGCCCGCGAGCAGGCCCTGCAAAACCTGGTCCGCGAAGCGGAGAACGAGCTGCGCCTCTCGGCGGCGGGGCTCGAGGGCCACCTCTCACGGCATGATTACCTGCCACGGCTGCTGGCATCCCGCGAGGGCGTGCAACGCTTCCTGAGCTCCCCGCGAAACCAGGATGCCATGCCGCTCAACCTCCTGCTCGACCGCTTCCGCGCCACCGCCGACGTCTCCGACGTCTACCTCCTCGACCGCGACGCCAATACCCTGGCCGCCAGCAACTGGCATCTGCCCAACACCTTCATCGGCCAGAACTATGCCTTCCGCAGCTACTACCAGGACGCCATCGCCGGCGGCCAGGGCCGCTTCTACGGCCTCGGCGTGCAGTCGCTCGAGCGCGGCTACTACTTCTCCGCCCCGGTGTGGCTCGACGACACCTCCCCCGACGCCACCCCGGACGGAGTGATGGTCGTCAAGGTACTGCTCGACGCCGTGGAGGAGAGCTGGGCCGATCAGGATGCCGAGCTGCTGGTCACCGACGAGGACGACATCATCTTCATGGCCAGCCGCCCGGAGCTGCGCATGGCTGCCCTCCACCCGCTCTCGGACGAGGAGCGCCGGGCACTGCTCGACACCCGACGCTACGCCGACGAACCCTTGTCGCCCTCGGGCCTCGAGGTCCTCGAGGCCCGCGGCGACGAGAGCCGTCTGGTGAGTTTCTCCCGGGGGCCGCTGGCCGAGGGCAGCTACCTCAGCCTGTCGCGCCCCCTGGAGGAGTTCGGCTGGGACATGCACATCCTCAAGCCACTGACCCCGGTGAGCCGCGCCCAATGGCTCTCGGCCCTGCTCGCCGGCGGGCTCTACGGGGTGGTGGTCCTCGGCGGCGGTATCGGCTGGCAACGCCTGCGCCTGCGCCGCGAGCGGGAGCAGTTCGCCGAGCGCGAGCGCCAGACCCTGGCCAGTGCCCGGGACGAGCTCGAGCGCAACGTCGAACGTCGTACCCGCGACCTGGTCGAGACCAACCGGCGCCTCTCCGGCGAGATCGAGGAGCGCCGCCGTGCCGAGGCCAACCTGCGCCAGACCCGTGACGAGCTGATCCAGGCGGCCAAGCTCGCCGTGCTCGGCCAGCTGGCCGCCGGCATCAACCACGAGCTCAACCAGCCGCTGGCGGCGATCCGCGCCTACGCCGAGAACGCCCGCTCCTTCCTCGAGCGCCAGCGCCTCGAGGCGGCGAGCAGCAACCTGGAGCAGATCATCGAGCTGACCGCCCGCATGGCGGAGATCAGCGCCCAGTTGCGACAATTCTCGCGCAAGTGTGGCGACAGCCTGACCGCCGTCTCGGTACCCTCCTGCTTCGACTACGCCCTGCGGCTCTTCCAGGCCCGGCTGCGCGACGCCGGGGTCGAGGTAGAGCGCCACTGGCCCGAGGGCGACGTCTGGGTACGGGCCGACCTGGTCCGGCTCGAGCAGGTGCTGGTCAACCTGATCGGCAACGCCCTGCAGGCGATGAGCGATGCCCCCGACCCGCGGCTGACCCTCGCCATCGACCAGGACGACGAACGCGTCACCATCGGCGTGGCCGACAACGGCCCCGGTATCGCCGAGGAGAACCTGGCCCGCATTTTCGAGCCGTTCTTCACCACCAAGTCACCGGGCAGCGGCCTGGGGTTGGGGCTGTCGATCTCCTCGCGCATCATCGACGACCTGGGTGGGCGCCTCAGCGCCGGCAATCGCCCTGGTGGCGGCGCCCAGTTCACCATTATCCTGCCCCGCGACAGGGGCGCCCATGGCACCGACCGGACCCACGACCAGGAGAGTTCATCCCATGCATGACCAGGCGGCCACGCCGGTGATGATCATCGATGACGAGCCCCATCTGCGCATCACCGCCGGCCAGACCCTGGAGCTGGCCGGCTACGCACCCGTTCCCCATGCCAGTGCCGAGGCGGCTCTGGAACACCTCGCCCCCGACTTTCCCGGCGTGGTGGTCAGCGATATTCGCATGCCCGGCATGGACGGCATGACGCTGCTGCGCGAGGTCCGCAGCCGCGACCCGGACCTGCCGGTGATCCTGATCACCGGCCACGGCGACATCTCCACCGCCGTGGAGGCGATGCGTGACGGCGCCTGGGACTTTCTCGAGAAACCCTTCGCCGGCGAGCGGCTGGTGGAGGTGGTGCGGCGCGGCGTCGAGAAGCGCCGCCTGAGCCTCGAGAACCGCCGCCTCAAGGCCGAGCTCGAGGCCCAGCAGAATGCCCCGGGGCCCCGCCTGGTCGGCCGCACCGAGACGATGCAACGCCTCGCCTCGATGGTCCAGCGCATCAGCCAGGTGGAGACCGATGTGCTGCTGTTCGGCGAGACCGGCGCCGGCAAGGACCTGGTGGCCCGCGCCATCCACGAACGCAGCCAGCGCGGCGGCCGCCCCTTCGTCGCCATCAACTGCGGCGCCGTGCCCGAGAGCATCATCGAGTCGGAGCTGTTCGGCCACGAGAAGGGCGCCTTCACCGGCGCCGTGGAGCGTCGCATCGGTAAGTTCGAGCATGCCGAGGGCGGCACCGTCTTCCTCGACGAGATCGAGTCGATGCCGCTGGCGCTGCAGGTCAAGCTGCTGCGAGTGCTGCAGGAGCGCTGTGTCGAGCGCCTCGGCTCCAACGAGCCGGTGCCCCTGGACATCCGCGTGATCGCCGCCACCAAGGTCGACCTCAAGGCCGCTGCCGAGGCGGGGCATTTCCGCGAAGACCTCTACTACCGACTCAACGTCGTTACCCTGCCGATTCCCGCCCTCCGCGAGCGGCGCGAGGACATCCCGCTGCTGTTCCAGCACTTCGCCGTGGTCGCCGCCAACCGCAGTGAGCTGGAGTGCCCGCCGCTCGATGCCGCCGGCATCTCGGCGCTGCTGGCCCACCACTGGCCGGGCAACGTACGCGAACTGCGCAACCTGGCCGAGCGTTATGTGCTGCTCGGCGCCACCTGCAACTATCGCCTCGACGCCCTGCTCGAGGGGGTCGAGAGCGACACCGGCGACATGGCCCTGCCCCAACAGGTGGAGCTGTTCGAGAAGAGCCTGATCAGCCAGTCGCTGGCCCGTCACCGCGGTCGCATCGGCGAGATCTGCGAGCAGCTCGGGCTACCGCGCAAGACCCTCTACGACAAGCTGAAGAAGTACGGGCTCAAGGCCGAGGACTACCGCCAGAGCGCCGAGCCCTGAACGAGCAGCTCGTGCAACGACGACCAGGGTGGCAACCAGGGTGTCAGGGCGATAGTGAACGCCAGCATGAGCATCGAGTTGCCCGGTTCACGATAGTCGAACAGCTTGAACGCCGTACCGAAGGAGCGCTTGATGCGCGCCCCGACCAGGTCGACGCTGTAGAGCTCGTCGAGCAGCAGGTGGATCAGCGTACCCAGGATCAGCGCCAGCCCCTGGGCCCAGGCCAGCCAGGCGCTCTGCGAGAACCACTGATAGCTGGCCGCCGTGGCCGCCAGCCCGCACAGCAGCGAGGCCAGCAGCGAATGCCAGATCCCGCGATGCACGGAGAAGCGCTTGAATAGCGCACTCAGCGCATAGCGCACGCCGATATACAGCCCGCCGCAGGCGACGACGATCGCCCCGGGGCCGAGCCGCCCCTGCAACAGCAGTGCACCACCCACCACCGCCAGCACGGCGAGCAGGTTGAAGATCAGGCGGATGGCATGGGAGTTGTCGGCGTCGATATCCGGCAGTATCCCGCCGAAGGTGGTCAACACGGCCAGGGAGGCGGCTTCGGTAGCCGATAGCTGGGTGGCCTGCCAGCCAGTGATACCAAGCAGCGCGCCACCGGCCACGGCGGCGCCGAGGTGGATACGAAAGTCGGCCATGTGTCGAGACCCGTCGAATACTGGATGGAAATGGCTATGTTGGTATCTGTTGTTGGTTACCGCCGATCGCCGCACGAAGCCACGCTTCTTCGGCTGGCTTGGCGGTTTCAAACAGTCGCCGCCATGCCAGGTAATTCGGTAAATACGCTGTCCCC
>NZ_JCAKFQ010000048.1:0-11634 GCF_059509875.1 Halomonas sp. LMYGS-3 | reverse complement strand
GCCCATCGTCATCGGCCGCGACCACCTGGACTCCGGCTCGGTGGCCAGCCCCAACCGCGAGACCGAGGCGATGCAGGACGGCAGCGACGCCGTCTCCGACTGGCCGCTGCTCAACGCCCTGCTCAACACCGCCGGCGGCGCCACCTGGGTCTCGCTGCACCACGGCGGCGGCGTGGGCATGGGCTACTCCCAGCACGCCGGGGTGGTGATCGTCGCCGATGGCACCATTGAGGCCCACGCCCGCCTGGGCCGGGTGCTGCGCAACGACCCGGGCACCGGGGTGATGCGTCACGCCGACGCCGGCTACGAGATCGCCAAGCAGTGCGCCCGCGACAACGGTCTCGACCTGCCGATGCTGGACAAGTAACGCCCATTTTCACGCCAAGGGCGCCGTCTCCGGCGCCCCCCATCGGGAGAGAGACCATGCAACCCCTCAAGGGTGTGACCGTAATCGACCTATCGCGTTTCCTGGCCGGTCCCTACTGCACTGCCATGCTGGCCGACCTGGGCGCCGAGGTGATCAAGATCGAAACGCCCCAGGGCGATGACAGTCGCCAGATCGGGCCCTTCATCGAGGGCGAGAGCGTCTACTTCTCGCTGCTCAACCGTGGCAAGTACAGCCTGACTCTCGATCTCAAGAGCGACGAAGGGAGGGAGCGCTTCCATGCCCTCTGCGCGACCGCCGATGTTCTGGTGGAGAATTTCCGCCCCGGCGTGGCGGCACGGCTGGGTATTGACGAGGCGAGCCTGAAGGCGATCAATCCCGGCCTCATCTACTGCTCGATTTCTGGCTTCGGCCAACAGGGACCGCTGAGCGCCAAGCCGGCCTACGACATCATCGCCCAGGCGCTCTCCGGGATCATGTCGGTCACCGGCGAAGAGGGCGGGGCACCAACCCGGGTCGGTGAGTCCCTGGGGGACATCTGCGCCGGCCTCTTCGCCAGCTGGTCGATCTGTGCGGCGCTGTTCGGGCGCGAGCGCGACCCGGAACGTCAAGGGAGCAGCCTGGATGTGTCGATGCTCGACTGCCTCTTCTCCATGCAGGTCACCAACCTCTCCCAGTTTCTGGCCAGCGGCGCGGCACCGGGCCCGGTGGGCAACCGCCATCCGTTGTCGGCGCCCTTCGACAGCTTCCGGGCCCAGGATGGGCAGGTGATCATCGCCGTGGCCAACAATGCCCTCTTCGCCAGGCTGGCGAACTGCCTGGGGGAGCCCGAGTTGGCGGAGGATGAGGCCTTCTGCAGTGACGAGCGGCGCAACGCCAACCAGGCGGCTCTCAAGGCGCGTATCGAGGCCTGGGCCGGGCAGTACAGCGTCGAGGAGGTCTGTGAGCGTCTCGATGCGGCGGGCGTGCCCGTCTCGCCGATCTGGGATATCGCGCAGGCCGCGGCTTCTCCCCATGCCGCCGAACGGCAGCTGCTGCCGCGCATCGGCGAGCGGTCGGGCTCGCCCCAGCCGGTGTTCTTCAACGGCCACAAGCCCTATAGCCACCGCCCGGCACCCGCCCTGGGCCAGCACAATACGCTCTTCGAAGAGGTGACCTGCCATGAACTTTGAACTGACCGCCGATGCCATTGCCTTTCAGGATGCTGCCCATCGCGTATCCGCCGAGGTGCTCAAGGCCAACGCCAAGCGCTATGACGAAACCGGCGACTTCTGCCGCGAGAGCCTCGATGCCCTGGGGGAGCTGGGCTTCTGGGGGATGAACCTGCCTGATGCCTATGGCGGCTTCGATCCGGGCAGCATCGCCATGTCCCTGGCGGTGGAGGAGGTGGCCTATCACTGTGCCGCCACCTGCTCCTCGCTGACCGCCCACTTCCTGGCCACCGACTCGGTCCTGCTGGGCGGTACCGAACGGCAGAAGCAGGAGCTGTTGCCGCTGTGCGCCAGCGGGGAGAGGCTCGGCGCCTTCGCCCTGACCGAGCCCGGTGCCGGCTCCAATCCGGCCGAGATGCGCACCAAGGCGGTGCGGCGCGAGGGGGGCTGGCACCTCACTGGCACCAAGCACTACATCACCAATGGTGCCTACGCCGATTTCCTGGTGGTCTATGCCAAGACCGACGAGAGTCAGGGCCACAAGGGCATCTCGGCCTTCCTGGTGGATCGCCATACCTCGGGTATCCAGTTTTCGAGTCCCGAGAAGACCCTGGGGCTGCGTGGTAGCCACATCTATGAGATCAGCTTCGATTGCCAACTCTCCGAGGCCACGCTGCTGGGGGAGGAGGGGCAAGGCTTCGCCACCGCCATGGCGGTACTGGATCGTGGTCGTGTCGAGGTGGCGGCCATGAGCGTGGGTATCGCCCGTGCCGCCTATGACGACTCCCTGACCTGGGCCCGGGAGCGGGTGGTGGCCGGCAAGCCGCTGTGCAGGCACCAGGGCATTCAGTGGATGCTGGCCGAGATGCACACCCAGCTGGAGGCGGCCAAGCTGGTCACCTATCAGGCGGCAGCGGCCCGGGACTCAGGTGGTCGTTTCAGCCTGGAGTCGGCGGTGGCCAAGCTGTTCGCCTCCGAGGCGGCGGCCAAGATCACCGATAGCGCGGTGCAGGTGCACGGTGGCTACGGCTATATCTGTGACCTGCCCATCGAGCGTTACTACCGGGATGCACGCATCACTCGCATCTTCGAGGGTACCTCGGAGATCCAGAAGATCATCATTGGCCGGGCCATCACCGCCTGAGCTCGATTGCCACAGGAGTCGAACGATGAAAATCCTCGTCGCGGTCAAACGCGTCATCGACTACAACGTCAAGATCCGGGTCAAGCCGGATCACGCCGACGTCGACCTCACCAACGTCAAGATGGCCCTGAACCCCTTCTGCGAGACCGCCGTGGAAGAGGCGGTACGCCTGAAGGAGCGCGGGGTGGCCACCGAGGTGGTGGCCGTCACCATCAGCCCCAAGGCGGCCCAGGAGCAGCTGCGTACCGCGCTCGCCCTGGGTGCCGACCGGGCCATTCATGTGGAAACCGACGCCCCCGTCGAGTCGCTGGCCGCCGCCAAGGTGCTGGCCAAGGTGGTCGAAGCGGAGCAGCCGGGGCTGGTGATCCTCGGCAAGCAGGCCATCGACAGCGACAACAACCAGGTCGGCCAGATGTTGGCGGCACTCGCCGGCTTGCCCCAGGGCACCTTCGCCTCCGAGGTGGTGGTGGAGGGTGACAAGCTGCAGGTGACCCGCGAGATCGATGGCGGCCTGCAGACCGTTTCGCTTTCCCTGCCGGCTATCGTGACCACCGACCTGCGCCTGAACGAGCCGCGCTATGCCAAGCTGCCCGACATCATGAAGGCCAAGAAGAAGCCCCTGGACGTCAAGACTCCGGCGGACTTGGGCGTCGAGGTGGCCTCCAAGGTGAAGCTGCTCAAGGTCGAGCCGCCGGCGGAGCGCCAGGCCGGCATCAAGGTGGGCTCCGTGGATGAGCTCGTGGACAAACTCAAGAACGAAGCCAAAGTTATTTGAAAACAGTGCTTTGAAAGGAGCGGATTGCATGAGCATCCTGGTACTCGCCGAACAGCATAACGGGGAATTGAGCTCGGCCACGGCACATATCGTGGCGGCTGCCCAGCAGGTCTCACAAGCCGGTGGTGGCGATATCGACGTGCTGGTGGCGGGCGAGAGTGTCGGCGCCGTGGCGGAAGCAGCCGCCAAGCTGGACGGCGTGCGCAAGGTGCGCGTGGCCGACCACGCCGCCTACGCCCATCAGCTGGCCGAGCCCACCGCGGCGCTGCTCGCCGAGCTCGCCTCCGACTACACTCACATGCTGGCGGCGGCCTCCACCACCGGCAAGAACGTGCTGCCGCGCCTCGCCGCGCTCAAGGACGTCAGCCAACTCTCCGAGATCATCGCCGTGGAGAGCGCCGATACCTTCCAGCGGCCGATCTACGCCGGCAACGCCATCGCCACGGTGCAGAGCGCCGATGCGCTCAAGGTGATCACCGTGCGGACCACCGCCTTCGACGCCGTGGGCTCTTCACAAGATCAGGGCGGTAGCGCCGACATCGAGACGGTCGACTTCGTGGCCGACAACGCCCAGTCCACCTTCGTCAAGGAAGCGCTGGCCCAGTCCGACCGCCCCGAGCTGGGCGCGGCTCGGGTGGTGATCTCCGGCGGCCGCGGCATGGGCAGCGGCGAGAACTTCCAGCTGCTCGAGGGCATCGCCGACAAGCTGGGCGCGGCCATCGGCGCGTCGCGCGCCGCGGTGGACGCCGGCTTCGTGCCCAACGACATGCAGGTGGGCCAGACCGGCAAGATCGTCGCCCCCGAGCTCTACATCGCCGTGGGCATCTCGGGGGCCATCCAGCACCTGGCGGGCATGAAGGACTCCAAGGTGATCGTCGCCATCAACAAGGACGAGGAAGCGCCGATCTTCCAGGTAGCCGATTACGGATTGGTCGTCGATCTGTTCCAGGCGCTGCCGGAGCTCGAGCAGAACCTGTAGGGGCAATGACCTGAAAGGAGGCTTCCAGGTTGCGCCTTTGCCGGCGCAACTCGGTCGCGTATCCCTCCCCCGCACCAAGCGGCGGGGGTAGCCCCTATTCGATGCTATGATCAGGCAAGGACGAGGTCACTTCGGAGGGGGTATGATCGCACTGCTGGAGAATGCGCGAGAGGATATTCAGGCACTGTGTCGTAGTTATGGTGTCCGTCGTCTAGCGGCGTTCGGGTCGGCTGTAGCAGGTGATTTCTCCGACGCCAGCGATCTGGATTTCCTGGTGGAGTTCGAGCCCGAGCTATCCCCTGCCGAGATGGCTGACTCCTTCTTTTCCCTCAAGGCGGCACTGGAAACGCGGCTCGAGCGACCGGTTGACCTGGTGACGCCCCATGCGCTTTCCAATCCGTGGTTCCGGCAGAGTGTCGAGCAAAGCGAGGCCCTGCTCTATGCGGCGTGATCCGCGAAAATATCTGCATGACATGCAGCTTGCCGTTGAGCGCATTCGTCGATTCACCCAAGGCAAGACCTTCGAGGACTATCTGGCCGACGATCTCTTGCAATCCGCCGTGGAGCGCCAATGCGAGATTCTCGGCGAAGCGGCCAACCAGCTGTCGAAGCTCGATCCTGTGCTGGCCGACAAGTTATCTGACCTTTCGCGTATGGTCGCTTTCCGCAACATGCTGATTCATGGCTATGCGGTCGTGGATCCGCGAATCGTCTGGGGTGTCGTGGAAGGCCAGCTTCCCAAACTGGAGGAACAACTGGCCCAACTGCTGGAGTGATCCCCACACGTCAGCGCGCCTCGGCCTCACGATCGCTGGTGCCGGATGGGGTTGGCCTGGCGCCGCCCGTGGCGCGGCGGCGCAGTATCCACTTCTCCGCTTCCACCACCAGGTAGAGGGCCAGGCTGGCGACCAGGATCACCGCCCAGTGACCGAGGCCGAGCCCCTCGCTGCCGAAGATCAGCTGCATGAAGGGCAGGTAGGTCCAGCCCAGCTGCAGCGCCATGATGATGCCGATGGAGAGCCACACCGGACGACTGCCGAAGATGCCGTCCAGCGACAGGGTGCTGGCCAGCAGGTAGCGGCTGTTGATCAGGTAGGCGGCGCTGCCCATCACCAGCATGTTGACCGCCCCGCTGCGGGCCAGGTCGAGGCTGCCGCCATGGGCGAGGATCCAGCCGAACATGCCGTACACCCCGGCGAGCAGCAGCAACGAGACGAACACCACCCGCCACAGCAGGAAGAGATCGAGCAGGGAGGCGTCCGGGTCGCGGGGCTGACGGGACATGATGTCCCGTTCGGCGGACTCGAAGGCCAGCGCCAGGCCCAGGGTGACGGCCACCACCATGTTGACCCACAGCGCCTGCAGCGGGGTGACCGGCAGCTGGGTGCCGGCCAGCACGGCGAGCATGATGGCCAGCCCCTGACCGCCGTTGGTGGGCAGGATGAAGGTGATGGTCTTGCGGATGTTGTCGTAGACCTTGCGGCCCTCGCGGATGGCGCCGACGATGGTGGCGAAGTTGTCGTCGGCGAGCACCATCTCGGCGGCCTCCTTGGCCGCCTCGGTGCCCTGGATGCCCATGGCCACGCCCACGTCGGCGCGCTTGAGCGCCGGGCCGTCGTTGACGCCGTCGCCGGTCATGGCGCAGATGCCGCCCCTGGCCTGCATGGCCTTGACCAGGCGTAGCTTGTGCTCCGGCGCGGCGCGGGCGAAGACGTCGACTTCCTCGATGATCGCCTCGAGCTCGGCGTCGGACATCGCCTCGATCTCGCGGCCGGAGAGGGCGCGGTCGGTGTGGAGGAAGCCCAGCTGCCGGGCGATGGCCTGGGCGGTGACGGCGTGGTCGCCGGTGATCATCACCGGCCGGATACCGGCCGTCAGGCAGTCCTTGACCGCCTCGATGGCCTCGTCCCGGGGCGGGTCGAGCAGCCCGACGAGGCCCAGCAGCACCAGTCCCTGTTCGGCGTGTTCGTCGTCGAGGGCCTCGACTTCCTGCAGCGGCTTCTCGGCCAGCGCCAGTACCCGCAGGCCGCGGGAGGAGAGGGCATGGATGCGCGCTTCCCACTCCGCCGGGTCCAGTTCGGTCTCGCCGCCGTTGTCGCGGACCCGGTGGCACATCTCCAGCAGGCGGTCCGGGGCGCCCTTGACCAGCAGCCGCTGTTCCCCCTCCACCTCGTGCAGGGTGGCCATGTACTTGCGCTCGGACTCGAAGGGAATGGCGTCCTGGCGGTCATGGTCGCCGCGCAGGGTGCGTGCCTCGAGCCCGGCCTTGGCGGCGGCGACCACCAGGGCGCCCTCGGTGGGATCGCCGTGGATCGTCCAGCGCCCCTCCTCCTGGGCCAGCTCGGCGTCGTTGCACAGCACGCCCACCTTGAGGAAGTGACGCAGGGCATGATGCTCGTCGAGGTTCAGTGTCCCGCCCTCGGGCTTGCCGGCCTCGCCGGCCCGGAAGAAGCCGCCCTCCGGCGCGAAACCGGTGCCCTCGATATGGATCTCGCCCTCCGGGAGCCAGATCGCCTGGGCGGTCATCTCGTTGCGGGTCAGGGTACCGGTCTTGTCGGAGAAGATGGTCGAGATGGAGCCCAGGGTCTCCACCGCTGGCAGGCGGCGAATGATGGCGTTGCGCCGCGCCATGGTCTGGACGCCCAGCGCCAGGCCGATGGTGACGATGGCCGGCAGGCCCTCGGGAATGGCGGCCACGGCCAGCCCCACGGCGGCCATGAACATCTCGCCCAGAGGCTGGCCGTGGACCAGGACGCCGAAGGTCCCGGTCATGGCCGCGGCGATCAGGATGCAGATCGCCAGGACGCGCCCGGCGCGATCGATCTGGCGCAGCAGGGGGGTCTTGAGCTTCTCGACCTCGCGCAGCATCTCGGAGATGCGCCCGATCTCGGTATGGGCGCCGGTGGCCACCACCAGGCCGCGGGCCCTGCCCTGGACCACGATGGTGCTGGCATAGGCCATGCCGGTGCGGTCGCCCAGTTCGGCGTCCTCGGCCACCGCCTCGGTCGCCTTGTCCACGGCGCTGGACTCGCCGGTCAGGGAGGCCTCCTCGGTACGGAAGCGGCGCGCTTCGAGCAGGCGCAGGTCGGCGGGTACCCGATCGCCGCTCTCCACCAGCACGATATCGCCGGGCACCAGCTGCTCGGCGGGAATCACCCGGCGCTTGCCGTCACGCAGGACGTTGGCCTGGGGCGAGAGCATCCGGCGGATGCTGTCCAGGGCCTGCTCGGCCTTGCCCTCCTGGAGGAAGCCGATCAGGGCGATGATCAGCACCACGCCGAGGATGGCCGCAGCATCGAGCCGGTGGCCCAGGCCCAGGCTGGCGATGGCGGCGACGATCAGCACCAGCATGAGAATGTTGTTGAACTGCGCCAGCAGGCGCTTCCACCAGGGGCGGGCCTCGGCCTGCTGCAGCTGGTTGAGTCCATGGTGCGCCAGGCGTCGCTGGGCTTCGCGGCTGTCCAGGCCCTGCTGGCCGGCCTCGAGGTATTGCAGGGCCTGGTCGGTGGACAGGGCGTGCCACTCCTGGCGGTCTGGCGATGGCGGTGTGGTCATCCCTTACCTCCGGCGGGGTCGAGGTTGCCTTTCCGCTTGTAGCATAGTCTTTGCTGCAGCGCAGTGATGCAGATCAAGGTCACGAGGTGGGATGACCAGGGACCGTGACGGTCTGCCCCCCTGGAGGCGCCCTGTCAGTTCTACAGCAGCATGGCGGCGACCCAGCCGAAGGCGATCAGCGGGATGTTGTAGTGCAGGAAGGTGGGCACCACGCTGTCCCAGATATGGTCGTGCTGGCCGTCGGCGTTGAGGCCGGCGGTGGGCCCCAGGGTCGAGTCCGAGGCCGGCGAGCCGGCGTCGCCCAGGGCCGCGGCGGTGCCGACCAGGGCCACGGTGGCCAGGGGCGAGAAGCCGAAGCCGAGTGCCAGGGGCACGTAGAGCGAGGCGATGATCGGAATAGTCGAGAAGGACGACCCGATGCCCATGGTGATGAAGAGCCCGACCAGCAGCATCACCAGGGCCGCGAGTCCCTTGTTGTCGCCGATCAGCTCGGCGGAGCCGGTGACCAGGCCCTCGACCTCGCCGCTGGCCTGCATCACGCTGGCGAAGCCCGCCGCCGAGATCATGATGAACCCGACCAGGGCCATCATGCGCATGCCTTCGGTGAAGATGCCGTCCTGCTCGCGCCAGCGGAAGACGCCGCTCACCGAGAGCAAGGCGAAGCCGAACAGCCCGCCCAGCACCATGGAGCCGGTGATCAGCTGCAGGGCCACGGTGCCGCCCAGCGCCACGGCGAGCACGCCGAGCTGCCAGGGTGCCAGGTGCGTCGCCGCCTCGGCGGGCGTCTCGTCGCCGTGGGCCAGGTCGCGATCCTGGTAGTGGCGCGGCTTGCGATAGCTCCACAGCACGGCGACGGCCAGCCCCAGCGCCATGCCGCCGATGGGGATCACCATGGCCAGGGGCACCATCTGGCGGGTCACCTCGAGGCCCAGGGCGGCGCCGCTCTCGTTGAGGTTGGCCAGCAGGATGTCGTTCAGGAAGATGGCGCCGAAGCCCACCGGCAGCAGCATGTAGGGGGCGGTGATGCCGAAGGTGATGACGCAGGCCGCCAGGCGCCGGTCGAGTTTCAGGTGGTTCATCAGCTTGAGCAGCGGCGGCACCAGCACCGGGATGAAGGCGATATGCACCGGGATCAGGTTCTGGGAGCTCACCGCGGCGGCGAGCAGGGCCGCCAGCAGGGTATAGGTGACGGTGCGGCGGCTGCTTCCCGACTCGTCGAGGTGGAAGCGGCGGATGGCGCGATTGGCCATCAGCTCGGTGATGCCGGAGCGGGCCAGCGCCACGGCGAAGGCGCCGAGTACCGCGTAGGAGAGGGCGATGGTGGCGCCGTTGCCGAGGCCGTCATTGAAGGCGTCGAGGATCTCGGCCAGCGGCATGCCGGCGTAGAGGCCGCCGACCAGGCTGGCGACGATCAGGGCGAAGACCACGGAAACCCGGGCAAGACTCAGGCCGACCATCACCAGGATGGCCAGAACGATGGCATTCATGGAACAGGCTCTTGTCGTTGAGGTGGAAGGCGATGACCGCCCCCAGGGCGCGGCCGTGGGGGCGGGGGAGAAGCGGCGTCAGTGAAGGCTCGGCAGCATACCGGCCGGCACCAGCGGGCTCAAGGTGCGGCTGGCGAGCAGTTCGGTGGCGGCCTCGATGTCCGGGGCGAAGAAGCGGTCCTCGGCGTAGTGCGCCACGCGCTCGCGGAGGAGTCGACGGGCTTGCTCCAGCGTCTCGGAGGTCTGCATGCCGTTGCGCATGTCGAGGCCCTGGCAGGCGGCCAGCCACTCGATGGCAACGATGCCGCGTACGTTGTCGGCCATCTCCCAGAGGCGCTTGCCGGCGGCCGGGGCCATGGAGACGTGATCCTCCTGGTTGGCCGAGGTCGGGAGGCTGTCGACGCTGTGCGGGTGCGCCAGGGCCTTGTTCTCGCTGGCCAGCGCCGCCGCCGTCACCTGGGCGATCATGAAGCCGGAGTTGACACCGCCTTTCTCCACCAGGAAGGGCGGCAACTGCGACATGTGCTTGTCCATCATCAGCGAGATGCGTCGCTCGGCGAGGGAGCCGATCTCGGCGATGGCCAGTGCCAGGTTATCCGCGGCCATGGCCACCGGTTCGGCGTGGAAGTTGCCACCGGAGAGGATGTCGTCGCCGTCCACGAAGACCAGAGGGTTGTCCGACACCGCGTTGACTTCCACCGCCAGGACCTCGGCAGCCTGACGGAGCTGGGTCAGGGCGGCGCCCATCACCTGGGGCTGGCAGCGCAGGGAGTAGGGATCCTGCACCTTGTCGCAGTCGGCGTGGGAGTCGCTGATCTCGCTGCGTTCACCCAGCAGGTGACGGTAGGTCGCGGCGGCATCGAGCTGGCCGCGCTGGCCGCGTGCCTCGTGGATGCGCGGGTCGAAGGGCGAGCGCGACCCGAGGGTGGCTTCCACGGTCAGCGAGCCGCACACCATGGCGGCGGCGAACAGGTCCTCGGCCTCGAACAGGCCCTTGAGGGCGTAGGCGGTGGAGACCTGGGTGCCGTTGAGCAGGGCCAGGCCCTCCTTGGGTGCCAGTTGCATCGGCGCGAGCCCGGCGAGCTCGAGCGCCTGACGGGCGGGCAGCCATTCGCCCCGGTGGCGGGCCTTGCCCTCGCCGAGCAGCACCACGCTCATATGGGCCAGGGGCGCCAGGTCGCCGGAGGCGCCCACCGAGCCCTTGAGCGGGATGTGCGGATAGACCTCGGCGTTGATCAGACTGATCAGGGCGTCGAGTACCTCGCGGCGGATGCCGGAGAAGCCGCGCGCCAGGCTATTGACCTTGAGCACCATGATCAGGCGCACCAGGGCGTCCTCCATGGCTTCGCCGACGCCGGTGGCGTGGGAGAGCACCAGGGAGCGCTGCAGGTCCTCCAGCTCCTCGCTGGCGATCCGGGTCTGGGCCAGCAGGCCGAAGCCGGTGTTGATGCCGTAGACGGTGCGATTCTCCGCCACGACGCGGTTGACGCAGTCCACGGAGCGCCGGATGGCGGCGTCGGCACTGGCCGGCAGGCTGACGGGCACCTGGGCCTCGTAGACCCGGCGCGCCTGGGCCAGGGTCATCTTGCCGGGGTGGATCTCGAGATGGGGCATGAAATGGCTCTCCTGAGAAAGAGTGTGCGGCGTAGAGCGATGAGCTAATCCGGCGACAAGCCTTCGCGAGGGCGCTGTGAACCCGTCCCTGGGCGCTACTTTTTCCTTCCCTGGAAAAAGACCCTCGCTTCGCCTTGTCCCCGGCGCACATCGCGCCCAGCGTTTTTAGCGGCGCTCTTACCTATCGAGCATCGGCAGGTCGAGTCCGTTCTCGCGGGCGCACTGCTTGGCGATCTCGTAGCCGGCGTCGGCGTGGCGCATCACCCCGGTGCCCGGGTCGTTGCGCAGCACCCGGCCCAGGCGGGCGTGGGCCTCAATGGTGCCGTCGGCGACGATCACCACCCCGGCATGCTGGGAGTAGCCCATGCCCACGCCGCCGCCGTGGTGCAGCGAGACCCAGGTGGCGCCACCCGCGGTGTTGAGCAGGGCATTGAGCAGCGGCCAGTCGGAGACGGCATCGCTACCGTCCATCATGGCTTCGGTCTCGCGGTTGGGGCTGGCCACCGAGCCGGAGTCCAGGTGGTCGCGGCCGATGACGATGGGG
>NZ_JCAKFQ010000047.1:0-16103 GCF_059509875.1 Halomonas sp. LMYGS-3 | reverse complement strand
GGACGGCTGAGTTGCGTTAGACTGTGTCATGACCTGCCTCCCTCAATAGTGGCTCTGTGTTGTTGCCTCAACCTCAACGTAACCCACGACGTTGAGGAGGGGCAGGTCAATCCATCATGTCTAGCGCCGGCGGTAGTGCACGAAGCTGTAGGCCGGCTGCCCCTCGGCGGGCTCGCCGGGCACGCGCTGCACCTCCTCCCACTCGGCCATGTCCAGCTCGGGGAAGCAGGCGTCGCCCTCCACCTCGATATCGACCTCGGTGAGATAGAGCCGCGAGGCACGCGGCAGCGCCTGGGCATAGATCTGGGCGCCGCCCATCACCATGATCTCCTCGGCCGCGTCGATGGTGGCCTGCCGGTCGGCCAGTGCCAGGGCGGCGTCGAGGTCGTGGCAGACCCGCACCCCCTCGTGGTGGAAGCCCGGGTCACGGGTCACCACGATATTGAGCCGCCCGGGCAGCGGGCGGCCGATCGATTCGAAAGTCCTGCGCCCCATCACCAGCGGCTTGGCCTGGGTCATGCGCTTGAAGAACCGGAGGTCCTCGGGCAGGTACCAGGGCAGTTGGTTGTCGACGCCGATCACCCGGTTGCGGGCCAGCGCGGCAATCATCGCCACGGGCACCAGGGTTTCCTCTTGCGTCCATTCGCTCATACCGCCACCTCGGCCTTGATATGGGGGTGGGCCTCGTAGTCCTCGACGCGAATGTCGTCGAAGCCGAAGGCGAAGAGATCCGTCACCTCGGGGTTGAGCGCGAGCCGCGGTGGCGCGAGTGGCGTGCGCGAGAGCTGCCGCTCGGCCTGCTCCAGGTGGTTCAGGTAGAGGTGGGCGTCGCCCAGGGTGTGGACGAAGTCGCCGGGCTCGAGCCCCGAGACGTGGGCGATCATCTGCGTCAGCAGCGCGTAGCTGGCGATATTGAAGGGCACGCCGAGGAAGATGTCGGCGCTGCGCTGGTAGAGCTGGCAGGAGAGCCGCCCCTCGGCGACGAAGAACTGGAAGAGGCAGTGGCACGGCGGCAGCGCCATCTCGTCGACCAGCGCCGGGTTCCAGGCCGAGACGATCAGCCGCCGCGACGCGGGGTGGGTGCGAAGCTGCTCGAGCAGCCGGGCGATCTGGTCGACATGGCCGCCGCGGGGGTCGGGCCAGCTGCGCCACTGGTAGCCGTAGACCGGACCCAGGTCGCCGTGCTCGTCGGCCCATTCGTCCCAGATGCGCACGCCGTGCTCCCTGAGGTAGGCGATGTTGGTGTCGCCCTTCAGGAACCACAGCAGTTCATGGACGATCGAGCGCAGGTGCAGCTTCTTGGTGGTCACCAGCGGAAAGCCCCGCGAGAGGTCGAAGCGCATCTGGTGGCCGAAGATCGCGCGGGTACCCACCCCGGTGCGGTCGGCGCGCTCGACGCCGTGGTCGAGCACCTGGCGCATCAGGTCGAGGTAGGGCTGCTCGAGGGCGGGGAGTTCCAGCGCCGGCTGGGCATCGTCGTTGTGCATCGTCTGGCTGACCCTGGATGGCTGGGATGAGTGGACGAGGGGAGGCATTGTACATCCCCCACTCCCTCGGTGGGAGCCTGGCTCGGTTGCCGCGGATCGCGGCTAGGCGGGCAGGGTGAGCCAACTGTACTGCAGGTGCCGTCCCTCGCGCTCGACGATGTCCAGGGTCCAGCGGAAGCGGTCGATCGGCAGCAACTGATCCTGATCACTCATGGAGAGCCCTCATAGCACCCTGCTGGTCTGCAAGGCGTGACGATGCACGGGATTGAGCGGCGTTTCCGGGTCCACCACCAGAATATCGATTGGCTGATCGCCCAGACGCAACTGGAGTCTGGCGGTCAGCGTCAGCATCCTCGCCACTCTACCGTCGATCACCCGTTCACTCTCCACCAGGAGGTCGATATCCCCCCCCCGGGCCCGGTCATCGAGACGGGAGCCGAATACCCGCACTCTGACATCGGGCCCGAAGACTTCGTGAGCCGCCTGCTTGATGGTCTGGATCTGTTCGGATGTCAGGCGCATCCTCGCTCTCCTGTACTGGCCTCATTACATTCTGGCATCCACCGGCTGGCGCCGCGACCAGAGGACCAGCAGGACGCCGAAGGCGATCATCGGCAGGGTCAGCAGCATGCCCATGGTCACCCAACCGAAGGCGATGAAGCCGAGATGGGCGTCGGGCAGGCGCACGAACTCCACCGCGAAGCGGAACACGCCGTAGAGCAGCAGGAAGAGCCCGGAGACCAGGCCGCGGCGCTGGGGCCGGGCCGAGACCCACCACAGCACCGCGAACAGCACCGCACCCTCCAGCAGCGCCTCGTAGAGCGCCGAGGGGTGGCGCGGCTCGGGCCCCATGCCGGGAAACGGCATGCCCCAGGGCAGCTCGGTCACCCGGCCGGGCAGTTCGCGATTGATGAAGTTGCCGATGCGCCCGGCGCCAAGACCGATCGGCACCAGGGGGGCGACGAAATCGGTGAGGGTGAAGAAGGCCAGGCGCTTCTTGCGGGCGAACCAGAGCGCCGCCAGCAGCACCCCGGCCAGGCCACCGTGGAAGCTCATGCCGCCATCCCAGATGCGGAAGATCCAGAGCGGATCCGCCAGCCACTGGCCCATGCCGTAGAAGAGCGCATAGCCCAGCCGCCCGCCCAGCACGACGCCGAGGGCGGCATAGAACAGCAGGTCGCCCACGTCCTCATGGGTCAGGCCGATACGGGCAGCGCGCCGCCTGCCCAGCCACCAGGCGGCGACGAAGCCGATCACGTACATCAGGCCGTACCAGTGGATCTGGATCGGCCCCAGGGAAATGGCGACCGGGTCGATGTTCGGATAGTCGATCATGGCAGGTTCCGGAGTCTCAAAGCAGGAATCTCATCCCCACCAGCGCCAGCAGGGCGGCGAAGGCGAGGCGCAGGGTACGGGCCGGCAGGTGGTGGGCCAGATGCACGCCGAGGCGCGCGAAGGGCACGCTGGCCAGTACGATGCCGAGCGCCGCCGGCCACATCACGAAGCCCAAGGCCCCGGCGGGCAGCAGCGGGTGGTGCCACCCGACCAGGACGAAGGTGGCCGCCCCGAACAGGGCGATGGGCAGGCCACAGGCCGCCGAGGTGCCCACGGCCTGGGTCATGGTAGCGCCACAGCGGGTCAGCCAGGGCACACAGAGCATGCCTCCGCCGATCCCGAACAGCGAGGAGATGCCACCGATCACGCCACCGGCGAGCCCCATGCCGAACCTTGCCGGGGCCGTGCTACCCGGCCTGGGGCCTCGCGCCAACGCCATCCTGAGTGCCATCAGCAGCACGAAGACGCCGAACAGGGTCCCCAGCAGGCCACCGGAGAGACTCCCGGCGACGAAGACGCCGCCGATCGCACCGAGTACCAGCCCCGGCAACAGCGCCAGGAACCACTGCCGGTGAATACTGCCCCGCCGATGGTGTCCCCAGGCCGAGGACGCCCCGGTGACCAGGATGGTCGCCAGCGAGGTGCCCACCGCCAGGTGCATGGCGATCTCGGGGGGCACCCCCTGGAAACCGAAGGCGACCATCAGGGCCGGCACGATGATCAGGCCACCGCCGACACCGAACAACCCGGCCATGGTGCCGGCGGCGGCGCCCAGTGCCAGGTAGCCGAGCAGGGTCAGGAGAACGCTCACGATGACACGCTGTCCTCCAGGGTCTCCGGCAGCCAGCGCCGCACCATGTCGATCAACGCCTGGGGGCGGTAGGGCTTGGCCAGATAGTCGTCCATCCCCGCCTCGTGGAAGCGGCGCCTGTCGGCTTCGCTGGCATTGGCGGTCAGCGCCACCAGCACGCTGCGCCGGCCATCGTCCCGGACGGCCTCCCTCTCGCGCCAGCGCAGGCTGGTTTCCACCCCATCCATGTCGGGCATGAAGATGTCCATCAGCACCAGATCGAAGGCCCCCCGTGCGAGACGCTCCAGCGCCTGGGCCCCGGAGGTGACGGTCTCCACGGTCAACCCCTGCCCTTCCAGTACCTGCTGGGCCAGCATCAGGTTGACCGGCCCGTCATCGACGATCAACACCCGTGCGGCCCGAGTGGCGCGCCCCCCACCGCCCGGCGACGGCGAGTCGTCGGTCAGGTTGGCCAGCAGCACCGAAATGTCGGCCAGCCGCTCGCGCAGCTCCAGCACGGCCCGGCGACCGCTGCCATGGCGACGGACCTGGGAGGCGTCCTGGTCCAGCACCTCGCCCAGGGAGGCCATCAGCGGTTTCAGCTCCCGCCGCAGGAGACTCAGGTAGTCGGACTTGAGCCGCGACTCTTCCCGGGCGCGCTGGCGACCGACCCGCAACTGGTCGAGGCGACGCTCACGGCTCTCCAGATCGTCGAGCACCACCAGCGCATGGTCACGATCGTCCTCCAGTTGTACCTGCAGCCAGCGTGATGACGGGCCCCTGCTCCCCATGGGGCGCACCACGCGCCGATCGCCTTCGCTCTCCGACTCGTCGACGGGCAGGAGCTGGCTCACCGCGAGCCCGCGCAACTCGCCGCGCTCCAGCAACTCTTCCATGGCCGCGTTGGCGGCCAGCACCCGGCCCCGCCGGGCCAGCAGCGCCGGCCGGCCGCTGCCCGCCAGCATGCGCTCGATGCGGGGAGCCCGGGCCTGCTCGTCGAGCAGCGAGGCCACGCCGTCGAGCAGTCGCGACAGGCGCCGTGTGGGATCGCTTTCCGGCGCGGCCTCTTCCGGCGACGCGTGCGGTGTCAGCAGATCGGGACGGGGCCGCGTCAGGTAGCGCTCGCCGACGGCGAGCTGTTCGTCGAGGGCCGTCTCACAGGATGCCAGGCGTTGACGCAGCAGGGTCAGGAAGACGAGCACGTTCATGCTGCTGCCTACCAGCAGTGCCAGCATCAGCCAGAAGGTGGTGCTCCAGGAGGCATGGGAGGGCACCATCGCCCACAGGAGTACGCCGACGGCCAGACAGAGGGCCACCAGCACGCCCTGGGCCAGTACCACGGGCCAGAGGATGGGGCGGACCAATCGCGACCAGAGGCGTTCCTCGCTTGACTCGATTCGCATTGTCTTCCCTGAGCGGTGCGATGATGTCCCGAGTGTACGCCGCCGGCTCGTCACTGTCATGGCACCGCCACCTCGGGGGCGCGAGCCTTCCCCCGGGCGCGGCGTAGCGCTAAGCTGCCGCCATGTGCCTGATCGCCTTCGACCATCGCCCCGGCAGCGCCTGCCCGCTGCGCCTGGTGGCCAACCGTGACGAGTTTCACGCCCGCCCCTCCGCGCCACTGGCCGCCTGGCGCGACGCCCCCGAGATCGTCGGGGGGCGCGACCTGGAAGCCGGGGGCACCTGGCTGGCCGTGCATCGCCGTGGCCGCTTCGCCGCCGTCACCAATGTCCGCGACCCCCGACTCAAGGTGTCCCCCGATGCCCCCAGCCGAGGGGCCCTGGTCCGCGAGGCCCTCGAGTGCGATGACCTGCCGGGCTGGCTCGATCGGCTCGCCTCGGGCGACGGCCGCCACTATGCGGGCTTCAACCTGCTGACCGGTGACGGCGAGCGGCTCTGGCACCTGCACCGTGGCCTCGACGGCCTCGCGCTGAAGGCGGTTCCGCCTGGCCTGCACGGGCTCTCCAACGCCAGCCTGGACACCCCCTGGCCCAAGCTGATCGCCGCCCGCCAGGGGCTCGCCACCAGCGTGCGCCACGGCGACTGGCCCGGCGACGCCCTGGCGGCCCTGGGCGACCCGCACCCGGCCGATGACGACCAGTTGCCGGCGACCGGCGTGGGGCTCGAGCTGGAGCGTCGCCTCTCCTCGCCCTTCATCGTCGGGCGGGAGTACGGCACCCGGGCCATGTCCTGGCTCGCCTGGCACGCCGACGGCCGCATCGAGATCGGCGAGCGGCGCTTCGGGCCGGAGGGGGTGGCGCTGGGGGAGAGCGAGATGCAGATCGCGATCGACCGTAAGCCAGTGTAGGCGCCGCGGCGCCGGGGGCTGCCGAACCATCGGTGATGACCGCCGGGGCGCCTGACGGCGCCAATCGCTCGGCGGAGCCAAGCTCCCACAAGGCAGGCATCTGCTTGCCCTGGAGGAGTGCCCACAAGGCAGGCATCTGCTTGCCCTGGAGGAGTGCCCACAAGGCAGGCACCTGCTTGCCCTGGAGGAGTGCCTACAAGGCAGGCATCTGCTTGCCCTGGAGGAGTGCCTGCCGGGCAGGCATCGATCACCCTGTGGGAGCCACGCTCTGCGGGGCGATTGCGCCGCGAAGCGGCGCTGGGCGGTCATCGGCCAGGCTGGCGGCTACCGCGGGGGCGCCTGGCGGCGCCAATCGCTCGGCGGAGCCAAGCTCCCACAAGGCAGGCATCTGCTTGCCCTGGATGGAGTGCCCACAAGGCAGGCATCGAGCCCCCGTGGGAGCCACGCTCTGCGGGGCGATTCGCCGCGAAGCGGCGCTGGTGGCCTACCGAGCCATCGGCGATGACCGCCGGGGCGCCTGCCTGCGCCGAGCTGCTGCGGCAGCCTCCCGGCTAGCGGCTCAGTCCCTGGGCGGCAGCAGGTGGGCCAACTGCCACTCGGCCAGGCGCTCGTCCAAGTGGCGGCGCACCGCGACGGGGCTGTCCAGGCGCAGGGTCTCCTCGACCAGCTGGCGGGAGGCCTCCCGCGATACCCGTCGGATGGCGGCCCGCACCCGCGGCAGGCTCGGGGCGTTCATCGACAGCGAGCTGAAGCCCATGCCCATCAGCAACAGGGCACCGGCCGGATCGCCGGCCAGCTCGCCACACACCGAGATCGGCATCTTCAGCACGGCCGACTCCTTGGCCAGCCGCGCCAGCGCCGAGAGCACGGCGGGGTGGCAGGCATTGTAGAGTTCGGCGACCCGCGGGTTGTTGCGATCCACCGCCAGCAGGTACTGGGTCAGGTCGTTGCTGCCCACCGAGAAGAAGTCGGCGCGCTCGGCCAGGGCATCGAGTTGGTAGAGGGTCGCCGGCACCTCCAGCATCACCCCGACCTTGGGGCGGTTGACCACGACCCCCTCCTCGCCCAGCTCGACGATGGCCCGATCGAGCAGCTTCAGGGCATCGTCGACCTCGTCGACGTTGGTGACCATCGGCAGCAGCACCTGGAGGTTGTCGAGCCCCTGGGAGGCGCGCAGCATGGCGCGCAGCTGCACCATCAGCACCTCGGGGTGGTCGAGGGTGACGCGAATGCCGCGCCAGCCGAGGAAGGGGTTGGCCTCCTCGATGGGGAAGTAGGGCAGATCCTTGTCGCCGCCGATGTCCAGGGTACGCATCACCACCGGCAAGGGCGCGAAGCTCTCGAGCTGCTCGCGATAGAGGCGGGTCTGCTCCTGCTCGCCGGGGAAGCGCTCGGTGATCATGAACGGCACTTCGGTACGATAGAGCCCCACCCCGCTGATACGGCTCTTCAGCGACGCCGCCGCCTCCACCGCCAGGCCGGTGTTGACCATCAGCGGCATGTCGTAGCCATCCGGTGTACGGCTCGGCAGGTCCTGCTCGTGTTCGAGCACCTCGGCCAGGGCCCGTTCTTCCTCGATCAGGCTCTGGTAGTGGCTCTCCAGATCGGCCGCGGGCCGCACGAAGAGTCGCCCACGATGGCCGTCGAGCACCACCCGGGCACCGCCCAGGCGCGGCAACGGCAGGTCGACCATGCCGAGCACCGTGGGAATGCCCATGGCCCGGGCGATGATCGCCACATGGGACGTGCTCGAGCCGCGCACCGAGATCAGGCCGGCCAGCTTGTCGCGCGGCACCTCACCGAGCATCGCCACGCTGATCTCGTCGCCCACCAGGATGGTGCTGTCGGGGTAGACGTCGGGGGTCTGGGGGGTCTCTTCCTGCAGATGGGCCAGCACCCTGCGCCCCAGGTCGCGCACGTCGGCCGCCCGCTCGCGGAGGTAGTCGTCGTCGACGCGCTCCAGGTACTGCACATGGCGACGCACCACATCGGCCAGTGCCCCGGGGGCCCACTGCCCTTCGCGGATGCGCTTCACCACCTCCTGGGACAGCGCCGCCTCGCCCAGCATCTGCTGGTAGACCTCGAACAGCGCCAGCTCCTGGGCCGAGATACGGTTGGCCAGGCGCTCGCCGGCGGAACGGATCTCCTCGCGCACGCGGCCGATGGCCTCCCTGAGCCGGGTGATCTCGTACTCCACATCGGTGGGAATCAGGTCCGGCACGCTGTTCAGATCGGCCGGCGGGGCGATCACCACCGCCTCACCGATGGCCATCCCCGGCGAGGCGGCGACCCCGGTGAACACGGCCTGGCCATCCAGGCTCGGCCGGGTGAGACTGCCGGTGGCCAGGGCGTGGGCCAACACCCCGGCCAGCTGCGCCGCCATGGTGACGAGGAAGGCCTCGTCCTCCTCGTCGTAGCGGCGCTTCTCGGCCTGCTGCACCACCAGCACGCCGAGGGTGCGGCGCTGATGGATGATCGGCACCCCGAGAAAGCTGGAATAGCGCTCCTCGCCGGTGGCCTCGAAGTAACGGAAATGCGGGTGCGCCTGGGCATCCTCCAGGTTGAGCGGCTCCTCGCGGCTCGCCACCAGGCCCACCAGCCCCTCGCCCCGTGGCAGGGCCACCTGCCCCACCGCCTGGGTACGCAGGCCGATGGTCTCCATCAGCACCAGTTGGTCGAGTTCGGCGTCATGGAGATAGAAGGAACAGACATCGGTATGCATCGCCTTGCGAATGCGCCGCACCATGGTGGAAAGGGCCACGTCCAGGTTGCGGGCCCCGTTGACCTCCTGAATGATGCGGCGCAAAACCTCGAGCATTGGCGTCCTGGTGTCCATTCGTCGTTCTCTCTCGCCTCGCCGGGGGGAGTCTGTAGTCCCTGTCAGACCCTGGCCCGGGCTACCGTGTTCCTAACCGTGGCCAAGTGCCAGCCGCTGGGCCCGCGGGGAAAGCTCCCGCAGGGCACGCCGGTAGACCTCCCGCTTGAAGGGCACCACCTGCCCGAGGGGGTACCAGTAACTGACCCAGCGCCAGCCATCGAACTCCGGCTTGGGCGAGCCATCCATGCAGATCCGGCTCTCCTGGCAGCGGATCCGCAGCAGGAACCATTTCTGTTTCTGGCCGATGCAGACCGGCCGTGAGTTGGTGCGAATCATGCGTCGCGGCAGGCGGTAGCGCAGCCAGCCCCGGGTGCAGGCAAGGATCTCGACGTCATCGGTGGTCAGGCCGATTTCCTCGTACAGCTCACGATAAAGTGCCTGTTGCGGTGTCTCGTTCGCCTTGATGCCTCCCTGGGGAAACTGCCACGCATTCTGCCCTACCCGACGCGCCCAAAGCAGCTGCCCCTGTTCGTTGGCAATGATGATGCCAACATTGGGGCGAAAGCCGTCAGCGTCGATCACGGACTTCACCTTATGAATCCACAATTGACGCCATTCTTCCACAAGGCCACGAAGCGCATCAATACACTGTCCGTCGCACGTCGGACGGCTCGCAGCCGAGAGCGGGTTCTGCCATAATCGCCGGCCTTCACAAATGACCCGATACCGACTTGTCGATCATCAATGAGGAGTTGCCGTGAGCCTGGCCATCTTCGACCTGGACAATACGCTGCTGTCGATCGACAGCGACCATGCCTGGGGCGAGTTCCTGCTGGAACAGGGCGCCGTGGACCCGGTGGCCTACCGGGAAGCCAATGACCGCTTCATGGCCGACTACGAGGCCGGCACCCTGGACATCCACGCCTTTCTCGAGGTGGCCCTGAAGCCCCTGGCGGAAAACACTCCCGAGCAGCTCGCTGCCTGGCACCAGCAGTTCATGGCCAGCAAGATCGAGCCGCACATCCTGCCCAAGGGCGAGGAGCTGGTGGCCCGGCACCGTGCCCGCGGCGACACCCTGTTGATCGTCACCGCGACCAACCGCTTCATCACCGGCCCCATCGCCGAGCGTCTGGGGGTGGATGAGCTGATCGCCGTGGAGCCGGAGATCGTCGACGGCCGCTATACCGGCAAGGTCACCGGCGTTCCCAGCTATCGCGAGGGTAAGGTCAAGCGCCTCGAGCAGTGGCTGGCCGACAGGGAGCTGGCCCTGGACGGCTCCTGGTGCTACAGCGACTCCCACAACGACCTGCCGCTGCTCGAGCTGGTGGAACACCCGGTGGCGGTGGACCCGGACCCCACCCTGCGCGAGGTGGCCGAGCAGAAAGGCTGGAAGATCATCAGCCTGCGGGACTGACCGCTACGGGCTACGGGCTACGGGCTACGGGCTACGGGCTACGGGCTACGGGCGATCAGAGTGTTTCGGCCCTTTTAGCTCAATAAGAGAGCCCCGCCAGGCTGTGCCTGGCGGGGTTCTTGTCGCTCGAAGCTCGAGGCTCGCAGCCCGAAGCTTCAAGGGCGATCAGCCCAGCAGATGCTCGACGGCAGCGCGCTCTTCACGCAGCTCCTGCTCGGTGGCCTGCATCTTCTCCTTGCTGAAGTCGTCGAGCTCGAGACCCTGGACGATCTCGTAGTCGCCGTTCTTGCACACCACCGGGTAGGAGTAGATGATGCCCGGCTCCACGCCGTAGCTGCCGTCGGCCGGGATCGCCATGCTGACGATGCCGTCGCTGCCCAGCGCCCAGTCGCGCATATGGTCGATGGCGGACGAGGCAGCGGAGGCGGCCGAGGACGCCCCGCGTGCCTTGATGATGGCGGCACCACGCTGCTGCACGTCGGGAATGAAGGTGTTCTCGTACCAGTCGCGCTCGACCAGCTCGGCTGCCGGCGTGCCGGCCACCTTGCAGTGGGCGATATCGGGATACTGGGTGGCGCTGTGGTTGCCCCAGATGATCATGCCTTCGACGTCGGTGACGTGCTTGCCGGTCTTCTGAGCCAGCTGGGTCAGGGCGCGATTGTGGTCCAGGCGGGTCATGGCGGTGAACTGGCCCGGGTTCAGGTCCGGCGCGTTGCAGGAGGCGATCAGGGCGTTGGTGTTGGCCGGGTTGCCCACCACCAGCACCTTGACGTCGCGGCTGGCGTTGTCGTTGAGCGCCTTGCCCTGCACGGAGAAGATCGCCGCATTGGCTTCCAGCAGGTCCTTGCGCTCCATGCCCGGGCCGCGCGGGCGAGCGCCGACCAGCAGGGCGTAGTCGGCATCCTTGAAGGCGACGTTGGCGTCGTCGGTGGCGACGATGTCCTGCACCAGCGGGAAGGCGCAGTCGTTGAGCTCCATCACTACGCCGTTCAGGGCCTCCAGCGCCGGCGTGATCTCGAGCAGCTGCAGGATGACCGGCTGGTCCTTGCCCAGCATGTCGCCGGAGGCGATGCGGAAGGCCAGCGAGTAGCTGATGTTGCCTGCGGCACCGGTGATGGCAATACGGACGGGGTCTTTCATGATGGCTCCTTGGGTTGTCAACGCGCGGGTTGTCGCCGTGAGGATGAGCCTGGGCGAGCGGGACCCGCCTCGGCCGGGATTCGAACCGCCAAGATGGTATGCCTGCAGTGCACAAAACTCAATGCGACCTGCGGCTAGAT
This sequence comes from Halomonas sp. LMYGS-3, assembly GCF_059509875.1. Taxonomy (NCBI): domain Bacteria; kingdom Pseudomonadati; phylum Pseudomonadota; class Gammaproteobacteria; order Oceanospirillales; family Halomonadaceae; genus Halomonas; species Halomonas sp. LMYGS-3. Next base: position 4,671 of record NZ_JCAKFQ010000047.1, on the reverse strand, counting down.
CGCATGCCCACCCGCCGGCGAAACCGCCGCGGCGCACGCCATCCGGCGTGGGCTGATGCCATGCCCCAGCCTGCGCTATGCTGTGCCGATACGCGTTCTCGGGTACAGTCATTGCAGTTATTGGCCAAACGGTCGATAGCCGAACCATGGAAGGCCGCATGACGCTTCGACGCCCTACTCTCTCGCAGATCCTGGCAATCGGCTGCGGGCTGGCCCTGGTATTGTGGCTGGCCTTCGGCGACCTGCAGCGTTTCCGCGCCGAAGCGCCGGCCGCCGACCCCGCTCCCGCCGAGCGCCTGCCCCGCGTCGAGGTCCAGGAGAGCGAACAGGTCGCGTACCGCCCCTCGCTGATCGCCCAGGGCCAGCTCATGCCCTGGCGGGAGGTCGAGCTCCGCGCCCGCGCCACTGGCCAGGTGGCGTCGCTGGCCGTGGCAGCGGGACAGGATGTCGACGCCGGCGACCTGCTGCTGCGCCTCGACCAGGAAGATCTCCCCTCCCAGCTGGAGCGCGCCGAAGCCGAGCGGGAACTGGCCCGTGCCGAACTGGCCGCTGCCGATCGCCTGCGCGAGCGTGACCTGATCTCGCAGACCGAGCGGTTGCGCCTGGCCAGCGCGGCTGCCCAGGCCATCGCCGATGTGGAAAGCCTGCGCCAGGCCATGGCCCACACCCGCCCACGGGCGCCGTTCGCGAGCCGACTCGATCGCCTGGACGTCGAAGAGGGCGACCTGCTCCAGGTGGGCGACCCCTATGCGCTGCTGATCGACGACCGGCGCCTGAAGGCCCAGGCCTTCGTCTCCCAGCGCGACGCGCTGGGCCTGGAGCCCGGCCTCGAGGTAAGCGTCACGCTACTGGATGGCAGCCGGCTCGAGGGCGAATTGACCCATGTCGCCAGTCGCGCCGACCCGAGTACGCGCACCTTCACCGCTGAGGCGCGGGTCGACAACCCCGAGCGTCTCCGGCTGGGGGGCGCCAGCGCCACCCTCGACATCACCCTGGCCGAGCGCCAGGCCCATACGCTGTCACCGGCACTGCTGTTGCTCGACGATGCCGGTCGGCTGGGCGTCAAGACGCTCGATGACGACGACCGGGTCGAATTCCGCCACGTGTCCCTGCTGTCCGTCGATAACCAGCGGGCCCGGGTCGCCGGCCTGCCCGAGCGCGTCCGCCTGATCACCCTGGGAGGGGGGTTCGTCGAGGCCGGGGAGCGCGTCGAGCCGGTACCGGTGACGCCGGATGCCGTTCCCGGCGAGGACGACACGACGACACTGGCCGATGGCAGGCTGCCGGCCACCGATGGCGATGCCGAGGAACGCTGATCGATGCGCACGCTGATCCTCGCCGCCCTCGACCGGTCGCGCACTACCCTGCTGTTGCTGGCCTTCCTGCTGGTCTCCGGAACGGCGGCCTATCAGGTCATTCCCAAGGAGGCCAACCCCGACGTCGTCATCCCCATGATCTACGTGTCGCTGACACTGGAAGGGGTCAGCCCGGAAGACGGCGAACGCCTGCTGGTCCGCCCCATGGAGCAGGAGCTGCGCGCCATCGAAGGGGTGCGCAAGATGACCTCCCAGTCCAGCGAGGGCCATGCCTCGGTGATCCTGGAGTTCGATGCCGGCTTCGACCCCCGTCAGGCCCTGGCCGACGTGCGCGAGCAGGTCGACATCGCCAAGAGTTCGATCCCCGAGGAGGCCGATGAACCGCGTGTCGTCGAGGTCAACGTGGGGCTGTTTCCGGTGCTGTCGATCGGCCTCTCGGGGCCGCTGGAACAGTCCCAGCTGCTGGCGGTGGCACGCCGGCTCAAGGAGGAGATCGAGGGGATACCGGAGGTACTGGAGGTGGACATCGGCGGCGAGCGCGAGGACCTGCTGGAGATCGTCGTCGACCCCCTGGTGCTCGACAGCTACGGCGTCGACTTCGGCACCCTGTTCAACCAGGTATCGCGCAACAACCGCCTGGTGGCCGCCGGCAGCCTGGACACCGGCGCCGGGCGCATGGCGCTGAAGGTACCGGGCGTGATCGAGCGCCTGGAAGACGTCGCGGCGATGCCGGTCAAGGTCGACGGCGACCGGGTGGTGACCTTCGGCGACGTGGCGCATATCCGCCCCACCTTCAAGGACCCCGAGGGCTTCGCCCGCATCAACGACCAGCCGGCGCTGGTGCTGGAAATCTCCAAACGCGCCGGGGCCAATATCATCGCCACCATCGAGTCGGTGCAGGCGGTGTTCGCGGAAGCCGCGGCGCTGCTCCCCGAGAACCTGGACATCACCACCATCATGGACCAGTCGCAGACCGTCGAGGACATGCTCTCGGACCTGCTCAACAACGTGCTCACCGCGGTGGTGCTGGTACTGTTCGTGATCGTCGCCGCCATGGGCCTGCGTGCCGCGCTGATGGTGGGCCTGACCATCCCCGGGGCCTTCCTCACCGGCATCCTGCTGATCTGGTCCGTGGGCTACACCCTCAACATCGTGGTGCTGTTCTCCCTGATCCTGGTCGCCGGAATGCTGGTCGACGGCGCCATCGTGGTCAGCGAGCTCGCCGACCGTCACCTGCGCGAGGGACAGCCACCACGCGAGGCCTGGGCGAATGCCGCGGCGCGCATGTCATGGCCGGTGATCGCCTCCACCGCCACCACGCTGGCGGTGTTCGTTCCCTTGTTGTTCTGGCCCGGGGTGGTCGGCGAATTCATGAAATACCTGCCGGCCACGGTGATCCTGTGCCTGCTGGCGTCGCTGGCCATGGCGCTGATCTTCCTGCCGACCCTGGGCTCGGTATTCAGCCGCGCGACCGGCCGGGAACCCGCCCGGGTCATGCCTACCGCCGGGGGGCGCGCCTATCGCCGCCTGCTCGCCCAGTTGCTCGCCCACCCCGCCATTACCCTGCTCGTCGCCCTGGCACTGATCGTGCTGATCTATGTCGCCTATGCCCGCTTCAACCACGGCGTCGAGTTCTTCCCCAGCGTCGAGCCCGACAGCGCCCAGGTCCTGGTACGGGCACGCGGCGACTACTCGGTGCGGGAGAAGGATGCCATCGTGCGCCGGGTCGAATCCCGGCTGGCCGGCATGAGCGAGGTCAAGGCCCTCTATGCCCGTTCGTTCGCGGTGTCCGGCGAACAGCTCGAGCTCGGCCCGGACGTGATCGGCGTCCTGCAGTTCCAACTGATCGACTGGCAGGAGCGACGCCCCGCGCGTCGGATCCTCGACGAGATGGCCCTGCGCACCGAGGACCTGGCCGGCGTGGTGCTGGAGTTCCGCGAGCAGCAGGAGGGACCCGCCGCCGGCAAGCCGATCCAGCTCGAGGTCAGTGGTCGCGACATGGACCTGACCCTGCGGGCCGTCGATGACCTGCGCGCGGCCATGGAGCGCCTGGGCGGCTTTCGCGATATCGAGGACAACCGCAGTCTGCCCGGCGTGGAGTGGCGCGTACAGGTCGATCGTGAGGCGGCGGCCCGCTTCGGCACCGATGTCACCAGCGTCGGCAGCGCGGTGCAGCTGGTGAGCACCGGCCTGCGGGTGGCCAGCTACCGACCGGCCCAGGTCGCCGACGAGGTGGATATTCGCGTCCGCCTGCCGGAGAGCTGGCGCTCCCTGGACCAGCTCGGACGCCTGACCCTGAACACGCCGCGCGGCCAGGTCCCGATCAGCCACTTCATCGACCTCGAGCCGGCGCCCAAGGTGGGCACCCTGCAGCGCATCGACGGCCGCCGCGCGATCACCCTGGAGGCCGACGTGACCGAAGGCCAGCAACCCGACGAACGGCTCCAGGCACTCCTTGACGCCTTCGACACGCTACCGGACGGCGTGATGGTCAACGTCGCCGGCGAGCAGGAGGAGCAACAGGAGGCGATGCGGTTCCTGATCATCGCCTTCCTGACGGCCGTGTTCCTGATGGCAATGATCCTGGTCACGCAGTTCAACAGCCTCTACCAGGCCCTGCTGGTGCTCTCGGCCATCGTCTTCTCGACCGCGGGGGTACTGCTGGGCCTGCTGGTCAACGTCCAGCCATTCGGCATCGTCATGGTGGGGATGGGCATCATCGCCCTGGCGGGGATCGTGGTGAACAACAACATCGTGCTGATCGACACCTACAACCAGCTGCGCGAGGAAGGGCTCTCGCCGACGGAGGCGGCACTGGAGGCCGGCGGGCTGCGCCTGCGCCCGGTACTCCTGACCGCCGTCACCACGGTGCTGGGACTGATGCCGATGGTGCTCGAGGTCAATGTCAACCTGTTCGCCCCGTCGCTGGGGTTCGGTGCGCCTTCGACCCAGTGGTGGACCCAGCTCTCCAGCGCCATCGCCGGCGGCCTGACCTTCGCTACCGGGCTGACGCTGCTGCTTACCCCCTGCATGCTGGTGCTGGGGCCGAAGCACCGGAAGGAAAGCGTGTAGGAGTGGCTATGCCGGCTATCGCGGGGGCGCCTGACGGCGCCGATCGCTCGGCGGAGCCAAGCTCCCACAAGGCAGGCATCTGCTTGCCCTGGAGGAGTGCCCACAAGGCAGGCATCTGCTTTCCCTGGAGGAGTGCCCACAAGGCAGGCATCGATCACCCTGATAGGGGTCGGGAAGGCTTAGCCTCCCCGCCCTCCGAACCGTGCGTGCGGTTCTCCCGCACACGGCTCTCCAGTCGATGGTTTCAGCATCGTGATTGGCTCGCCTTCCGCCAGGCTTCGGT
>NZ_JCAKFQ010000046.1:0-16528 GCF_059509875.1 Halomonas sp. LMYGS-3 | reverse complement strand
ACTACTACGAGGCGCGCTACCGGCAACGCCTGGTGAGCAACCTGCAGCGACGCGCCAAGTCACTCGGCTTCGAACTCGCGCCGGTGCAAGCCGTCAGGCAGCGGGTTTCTTAGGAAGGCGCCGAGACAGCCCCTATGGGGTCAGACCCCAGCCAAGTTACCAGGCACGCGGCTGTGCACCTCGCGGGCGTGGGCCGCGGCTTTTCCGGCGACAGGCCTTCGCGGAGGCGCTGTGAATCCGTCCCTGGACGCTACATCCTTCATCCCTGAAGGATGACCTCCGCTTTGGCCTCCCCCCGGCGCCGCTCATGCCGGCACTTCGCGCTATGATCTGGCCTCTCGGCGTTAGTGCGTATCGCGGATCACGTCGGTGCCGTCGGGAATCTCGAAGGCGAAGATGCCGTCGTCGATGGCCCCGTTCATGCGTACGTCACGGAACTCGATGGCGGTCTGCTGGCCGGTGCTGTCGATCATCTGCAGGGCCGCCAGCCGCTCGCTGCGGAAGGTCATCTTCAGCTCCTCGAACAGGGTGTCGGCGGACTTCGGCAGCAGCGTGAAGGTCTCGGCGCTGCCCTGCTGCTGGCGCGTGACGTCATAGCTGTCGGTCAGTTCGCTGGCGCTGCCGGAGAGCAGCAGTGCCGGCGTGTGGGTCACCCGCTGGTCCAGCGCCTGCACCGTGACCTGTTCCAGGTCGGGGTCATACAGGTAGACCTCCTCGCCGTCGGAGATCACCTCCTGCTGGTAGGGCGCATCGACCTCCCAGCGGAACCTGCCGGGGCGCGACAGCCACATGCGGCCACTGGCCTCCTGCAGGCGCTGGCCACTGCCGTCGAGGATCAGCTGCTCGAAGGCGGCCTCATAGGTCTGCAGCGGCTCCAGCATGCGGGTCAGGCGCTCGGCCCCTTCGCTGGCCAGGGCCGATACCGGCACGGCGAGTGTCATGGCCAGCGCGGCGAGGGTCTTCTTCACGGTCATCGTCTCTGTCTCCCTGGACGGGTCCATCATGGAATCCTGTCACTCGGACCAAGGGGGCGCCGGCGGGTTGCACGCCCGCCGACGCTTTCATCATTGCTGCATGGTTGGACGGCGTCGCCCCTCCAGGCGGGTCAACTGCCTACCGGAGGCGGCGCCAGCACCTCGCGAGCGCCGTTGGTGCCCATGGTCGAGACCACCCCGGCCATTTCCATCGCCTCGACCAGGCGGGCGGCCCGGTTGTAGCCGATCTTGAAGCGGCGCTGCACCGCCGAAATCGACGCCCGCCGGCTCTCGGTGACGAAGGCCACCGCCTCGTCGTAGAGCGAGTCCTGCTCGGCATCGTCGCCGTCGCCTCCCTCGGCCTCGAGGCCGGTGAGGGCCTCGGCGGAGACGCCACCGGAGAGGATCTCGTCGATGTACTCGGGCTCGCCGCGGCGCTTCCAGTCCTCCACCACCCGGTGCACCTCGTCGTCGTCGACGAAGGCGCCGTGGACCCGGGTCGGCAGGCCGGAGCCCGCCGGCAGGTAGAGCATGTCACCGTGGCCCAGCAGGTTCTCGGCGCCGCCCTGGTCGAGGATGGTGCGCGAGTCGACCCGCGAGGAGACCTGGAAGGCCATGCGCGTGGGGATATTGGCCTTGATCAGGCCGGTGACCACGTCCACCGAGGGACGCTGGGTGGCCAGTATCAGGTGGATACCGGCCGCCCGCGCCTTCTGCGCCAACCGCGCGATCAGCTCCTCGACCTTCTTGCCGACGATCATGAACATGTCGGCAAACTCGTCGATCACCACCACGATATAGGGCAGCTTCTCGAGCACCGGCGGGCTCTGGTGCATCTCCCAGGGCTGCGGCTCCCACAGCGGGTCGGCGACCTGCGCCCCGGCCCGCTCGGCCTCGTCGAGCTTGGCGTTGAAGCCGGCGATGTTGCGCACGCCCATCGAGGCCATCAGCTTGTAGCGGCGCTCCATTTCGGCCACGCACCAGCGCAGGGCATTGGCCGCCTCCTTCATGTCGGTGACCACCGGCGCCAGCAGGTGCGGAATGCCGTCATAGACCGACAGTTCAAGCATCTTGGGGTCGACCATGATCATGCGCAGCTCGTCGGGGGTGGCCTTGAGCAGCATGGAGATCAACATGGCGTTGACCCCCACCGACTTGCCCGAGCCGGTGGTGCCGGCCACCAGCAGGTGGGGCATCTTGCCCAGGTTGGCCACCACCGGGCCACCGCCGATGTCCTGGCCCAGCGCCAGGGTCAGCGCCGAGGCTTCCTGCTGGTAGCGGTCGGAGTCGATCACCTCGCGCAGGCGGATCATCGCCCGCTTGGGATTGGGGATCTCGATGCCCACCGTGGGCCGGCCGGGAATCACCTCCACCACCCGCACGCTCTTGACCATCAGCGAGCGCGCCAGGTCCTTGGCCAGGTTGCTGATCTTGGAAACCTTCACCCCCGCCGCGGGCTTGATCTCGAAGCGCGTGATCACCGGCCCCGGCCAGGTATCGACCACCTCGGCCTTGACCCCGTACTCGCGCAGCCGCACCTCGAGCAGCTCGGCCATCTCGGCCAGCTGGGCGTCCGTGTAGTTGGGCTGGTGGGCCTGGGGCGGCGTCAGCAGGCGCAGGCTGGGCAGCTCGCCGTCGGGGTCGGGCAACTCGTCGAACAGCGGGCGCTGGTTCTGCAGGTGCTCCACGGTCCACAGGGTCGGGCCGTCGGGCTGGTCGGCGGCCTCTCGCCCCTGCTCGGCGGTGGCGACACGGGGCGGGTCGTCGGCCGCCGGTGCACCCGGTGCAGGCGCCGCCGGGGCATCGCCCGGCTCGCGGGCCATGGGCACCTCGGGCGCCGGCCGCGCGTCATCCTCGTCCCGGTCCGGCTCCTCCCAGCCTAGCCGCGGTTCGTCGCCGTCGTCCTCCCAGTCGGCATCCTGCCAGTCGACCATCCCCGGCTCGCGGCGTCCGCCGTCGCGCACCGGCGAGTGCGGAGACGACCCCGAAGAGGCCCAGGCCGGCGGCGGCGTCTCGGGATCGGGGTCCGCCACATCGGTCGACGCGGCCTGGCGTTCGTCTCGGGCGGCCGGTGCCGCCAGGGGGTCGTCGTCGCGACTGGCCCGCAACGACGGCCCGCTCCAGGCCGGGGGCACCTCGTCGTCGTCGGGCAGCACCGGCTCGGGCACCGTCTCCGGCACCCGCCGGGATCCATCGGCCTCGGGGCCGCGATGAGACGTCGCCGCCGTGGTGGCTCCGGGGCTCGACGCCACTGCAGCACCCGTCACGGCCGCTGCAGTGCCGGCCCCGGCACCGGAGTGGGGCGCCGGCGTCCGTGCACTGTAGGCCGCCTCCGGGCGCTTGGCGGAGGGGGTGTGCTCGGGCACCTCCCAGGGAATCTCGGTCTCGCCATCGTTGCCGAAGCCCGGCTCGCGTCGGGCTCCGCCGCTGCCGGCCAGCTCGGGAGCCGAATCGCCACGACGTCCGGGCAGCAGGCGCCGCCACCAGCGCTGCCGACCCGGGGGCTCGCCACCCGCTTCGTCGAGCCCGGTGTCGTCTGCCAGCGTCGAGGTCGCCTCCTGCGCCTCGGCCCGGCGCTGCTCATGCCGGTCGGCCGCCAGGCCGAAGGGCGCAGCCAGCCGCTGCCAGAGCCGCAGCGCACGGTGGCCGAGCTCGTCCATCACCGTCAGCCACGACATGCCGGTGAACAGCGGGAAGCCGCACAGCATCGCCGCCAGCGCCAGCAGGCCGGTGCCCCCGGCACCGACCAGCGGCACCAGGGCACCGACCAGCCCTTCGCCGAGGATCCCCCCCGAGGAGTAAGGCAGCTGGCTCGCCGGGTTGTAGAAATGCAGGGCCCCGAGGGTGGTGGTCCCGAGCAGCAACAGCACCAGGCCGCCGCTGCGTACTGCCAGCGCCGTGGCGTCCCATTCCAGGTGTACCTGCCGCGCACGAATCAGCCACCAGGCGGCGAACCCCAGCATGCCGGGCCACCACAGGGCGCTGGCACCGAACAGCGAATAGAGCACATCGGAGAGCCAGGCCCCGATCGGGCCCATCCAGTTGGCGACCTCCGTTTCGGGCCCGCTGCGGGACCAGCCCGGGTCGGTGGGCTCGAAGCTGAACAGCGCCAGCAGCAGGAAGAGACAGGCCGCCAGCAACATGATCGCGACCCCTTCCCGTGCCGATCCCTGCAGCCGCAGGCCGAAGCGCTTCGCCGTCTCCCTGGCATGGGCCGCACTCACTCGGCGCGGCGACACCTTCTTCTTGACACTCAAGCGGCCATCCCCCTTGCGCCACGGTTGGCGTCTTCCATTTCCATCGCGCCAATCATACCGAGCAAGTGCTTGCCATCACAGGGGCCCGCACTACCGGCAAGTATCTTGAGCCGCATCGCGGTGAGCGTCACACTTGAGGCTCCGTTCCGCAAGGATTCGATCCTCGATGCTGCCCTGGCTTGCCGCTCACCCCGTACACTTCCCCCCTGTCGAGCAGGCCCTGCGCGACCCCGACGGGCTGTTGGCCGTCGGCGGCGACCTGAGCCCGGCCTGGCTGCTCGCGGCCTACCGCCGCGGTATCTTTCCCTGGTACAGCGACGACCAGCCCATCCTGTGGTGGAGCCCCGACCCGCGTATGGTGCTGTTCCCCTACGAGATCCGCGTCCGCCGCAGCCTCGCCAAGCGCCTGCGCAACGGCGGTTTCCGGGTCACCGCCGACACCGTCTTCGACACGGTGATCTCGGCCTGTGCCGGGCCCCGCGACGGGCAGCCCGGCACCTGGATCACCGACGCCATGTGCGAGGCGTATGGCCGCCTGCACGCCCTGGGCATGGCCCACTCGGTGGAAGTGTGGCGTGGCGAACGGCTGGTCGGTGGTCTCTACGGCGTGGCCCTCGGGCCGGTCTTCTTCGGCGAATCGATGTTCTCCCGGGAGCCGGATGCCTCCAAGATCGCCCTGGTACACCTGGCCAGGGCCATGCAGGACGATGGCGGCCGGTTGATCGACTGTCAGATGCACACCGCCCACCTGGCCAGTCTCGGCGCCCGGGACATCGCCCGGGCCGAGTTCATCGGCTATCTTGAGAAGTGGCTGGGCAAGGCCTCGGAAGTGGCAGAGGATGACGCCTCGATCATCCCGCCCTGCTGGTCATTCGAACGCCTTGGTGCGGTGGGGAAAACAACGCAAGAGAGGGGGTAGCCGTGAGCAGCAACACACCTCGGCAGCCGGTACGGGACCTGCGCTTCTTCCTCACCGTGCCGCATGCCTGCAGCTATCTCGAGGGGCGCGAGGCCACCACCCTGTTCCTCGACCCCCAGGAATCGCCCGGGCGCGGCGTCTACGACGCGCTGGCACTGCTGGGCTTCCGCCGCAGCGGCCGGCACCTCTACCGCCCCCACTGCGAAGGGTGCAGCGCCTGTATCTCGGTGCGCATACCGGTGGTCGACTTCGCGCCGAGCCGCAACCAGCGCCGGCTCGTCCGCCGCAATGCCGACCTCTCGCTGCATGTGCGCCCGGCAATCTTCGACAGCGAGCACTACGCGCTCTATGCCCACTACATCCGCACTCGCCACGCCGATGGCGACATGTATCCCCCGAGCCACGAGCAGTACCGCACCTTCCTGACCCTCGACCAGGACTATGCCCGGCTGCTGGAGTTCCGCCTCGAAGGGCGGCTGGTGGCCGTGGCGGCCTACGACCAGCTGGAGCATGGGCTGTCGGCGATCTACACCTTCTTCGACCCCAGCCCGGAACTGGACCGCCGTTCCCTCGGCACCTTCGCCGTGCTCTCGCTGGTCGAGCGGGCCCGCGACCTGGGGCTGCCCCACGTTTACCTGGGGTACTGGATCCGCGAGTGCCGCAAGATGAACTACAAGCAGGCCTTCCGCCCGCTGGAGATGCTCGACGGGCGCCACTGGCGGCGTACCCTGCCCGTCTGAGACTCCCCGATCCCGCATCGAACGGCGGCTTTTTTGCCATGACGCACGGCATGCGGCACAATACCGCGCTATTCTGTCGGCACGGGCATCACCCGTGCGGCCCCGGTGCCGCTTTGCACCATCATCATCAGCGAGGAACCGCCTATATGGCACGTGAAGACCATATCGAAATGGAAGGCGTCGTCGTCGATACCCTTCCCAATACCATGTTCCGCGTCGAGCTCGAGAACGGCCACGTGGTGACTGCCCACATCTCGGGCAAGATGCGCAAGAACTACATCCGTATCCTCACCGGCGACAAGGTCAAGGTCGAGCTGACTCCCTACGACCTGTCCAAGGGTCGCATCGTCTACCGTTCACGCTGACCCCGCCTGCCCGGCGCCACGCGCCGCCCCTCCGCTCACGGCCACCCAGCGAACAGCGCCCCGTCAGGAGACAGGGCGCCGTGTCGTCGTGCAAACGGCGTCTCAGGGTGCGTCGGCCAGCTCCGACTCGGTGGAGAGGTGCAGCTCGCCATCCTCGACGCTGACGTGCACCACCCCGCCATGCTCGGAGAGCTCGCCGAACAGGATCAGCTCCGCCAGCGGCTTCTTGAGCTGCTCCTGGATCAGGCGGGCCATGGGACGGGCACCCATGTCGGGGTCGTAGCCCTTCTCGGCCAGCCAGTCGCGGGCGGCATCGTCCACGTCGAGCTGGACCCGCTTCTCGTCGAGCTGCGCCTGCAGCTCCACCAGGAACTTGTCCACCACGCTGCGCACCACCGAGATCGGCAGCGAGTGGAACTGGATGATCCCGTCCAGGCGGTTGCGGAACTCCGGCGAGAAGGTCTTGCGAATCGCCTCCAGGGCATCGGTGGAGTGATCCTGGGTCTGGAAGCCGATGGAGCGTCGCGTGGCCAGCTCGACCCCGGCATTGGAGGTCATGATCACGATCACGTGACGGAAGTCCGCCTCGCGGCCGTTGTTGTCGGTCAGGCGGCCGTGGTCCATCACCTGCAGCAGCAGGTTGAAGACCTCCGGATGCGCCTTCTCGATCTCGTCGAGCAGCAGCACGCAATGCGGATTCTTGGTGATCGCCTCGGTCAGCAGGCCACCCTGGTCGTAGCCGACGTAGCCCGGAGGTGCCCCGATCAGCCGCGACACGGTGTGGCGCTCCATGTACTCCGACATGTCGAAGCGTACCAGCTCGATGCCCATGATCCGCGCCAGCTGGCGAGCCACCTCGGTCTTGCCCACCCCGGTGGGGCCGGCGAAGAGGAAGCTGCCCACCGGCTTGTCCGGCGACTTGAGCCCGGCCCGCGACAGCTTGATGGCGGCCGACAGGCCATCGATCGCCTCGTCCTGACCGAACACCAGCATCTTGAGGTCACGGTCCAGGTTCTCGAGCAGCTTGCGGTCGGAGCTGGAGACGCTCTTCGGCGGGATCCGCGCGATCGAGGCCACCACGGCCTCGACCTGGTCGACGTCGATGGTGTCGATGCGCACTTCGGGCGGCAGCAGCCGCTGGTGGGCACCGGCCTCGTCGATCACGTCGATGGCCTTGTCGGGCAGGTGACGGTCGTTGATGTAGCGATCCGCCAGGCGCGCCGCACTCTCCAGCGCCGCGTCGGTGTACTTGAGCTGGTGATGCTCCTCGAAGCGCGACCGCAGCCCCTTGAGGATACGGATGGTGTCCTCCACCGAGGGCGCCATGACATCGACCTTCTGGAAACGGCGCGCGAGCGCCCGGTCCTTCTCGAAGATACCGCGGAACTCCTGGAACGTCGTGGACCCGATGCAGCGCAGATCGCCGGAGGAGAGCAGCGGCTTGAGCAGGTTCGAGGCGTCCATCACCCCACCCGAGGCCGCCCCTGCACCGATCACGGTATGGATCTCGTCGATGAAGAGGATGGCATTGGGCTGTTTCTTGAGCTCGGCGAGCAGGCTCTTCAGCCGCTTCTCGAAATCGCCGCGGTACTTGGTACCGGCCAGCAGCGCGCCCATGTCGAGCGCATAGACCACCGCGTCGCCGATCACCTCGGGCACGTCCTCCTCGACGACCCGCTTGGCGAGCCCCTCGGCGATGGCGGTCTTGCCCACCCCGGCCTCGCCGACCAGCAGCGGATTGTTCTTGCGTCGCCGGGCCAGTATCTGCACCACCCGCTCGAGCTCATGCTCGCGACCGATCAGCGGGTCGATCTTGCCCAGCCGGGCCTGCTCGTTGAGATTGGTGGCGTAGCCGGTCAGGGGGTTGGCACCGGTCTCGCCACCGCCCTCCTCGGCCTCTTCCGACTCGGGAGCGGGAGACGAGGGGCTCTGGCCATGCCCGGAGACCTTGGAGATCCCGTGGGCGATGTAGTTGACCGCATCGACCCGGGCCACGTTCTGCTGCTTGAGGAAGTAGACCGCCTGGCTCTCCTGCTCGGAGAAGATCGCCACCAGCACGTTGGCCCCGGTGACCTCGCTCTTGCCCGAAGACTGGACGTGGAAGACGGCACGCTGCAGCACACGCTGGAAGCCCAACGTCGGCTGGGTCTCGCGGTCGCTCTGATCCTCGGGGATCAGCGGCGTGGTGGAATTGATGAAATCCTGCAGGTCGGACCGCAACTTGTCGAGGTTGGCCCCGCAGGCCCTCAGCACATCCGCCGCGGAGGCATTGTCCAGCAGAGCCAGCAGCAGGTGCTCCACGGTCATGAACTCGTGACGCTTGGAGCGCGCCACCGTGAAGGCCGTGTTCAGGGTCAGTTCAAGTTCTTTGCTCAGCATGGCAGTCCCCTTCTCGCCGCCTAGGGCTTGCGTCGGATCATTCAAGGTCCGGCATCATCAACATCGGGCACAAACGCTGCCGTTGCAAGTCTCCTCGTCCAACGGCCGACATCCATCCCCCTTAGCGACCATGTCCGGGATCAGTCCGTCGCTTCGATATCGCTCAGCAACGGATGCTGACACTCTCTTGCGTATTGATTGACCTGATGGCTTTTGGTTTCCGCGATGTCGCGGGTAAAGATGCCACAGGTGGCCTTGCCCTGGGTGTGCACCGTCAACATCACCTGCACCGCGGTTTCGCTGTCCATGTAAAAGAAGGTCTGCAGCACCTCCACCACGAACTCCATGGGGGTGAAGTCGTCGTTATGCAACACCACCTTGTACAGCGGCGGACGTGCCACCTCCGGCTCGGCGCTCTGCACCGCCAGGTCGTCGTCGCCCTCCTCGCCGGGCTCGGGAGGGCGGGTCATGCCTCCGCGGATCGAGGCGCGCCACTCACGCCACGCCTCCTCTTCTGTCTTGAACATAAGAGCCACTATCCATCTCGACAAGCCGACCACCAAGGTAAATCTCAACCGTGATTGGACGCCAGGCGGCCGGCGGGGTTCACTCGTGACGCTCAACGCAAAGGGCCCTCGCCCGCCGGGCGGCGGACGAGGGCCCCGGGCTCGACGCGCCGCGACTTACATGTTGTCGGCGACGGCCTGGCCGAACTCGGAGCACTTGAGAAGCTTGGCATCGTCCATCAGGCGATGGAAGTCATAAGTGACCTCGCCCCTGGAAATGGCCTTCTCCATGCCCTTGAGCACCAGATCGGCAGCCTCGACCCAGCCCATGTGACGCAGCATCATCTCGGCGGAGAGGATCAGCGAACCGGGGTTGACCTTGTCCTGGCCGGCATACTTCGGCGCGGTACCGTGGGTGGCCTCGAACATGGCCACGGCGTCGGAGAGGTTGGCGCCCGGCGCGATGCCGATGCCGCCCACCTCGGCCGCCAGGGCATCGGAGAGGTAGTCGCCATTGAGGTTCAGGGTGGCAATGACGTCGTACTCGGCCGGGCGCAGCAGGATCTGCTGCAGCATGGCGTCGGCGATGACGTCCTTGACCACGATGTCCTTGCCGGTCCTGGGGTTCTTGAAGGTCATCCACGGGCCGCCGTCGAGCAGCTCGGCACCGAACTCCTCCTTGGCGAGCTCGTAGCCCCAGTCCTTGAAAGAGCCCTCGGTGAACTTCATGATGTTGCCCTTGTGTACCAGGGTCAGCGACTCGCGGTCATTGTCCACAGTATACTGCAGGGCCTGGCGCACGAGGCGCTTGGTGCCTTCGACGGAAACCGGCTTGACGCCGATGCCGCAGTTCTCGGGAAAGCGGATGTTGGTGACGCCCATCTCCTCGCGGAGGAACTTGATCACCTTGTCGGCTTCCGGCGTGCCGGCCTTCCACTCGATGCCGGCGTAGATGTCCTCGGAGTTCTCGCGGAAGATGACCATGTCCACGTCGCCGGGCTTCTTGACCGGGCTCGGCACACCTTCGAACCAGCGTACCGGGCGCTGGCAGACGTAGAGGTCGAGCTTCTGGCGCAGGGCCACGTTCAGGGAGCGGATGCCACCGCCTACCGGCGTGGTCAGCGGGCCCTTGATGGAGACGACGAAGTCCTTGACGGCTTCCAGGGTCTCTTCAGGCAGCCAGGTATCGGCATCGTAGACCTGGGTGGCCTTCTCACCAGCGTAGATCTCCATCCAGTGAATCTTGCGCTCGCCGTTGTAGGCCTTCTGCACGGCGGCATCGATGGCGATCTTCATGGCCGGCGTCACGTCGACGCCGATGCCGTCCCCCTCGATGAACGGGATGATCGGCTCATTCGGCACGTTCAGGGTGTTGTCGGCGTTGACGGTGATCTTCTGGCCGCCTTCAGGGACGACGATTTTCTGGAACCCCATTGAGAACTCCCCTGTCTGGTCTGTTCAGTGGAGCGCGGAGTATAGCATTCACCCGATCGATCGGAGTAGGCTTGGAGCCAGATTTGTCGACAATCCATGGTAGCAAGACCTTGGTCGAATGAGCGCTCTCTATCTGCTGCACAAGCCCTATCGCATGCTCTCCCAGTTCACCGATCGCCGAGCCGACGGTGAAGAGCGCCGCGCCACCCTCGCCGACGTGATCGACGTGCCCGGCATCTACGCCGCCGGCCGCCTCGACTACGACTCCGAAGGCCTGCTGCTGCTGTCCGACGACGGCGAGCTGATCCACCGCATCAGCGACCCCCGCCACAAGCAGCCCAAGACCTACCGGGTGCAGGTGGAGGGCCGGCCCAGTGATTCCGCCCTGCAGGCGCTCCGGGGCGGCGTCGAGCTCAAGGACGGTCGCACCCGGCCGGCCAGGGTCAAACGCCTGGAGACCAGCGGGCTCCCCGAGCGGAACCCGCCGCTGGACCCGAAGCGCCACCCGGTCACCAGTTGGCTGGAACTGACCATCGGCGAGGGCCGTAACCGCCAGGTGCGGCGCATGACCGCCCATGTCGGCCACCCCACCCTGCGCCTGGTGCGTGTCGCCATCGGCCCCTGGCGCCTCGACGGCCTGGCACCGGGGCAGTGGCGCCGCGAGACCCTGCATGCACCGCACCAGCAACGCCCGACCCGCCACAGAGGAGGCCGCCGATGAACCGCTGGCACCCCCATGTCACCGTGGCCTGCGTGGTGGAACGCGCCGGCCGTTTCCTGATGGTCGAGGAGGACCTCGGCGGCCCCCATACGCTCTTCAACCAACCCGCCGGCCACCTGGAGCCAGGCGAACGCATCCGGGAGGCCGCCCTGCGCGAGGTCGGCGAGGAGACCGCCTGGCAGATCGGCATCACCGACTACCTCGGCATGTACGTCTTCGAGGCCCCCGGCGGCCAGACCTTCCACAGCCACGGCTTCTTCGGCATGGCCCTGGCCCACCTCGGCAACGACCTGGATCCGGCGATCCACGCCGTGCACTGGCTGACCCTCGAGGAGCTGGAGGAGCTGGAGCGCGCGGGGAGGCTGCGCAGTCCACTGGTGATGCGCCGCATCCGCGATTCCCTGGCCGGCAAGTTCTTTCCCATGGACGTGATTCACGAGCGCTGAGCGGGTGAAGGCTGCGGGCTGCGGGCTGCGGGCTGCGGGCTGCGGGCTGCGGGCTGCGGGCTGCGGTTGGACTGTAGCTCGAAGCTCGAAGCTCGAAGCTCGAAGCTCGAAGCTCGAAGCTCGAAGCTCGAAGCTCGAAGCTCGAAGCTCGAAGCCAGGATAAGGTATAATCTCGCCCCGTTTATGATCCATCCATTCCGAGAGCGTCCATGACAGCCACCTCAGGCAAGGTGATCGTCGGCATGTCCGGCGGTGTCGACTCCTCCGTTTCCGCCCTGCTGCTGCTCGAACAGGGCTATCAGGTCGAAGGCCTGTTCATGAAGAACTGGGACGAGGACGACGGCACCGAGTACTGCACCGCCAAGGCCGACCTGGCGGACGCCGAGGCCGTGTGCGAGAAACTCGGCATCCGGCTGCATGCCGCCAACTTCGCCGCCGAGTACTGGGACAATGTCTTCGAGCACTTCCTGGCCGAGTACCAGGCGGGACGTACGCCGAACCCGGATATCCTCTGCAACCGCGAGATCAAGTTCAAGGTGTTCCTGGAGTACGCCGAGATGCTCGGTGCGGAGCAGATCGCCACCGGCCACTATGTTCGTCAAGGGCAGGGCCGCGGCCGACTCGATGGCGACCTCCGACCACGCCTGCTGAAGGGCCTCGACCCCCACAAGGACCAGAGCTACTTCCTGCACGCCGTCCCCGAGGCCGCCATCGCCCGCACCCTCTTCCCGGTGGGCGAACTGGAGAAGCCCGAGGTGCGCGCCATCGCCGAGCGCCACGGGCTCGCCACCGCGAGCAAGAAGGATTCGACGGGCATCTGCTTCATCGGCGAGCGCCGCTTCCGCGACTTCCTGCAGCAATACCTGCCGGCCCAGCCGGGGGTGATCGAGACCCCCGACGGCGACGTGATCGGCGAGCATATGGGGCTGATGTACTACACCCTCGGCCAGCGTCAGGGGCTGGGCATCGGCGGTCTCGCCGACTACCCGGAGGAGCCTTGGTACGTGGCCGCCAAGGACCTCGAGCGCAACGTGCTCGTCGCCGTGCAGGGCAAGCACCACCCGCTGCTCTATACCGACAGCCTGGCCACCGAGGCCATGGACTGGGTCGCCGGCGAGCCGCCGGCCGGCGCAGGACGCTACACCGCCAAGACCCGCTATCGCCAGTCCGACGTACCCTGCACTGTCCACACGCGGGAGGATGGCGGCGTCGAAGTGCATTTCGATGCCCCCCAGCGTGCCGTCACCCCGGGCCAGTCGCTGGTGCTCTACGACGGCGAGATCTGCCTCGGTGGCGGCGTGATCCGCGATACCTGGAACGCCACGGAGCTCAGCCCATGACCGCCTCGACCCCGATCCACCGCGCGCCCGATACCCCGGCGGCCAGACAGGCGCTGGCACTCGCCGGCGTCTTCCAGGCCGCCAGCCTGGTCGACGAGCTGGCCCGCACCAGCCAGGTCGATCAGCGCGCCTGGGAGACCCTGATCCGCGCCACCCTCGACACCAACCCCGAGAGCTTCGAGGCGATCTACGGCGGCCACCCCAACAACCTGCGCCGCGGCCTCGAGGTGCTCGAAGCGGTGGTGGGGCGCAAGCAGACCAACCCGGTGGTGCTGCGCTATGGTTTCTCGCTGTTGCTGCTGATGAACAAGCTGCGTGGCAACGATGCCATGATGAACGAGCTGGGAAACTCCCTGACCCGCATCCAGGGCCAGGCCGATCACTTCGACGCGACCCACGAGAACGTCATCGCCAGCCTCGGCGAGGCCTACCAGGAGACGATCTCCACCTTCAAGACCCGCATCGTGGTACAAGGCGATCCCTCGCTGCTGCAGAGCCGCATGATGCCCGAGCGGGTTCGCGCCATCCTGCTCGCCGGCATTCGCTTCGCCCTGCTCTGGCACCAGCAGGGCGGCCGTCGCTGGAAGCTGGTCTTCCAGCGCGGCGCGCTCAGGAAAGCCCTGGACCAACTGGGCTGACGCTGTCTTCCCGCTCCCAACCTTCTTCACACCGTACCGGAACCTCGACCATGCTAAGCGCCTCCCTGCCCCTCACCGCCCTCACCGCCCTCTCTCCCGTCGACGGCCGCTACGGCAGCAAGGCCGAGGCCCTGCGCGAGCACTTCAGCGAGTTCGGCCTGATCCGCGCCCGGGTCATCGTCGAGATCCGCTGGCTGCAGCGGCTCGCCGAGCTGGCCGGCGTCACCGAGGTACCACCACTCTCCGCCGAGGCCACCGCCTTTCTCGAGGCGATGCTGCGCGATTTCTCGGTGACAGACGCCGAGCGCATCAAGGAGATCGAACGCACCACCAACCATGACGTCAAGGCGGTGGAGTACTTCATCAAGGAGCGGATCGCCGGCCAGCCGGAGCTGCACGCGATCACCGAGTTCGTACACTTCGCCTGTACCAGCGAGGACATCAACAACCTCTCCCACGGCGTGATGCTCACCGACGGTCTCAAGGCACTGCTGCCGGTGATGCACCGAGTGGCGGACGAAGTGGCCCGCCTGGCCCGCGAGCACGCTGCCGTGCCGATGCTCTCGCGTACCCACGGCCAGACCGCGAGCCCCACCACCCTGGGCAAGGAGATGGCCAACGTCGCCTACCGCCTGCGCCGCCAGCTCGAGCAGATCGAGGGCGTGGAGATCCTGGGCAAGATCAACGGCGCGGTGGGCAACTACAACGCTCACCTCGCCACCTACCCGGAGGTCGACTGGGAGGCCAACGCCCGCACCTTCGTCGAGGGCCTGGGGCTGACCTTCAACCCCTACACCACCCAGATCGAGCCCCACGACTACATCGCCGAACTGTTCGACGCGATCTGCCGCTTCAACACCATCCTGATCGACTTCGACCGCGACGTCTGGGGCTACATCTCGCTGGGCTACTTCAAGCAGAAGACCGTCGAGGGCGAGATCGGCTCCTCGACCATGCCGCACAAGGTCAACCCCATCGACTTCGAGAACTCCGAGGGCAACCTGGGGCTTGCCAACGCAGTGCTCGGCCACCTGGCCCAGAAGCTGCCGATCTCTCGCTGGCAGCGCGACCTCACCGACTCCACGGTGCTGCGCAACCTCGGCGTCGGGCTGGCCTACGGCCTGATTGCCTACCAGGCGTCGCTCAAGGGCATCGGCAAGCTCGAAGCCAACCCGGTGCGCATCGCCGAGGACCTGGACGCCAGCTGGGAGGTGCTCGCCGAGCCGATCCAGACGGTCATGCGCCGCTACGGCATCGAGAAGCCCTACGAGAAGCTCAAGGAGCTGACCCGCGGCAAGCGCATCGACCAGGCCGGCTTTGCCGCCTTTATCGATACCCTCGAGCTGCCCACCGAGGTGAAGACCGAGCTCAAGGCGCTCAGCCCAGCCACCTATATCGGCAATGCCGCCGAGCAGGCGCTCAGGCTTTGACCATGTCTCCCGATACCCCCCTACCGATGCTCGGCGGCCTGACCGCCACCGAGTTCCTGCGCGATGTCTGGCAACGCAAGCCACTGCTGATCCGCGGTGCCTTTCCCGACTTCGCGTGCCCGCTCGACCCCGACGAGCTGGCCGGGCTGGCCTGCGAGGAGGGCATCGAGGCCCGCCTGGTCGAGGAGCACGGTCGCGACGGTCCGTGGCAGGTGCGTCACGGCCCCTTCGACGAGGGCGTGTTCGCCAAGCTCCCCGAGCGCGCCTGGACCCTGCTGGTCCAGGCGGTGGATCACTACGTGCCCGAAGTCGCCGAGTTGCTCGACCACTTTGACTTCCTGCCCCGCTGGCGGCTCGACGACATCATGATCAGCTACGCCGCCCCGGGCGGCAGCGTCGGCCCCCATGTCGACCAGTACGACGTCTTCCTGCTGCAGGGCAGCGGCACCCGACGCTGGCAGCTCGGCGGCAAGGTCGCCGACAACGCCCCGATCATCCAGGGCATCGACCTGCGTATCCTCGAGCGCTTCGAGGTCGAGGACGGCGACGACTGGGTGTTGGAGCCCGGCGACATGCTCTACCTGCCGCCCGGCTGGGCGCACCACGGGGTCAGCGAGTCTGACGACTGCA
Organism: Halomonas sp. LMYGS-3; assembly: GCF_059509875.1. Classification (NCBI taxonomy): domain Bacteria; kingdom Pseudomonadati; phylum Pseudomonadota; class Gammaproteobacteria; order Oceanospirillales; family Halomonadaceae; genus Halomonas; species Halomonas sp. LMYGS-3. The sequence goes on along the minus strand of NZ_JCAKFQ010000046.1, from coordinate 749 downwards.
TGACGCTCTCGGTAGGCTTCCGCGCCCCCTCGGCGGACGAGGCGATCACCTCCTTCGCCGATTATCTCGGCGAGCAGCTTCCTGCCTCGAAACGCTACGCCGACGCTGGCATGGCACCTCCCACCGACCCCGGCGAGCTCGACGATGCCGCCGTGGCGCGCATGCGCTCGCTGATCCTCGCGACCCTCGACGACCCGACCCAGCTCGCCCAGTGGTTCGGCCGCGTGATGACCCAGCCCAAGTACGTCGACCAGCTGGTGCCCGCCGAGGAGCCCACCGACCTCGACGCCCTTGTCACGGCACTACAGGAGGGTGAAGAACTGCTGCGCAGCCCCGGCTCGCGCTTCGCCTGGCGCGCCCTGGACGACGGCCGGGCCACCCTGTTCGTCGACGGCGACGGCGTGGAGTGCCCCCTGCCCCTGGCCCGGGCCCTGGCGTCCGACACGCCGCTGGATGCCGGGCTGCTCGAACTCGACGGCGCCGCCGAGCTGCTCACCGCCCTGCTAGATGCCGGCAGCCTGACCTGGGCGGATGACGAGGGAGAGGCATAGGCGCGAGGGGCGCCAGGGGCAGGCCGAAGAGGAGGTCTTTTGCCAGGGAAGGCAAAAGTAGCTTACAGGGATGTAGTAAATATCCCCCGGCAAAGCCGGGGGCTTTATTTTGTTAGCCCCTCAAAGGGGCAAGAATTTGAGCCGCCTGAAGGCGGCCATCCTCACATGCCGAACTTGAGCTGGTCATAATGTTCATCC
>NZ_JCAKFQ010000045.1:0-20621 GCF_059509875.1 Halomonas sp. LMYGS-3 | reverse complement strand
ACTACTACGAGGCGCGCTACCGGCAACGCCTGGTGAGCAACCTGCAGCGACGCGCCAAGTCACTCGGCTTCGAACTCGCGCCGGTGCAAGCCGTCAGGCAGCGGGTTTCTTAGGAAGGCGCCGAGGCTGCCCCTATGGGGTCAGACCCCAACCGAGTCACCAAGCCCGTCATGCTGCGCCTTGCGAGCGGATTCGACGCCGCCGGGGTCTGACCCCATAGGGACCGGCAGCGCTGGCAGCCTGCCATCCATCCATGCCCAACATATTGATAATGCGGAAATATTTCTGGGGATTCCTCAGTTCGGATCGGTCATGCCGGGGCTCCTGGACATGGTGGCGGACTGAACAGTCTACGGTGATCGAATGACGGAGCATTGGCGACAGTGATGATGCGTGTGGCAGTGCGATGAAACGGCTAGGCCAGGTGTACTCCACTTGGCCGTGCTGGTCGGTCCTGTCGTTCCAGCTAGGCTTGCCCGGTTGCTCCTGGCCGCAGGTGGGCGAAGGGTTTGTTGCTAATAGAGGGTGAAGTCATGAGCCACAAGGTGTGTTGTGGCGCATCCGTGAGCGTTAATCCTGCTTGTTGGACATACAAGGCACAGTTGTGAGCAACAAAGAGGGCTGTTGCTTATCCATGGGAGACAAGCTGGTTTGTTGCTCATATTTGTCTCAGAATGGGCAACAAAGTCCTCTGCTCACGGGGTGACGTCGGGATGAAGCTCGATATCAGTAATGCCATACACTACCACACCGGCCAGTTTCCACCGGCGACCCTTGACTATGGCCAACTGCTTCCTGCCTTGCTGGAGGCCACCGAGGCGCTGGCGCGCTATGACCAGATGCTCCAGAGTATGCATAACAGCGAGATATTTCTGGTGCCTCTGCGTGGCCAGGAGGCGGTAGTTTCCTCACGCATGGAAGGCACGATCAGCACCATGGATGAAATCTTCCAGTTGGAGGCCGAGTATGGCGACGATGGCGAGGATGCGGTCTGGGAATTTCGTTCCGATGTCATCGAGACCGCGCTGTACCGGCGTGCATTGAATACGGCCCAGCGGCAATTGGAGGAAGGCCGTCCCTTCTCGGAGTCCCTGGTCAAGAGCATTCATCAGCAGTTGCTATCCTTTGGCAGGGGAGCTGGCAAGTCGCCAGGGGCTTACAAGGGGGAGCAGAACTACATCGGCGAGCGTGGCAGCCGTGAGATCAGCTTCGTGCCCATCGCCCCGGAACAGCTCGCCATCGGTATGGAGGCACTGTTCAATCTGATCGGTGACGACAGCATGCCGATCCTGTTGCGCACGGCCCTGGCCCACGCCGAGTTCGAGGCGCTACACCCCTTCAAGGATGGCAACGGCCGGGTGGGGCGGATGTTGATTACGCTGATGCTGTGGCAGGGAGGCGCGATTTCCGCCCCGCATTTCTATGTCAGTCGCTACTTCGAAGATTACAAGGACGCGTACATTCGGGGGCTGCGCGAGGTATCGGCGCACGGCGACTGGGGGGGGGTGGTGTGATTTCTTCTTTACCGCCGTGGCGAAGCAGGCCATCGAGAACCTGAGGGTGGCCCAGGAGATCCGCGACTGCTACGAGAAGATGAAGCTACGCTTCGCGGAGCTGCTGGCATCCAAGTACTCGGTGGCGGCACTGGACTATATGTTCACCTCGCCTGTGTTTCTCAATAGCCGTTTCACCCGCAGTGCGGGCATTCCGTCAAAAACGGCGGCTCGTTTCTCGCGTGTGCTGCTGCAGGATGGGCTGCTGGAGACAGTACGTGAGCCCTCCGGGCGGCGTTCGGCCATCTACCGCTTTGAACCGTTGATGGAAAAAGTCCGAGTCTGGGTACTGCGCTCACTTTCGATCTTCCGTGCGCCGCCCGCTATCGCGGTTGAAGGGATATAGCGCCCGCGTGTCACACGGAAGGGTAGCGTCTCGCCCTCGGCTACCGGGGGCTACCGGCGGTACGGGTCACTGCGGGCGGGTCGTTGCCGGCCAGGCGGCACACCTCCACATGGGACAGCCAGGCGAGGTCGCGGGCGCTGGCCTCCAGCTCGGCCGCCACGGCCTGGCTCTCCAGGGGAGCCTGCTCGTCGAGGCAGGCGACCACCGTCACCGCGCCATCCAGGTAGTGCAGTTCCAGGTTACGCAGCCAGGGCCAGGCGGCCTGGGACGACCAGCGCGCGGCGAGGGCCGCTTCCACTTCGGGGCGCAGCGGCAGCCCGGGGAAGCGACTGGGATCCCCTTCGCCGGCGTCGTCCTCCGGGTCGATGTGGAAGGTCAGGTCGGTGAGGGCGGGGTAGGCGCGGCGCAGCCGGCGGCTCACCTCGTTGCCGATCTCGTGGCCCTCCGAGACGCTGATGCGCGGTGACACCACCACGTGCAGATCGAGCATGGCGCGCCCCGCCGACTGGCGGGTGCGCAGGTCGTGGACCCCCACAACGCCCGGGACGTCCAGCGCCACCTGGTGCATCCTCGCCTGTTCCTCCATGGGCAGGGCGGTGTCGACCAGTTCGCGCCCGGATTCCCAGAGCAGGTCCCAGCCGACCTTGCCCACCAGCAGGCCGACGATCACCGCGGCGACCGCATCCAGCCAGCCGACGCCGAACTGGGCCGCCACCAGCGCCACCAGCACCACGGCGGTAGAGAGCACATCGGAGCGGGAGTGCCAGGCGTTGGCCTCCAGCAGGCGGGACTTCACCCGCTTGGCGACCCGCATGGTGACATGGAAGAGCGCCTCCTTGGCGAGCAGGGCGACCAGCACCAGCAGCATGGCCCAGAGGCCCGGTGGCGCGATCATCGTGGCCGAGAACAGGCGGTGCAGGCTCGACCAGGCGATGCCGCCGGCGACGAAGATCAGCACGCTGCCGAGGAAGAGGGTGGCCAGGGTCTCGATCCGGCCATGGCCGTAGTGGTGGTCCTCGTCCGGCCCCTGGCGCCCGTAGTGGGTGGCGGCCAGCACCAGGCCGTCGGTGACCAGGTCGGAAAAGGAGTGGATGCCGTCGGCGACCAGGGCGGCCGAGCCCACCAGGCCGCCGACGATGACCTTGGCCAGGCCCAGCAGGCCATCCAGCCAGGCGGCCAGGTAGGTCACGCGTTTGGCTTCCCGGTGATGGTCGGCAGGTGATCTCGCCACGGTGGTCCTCGTCGCGTCGGCTGTGTTGCGGCAAGGCCCGATTCTACCGCAACCCGGCTTTGAGGGGGCAATGGGTCGCCCGACCTTGAGCGTCGCTCGCCAGTCGCCTCGAGCCGGTGATCGTGGCCGGCATGGTGCGCCCCTTGGCGAGGTGCAGTTGAAGTCTTGCTCGTCCCCCCCAACGTGCCAGTAAGTATTGCCCACCTCACATGACCAAGGAGTTCGCCATGCCTTCCACTGTACTGATCACCGGCGCCAACCGCGGCGTCGGCCTGGCACTGGCCCGCCACTACCATGCCGCCGGCTGGCGGGTGATCGGCATCTGCCGCACGGCGTCCTACGAGCTGGCCGAGGCGGCCGAGCGGGTGATCGAGGGCATCGACGTGACCTCCGCCGAGGACGTGGCGCGCCTGGCCCGTGAGATCTCCGGCGAGCACCTGGACCTGCTGATCAACAACGCCGGCCGGCTGCGCGACGAGGTGCTGGGCGAGATCGACTTCGACTCGATTCGCGAGCAGATGGAGATCAACGCCTATGCCCCACTGCGGGTCACCGAAGCGCTGCTGGGCAACCTGGGCGAGGGCGGCAAGGTGGCCAACATCAGCAGCCGCATGGGGTCGATCGCCGACAACGACTCCGGGGGTCGCTACGGCTACCGGGCCTCCAAGGCGGCGCTCAACGCCTTCGGCAAGTCATTGGCCATGGACCTGGCGCCCCGCGGCATCGCGGTGATCCAGCTCCACCCGGGCTACGTGAAGACGCGCATGGTCGACTTCGGTGGCCTGATCACTCCCGAGGAGGCGGCCGCCGGCATCGCCGAGCGCATCGAGGCGCTGACCCTCGAGACCACCGGCAGCTTCTGGCACAGCAACGGCGAACCGCTACCCTGGTAGCGGGCTGCCCCACGTCCAGAGGATCGCCGGCAGCGGGAGCCGGGGCGTCGCGGCACTACAGCGACCTCCACCATGGTCGGCTCGCGAATGTCGACGGAATCCGCGATGCTGGCATTTCAAGCCGCCCGGAGTCCGCCATGAAGCTTTCGCCCGCCTACCGCCTCGCCGCCACGATCCTGCACGGCTTCGACGAGTACCGCTCGCGCTTCAAGGAGATCACCGCGGATGCCCGTCGGCGCTTCCGCGACGCCGCCTGGCGCGAGGCCCAGCAGGCCTCGGCGGACCGCATCAACCTCTATGACGAGAAGGTCGAGGAGACGCTGGTGCGCCTGCAACGGACCTTCGACGACGATGAGCTGACCCACTGCGAATGCTGGCGCGAGGCGCGGGGCCACTACGCCGAGTTGATTAGCCAGCGGCTCGATTACGAGCTGGCCGAGACCTACTTCAATTCGCTGTTCTGCTCGATCTTCCACCACCGGCACATCCGCAACGACTGGATGTTCGTCTACAGCTCCCGCGAGGCCGCCGCCCACCATTCCGGTATCACCCTGACGCGCCGCCGAGGCGTGGAGGGGGACTGGACCAGGGCGCTGCGCTGGGCGCTGACCGAGGCGCCGCTCGACCCCCCCTTCGAGGATCTCGAGCGCGATGTCCGCCTGGGGGCGGACTTCCTCTCCGGCCACCTGCCGGCGGCGATCCTCGACGCCGTCGACACCGAGGTCGAGCTGCTCAAGAGCGTCTTCTATCGCAACAAGGGCGCCTACCTGGTGGGGCGCATCCGCGGCGGCGGGGTACAGGTGCCGCTGGTCCTGCCCATCCTGCATGGCGAGCGGCAGGAGGCCAGCGAGGGCCTGCACCTGGATACGGTGATCATCGAGCCGGAGGAGGTGTCGATCATCTTCTCCTTCACCCGCGCCTACTTCCAGGTCGAGGTGCAGGTGCCCGGCGAATTCGTCGATTTCCTGCAGGAACTGATGCCCGACAAGCCCGAGGGCGAGCTCTACTCGGCCATCGGCTTCTACAAGCACGGCAAGACCGAGTTCTTCCGCGGCCTGAACCGTCAGGTGGCCAAGCGCGAGGACAAGTTCATCATCGCTCCCGGGGTGCGCGGCATGGTCATGGCGGTGTTCGTGCTGCCGTCCTATCGCACGGTGTTCAAGATCATCAAGGACCGTTTCGATCCCTCCAAGGAGATGAGCCGCGACAACGTGCGCGACAAGTACCACCTGGTCAAGCGCCACGACCGGGTGGGGCGCATGGCCGACACCCAGGAGTTCTCCAACTTCATCACCCGGGCCGACCACTTCGACCCCGAGTGCCTGGAGCATCTGCTCGAGGTGGCGCCGTCCACGGTGCAGCTGCGTGACGGCAAGGTGATCATCAAGCACTGCTACACCGAGCGCATGATGACACCGCTCAACCTCTACCTGGAGCAGTGCGACCAGGCCGAGACCCACGCGATCCTCAAGGACTACGGCAACGCCATCAAGCAGATGGCGGCGGCCAACATCTTTCCCGGTGACATGCTGCTGAAGAACTTCGGGGTCACCCGCCACGGCCGGGTGATCTTCTACGACTACGACGAGATCTGCTACCTGACCGAGTGCAACTTCCGCCATATTCCCGAGCCGATGTATCCGGAGCAGGAGCTCTCCAGCGAGCCCTGGTACTCGGTGGGGCCCAATGATATTTTCCCCGAGGAGTTCGGCCCCTTCCTGTTCGCCGATATCCGCCTGCGCAAGCTCTTCTACGAGCTGCATCCGGAGCTGTTCGACGCCGACTACTGGAAGGGGCTGCAGCAGGCCATTCGCGACGGACGGGTGATCGACGTCTTCCCCTACCGCAACAAGCGGCGCTTCGTCGGCACCGACGGCAACGGCCTGGTGTACTGAGCGACCACGAACCGCATGATGACGAGACATCCCATGGGTAAGCCGTGCCGACCTCATCTGGTGGTGCTGAGCGGTGCCGGCATCAGCGCCGAGAGCGGCATCCAGACCTTCCGCGCCAGCGATGGCCTCTGGGCCGACCATCCCATCGAGGAGGTCGCCACGCCCGAGGCCTGGCGGCGTGACCCCGAGCGCGTGCTGCGCTTCTACGACCAGCGTCGCGAGCAGGTGCGCCGGGCTCGCCCCAACGCCGCCCACAAGGCCTTGGCGGCGCTGGAGAGGGAGGGGTTCCGGGTCAGCATCATCACCCAGAACATCGACGATCTCCACGAACGGGCCGGGTCGCGCCACGTGTTGCATCTGCACGGGGAGATCCTCCAGGCGCGCTCTTCGGTGGACCCGCGCATGCGCTATCCGCTGCCCCGTGGCGGCATCGCCCTGGGCGATTTGTGCGACAAGGGCAGCCAGCTGCGCCCCGACGTGGTCTGGTTCGGCGAGGCGGTGCCGCACTTCGCCGAGGCCTGCGAGATCGCCGGCACCGCCGACCTGTTGCTGGTGGTGGGCACCTCGCTGGCGGTGATGCCGGCCGCCTCGCTGCTGGAACATGCCCCGCTGGATATCGACTGCGTGCTGGTCGACCCCGAGGCCCATGTGCTGGCACCACCCGGGGTCGTGCGGCTCAGCCAGCCCGCCGGCAAGGGGGTGCCGGCGCTGGTCCGCCACTGGAGACGCGAAGGGCGCCTGTGGATGCCGGAAACCCTGGTGGGCTGACGCGTCGGGAGTGGTGGCTGCATGCTAGAATGCGGGCCCATTCCCCACGACGACGCGCCATGCAGGACGACTCCCCCCACGACACCGTCATCGCCCATGATCCGGCCACCGGCCATCCCCGCCCGCCACGGCGCGAGTTCAAGGCGCGCGGCAGCTGCGTGGCGCGCTGCCCGGGGTGCAATCTGCCCGAACTCAATTGCCTCTGCCCCTATCGGGTCACCGGCGAGAGTGTGGTCCGGGTGTGGTTGCTGACCCATCCGCTCGAGCACCACAAGCCCACCAATACGGGGCGGCTGATCCGCGACGTGCTGCCGGGCACCGAGGTGTTCACCTGGTATCGCACCGCCCCGGATCCACGCCTGCTGACCCTGCTCGCGGACGAGCGCTACGCCCCCTTCGTGATCTTCCCGGACGACCAGCCGGACTACGCCGATCGGGTAGTGGGGGTGGCTGCCGTCGAGCGAGCGAAGGGGAATGGCCGGATCCCGGTCTTTGTCCTGCTCGACGGCACCTGGCGCCAGGCACGACGCATCTTCCGCAAGAGCCCCTACCTCGATGGCCTGCCGGTACTGCCGCTGGCCACCCAGCGCCTGACCCGCTACCGGCTGCGCAAGCCGGCGTCCAGCGCCCACCTGTGCACCGCCGAGGTCGCCGCCGAGCTGCTACGCCAGAGCGGTGATGCGACGGCCGCCGATATCCTCGACGACTATTTCGACGCCTTCAACGACAGCTACGCCGCCAGCCGGCGCTTCGAGAAGCTCGAGGCGCCGACGGCGGCGATGCAACGATTGCTGGAACGGCCGCGCTGATCAGGCCGGGCTGCCGAACAGGGCTCCCGCGATACGGAAGCCGGCGATCCAGGTGCCGGCGGCGGAGCCGATGGTGGCGGCCAGGAAGACCAGCAGGGTGCGCGAGACCCGGTTGCGCCACCAGCCCTTGAGCTCGGTGACGTCGTGGCGCAGGGTCGAGAAGTCCCGGACCTTGGGCTTGCGCATGAACAACTCCACCCCGGCGGCAACGAAGCCGGCACCGATGGTGGGGTTGAGCGAGGTGAGCGGGGCGGCGAACACGGTGGCGACCACCGTCACCGGGTGGGCCAGCGCCGCCAGGGTGGCGAGCCCCGAGAGCACGCCGTTGATCAGGAACCATTCGCCGACCAGCTGCCAGCCGAGGTCGGTATTGCGCGAGAAGCCGATGGCGAAGCCGGTCAGCACCAGGATGGTGATCAGCCAGGGCAGCGCCCGCCACAGTCGAGAAGGCGGCGGGGTGGCCTCCAGGCGCTCGCGCTCTGGGGTAGGGGAGTCGGGCAGCGGGGCTTCCAGCTGCTCGGCCATGCCCTTCATGTGGCCGGCGCCGATGACCACCAGCACGTTGCGGTAGCGCCCCGGCGGCGCCTCTTCCGCCAGGCGCAGCACCATGTAGCGATCGCGCTCGGTGATCAGCGGGATGTAGAGGGTCTCGGACTCGGCGGCGAACTCGCTGAAGGTGGACTCCAGGACATCCCCCTCCTTGAGTCGCTCGATCTCCTCGGCCGAGACCTCCTGGCGTGACATCACGCTGCCGAGCAGCCCCGAGAACAACGCGAAGCGCTGCCACCAGGGCACGTTGTGGTAGATGCGCTTGAGGGTGATGCCCACGTCGCGATCGATCAACAGCAGCGGCAGGTCGGCGCGGCGGGTCTCCTCCAGGGCGGCGCGCATCTCGGCGCCGGGTTCGATCCCCGACTGCTCGGCGACCCGCTGCTGGAAGGCGCCCAGCGCCAGGCTGGCGGCCACCATGCCGGCCTTGCCCTGGCGGAAGATCTCGAACAGGTCCTGGCTGGCCATGGCATCCGGGTTGTCGAGGCTCTGGTGGCGCGAGCCACACAGCTCGATGGCCACGGCATCGAATTCGCCGGAGCGTATCGACTCGCGGACGTCCGCGGCGCTCTCGGCGGAGACGTGGGCGGTGCCCAGCAGGGTGTAGCGGGTGTCGCCCACCTGGACGATCCGGCGCGGGCCGCTGATGGCGTCATCCCGGCGGGGGGCGATCACGGGGTCCTGGGAGTCGGTCATGGACGCTCGGTTCGAAGGGGTGAGACAGTGATTATCCACGAAGCCGGGCGATGGGCCAAACCATGCCGGCAGTGAATTCGCATTCTGCTAGCGCCGCCAGAAGGCCGGGGTAAACAGCACCAGCACGGTGAAGATCTCTAGGCGTCCGAGCAGCATGGCCACCACCAGGATCCACTTGGCGAGCACCGGCAGGTCGCCGTAGTGGCTCGTGGCCTCGCCGAGCGCCGGCCCCAGGTTGTTGAGGCAGGAGGCGACCGTCGACCAGGCGGTGACCTGGTCGACGCCGGTGGCCATCACCCCCACCAGCATCAGGAAGAACAGCATCACGTAGACCGAGAAGAAGCCCCACACCGCCTGGGCGATGCCGTCGGGCACGCTGACCTTGCCCACCTTCACCGCGATCACCGCGTTGGGGTGGATCAGGCGCGTCACCTCGCGCATGCCCTGCTTGAGGATCAGGATGATGCGGATCACCTTCATGCCGCCGCCGGTGGAGCCGGAGCAGCCGCCGACGAAGGCGGCGACGAACAGCAGGAAGGGCAGGGCCCCCGGCCAGGCGGCGAAGTCGGCGACGCCGAAGCCGGAGGTGGTGGCCACCGAGACCACCTGGAAGAGGCCGTGGCGCAGGCCGCGCTGGGTATCGTAGGTGGCGGTCAGCCACAGCGTGACCACGGTGATCACGGTCAATCCGGCCAGGAACAGCAGCAGGAAGCGTGCCTCCGGGTCCTGAAAGTACTGGGTCAGGCGCTTCTCGCGCCAGGCGGCGAAGTGCAGGCTGAAACTCATCGCCGAGACGATCATGAACCCCACGCAGATCAGCTCGATGGTGGCGCTGTCGAAGTGCCCGATGCTGGCGTCGTAGGTGGAGAAGCCGCCGATGGCGACGGTGGAGAAGCTGTGGCCGAGAGCGTCGAACCAGTTCATGCCGGCGGCCAGATAGGCGAGGAAGCAGGTGAGGGTCAGGGCCGCGTAGATGTACCACAGCGCCTTGGCGGTCTCGGTGATGCGCGGGGTCAGCTTGGAGTCCTTCAGCGGCCCCGGGATCTCGGTGCGGTAGAGCGCCATGCCGCCGACGCCGAGGGTCGGCAGGATCGCCACCGCCAGCACCACGATCCCCATGCCGCCCAGCCACTGCAGCTGCTGGCGGTAGTAGCGCATCGACTCGGGCAGGAAGTCGATGCCGGTGATCACCGTGGCGCCGGTGGTGGTCAGCCCCGAGAAGGACTCGAACACCGCGTCGGTGATCGACAGCGCCGAGGCATCGGCCAGCATCAGCGGCAGCGAACCGAACAGCCCCAGCACGCTCCAGAACAGCGCGGCGATCAGGAAGCCGTCCCGGGTGCGCAGCTCCTTGCGGGCGTGGCGGTTGGGCAGGTACATGGTCGCGCCAGTGAGCACCGTGATGGCGATGGCGATGGTGAAGGCCTCCCACAGGCCGTCCCGGAACAGCAGCGAGATCAGGATCGGCGGCATCAGGGTCAGGCTGAACAGCATCAGCAGCAGGCCGAGGATGCGCAGGATCATGCGCAGGCTCATCGGGCGACTCTCCTTGTGTCACGAGGTCGGGCGGTGGGCAGCGGGGGGCGGGGGGCTCTCGCACAGCGTGGTGATTCCATCGGAAGGCGCCGGGGCTCCATCAGAAGAAGGTCAGGCCGACCTGGAACAGCCGCTCCACGTCGCGGATGCGGCGCTTGTCGATCACGAACAGGATGATGTGGTCACCCGACTCCACCACCACGTCGTCGTGGGCGATCAGCACCTCCTTGCCGCGCACGATGGCGCCGATGGTGGTGCCCCGCGGCAGGTCGATGTCGCCGATCGCGCGGCCCACCACCTTCGACGACTGGGTGTCGCCGTGGGCGATCGCCTCGATCGCCTCGGCCGCGCCGCGGCGCAGCGAGTGGACGTTGACGATGTCGCCACGCCGCACGTGGGTCAGCAGGCTGCCGATGGTCGCCTGCTGTGGCGAGATGGCGATGTCGATCTCGCCGCCCTGCACCAGGTCGACGTAGGCGGCGTTGTTGATCAGCGTCAGCACCTTCTTGGCGCCCATCCGCTTGGCCAGCATCGACGACATGATGTTGACCTCGTCGTCGTTGGTCAGGGCGCAGAAGATGTCGCAGTCCTCGATGTTCTCCTCCTCGAGCAGCCGCTTGCTGGTGGCGCTGCCGTGCAGCACCACGGTGCGGTCGAGGCGCTCGGAGAGCTGGGTGCAGCGCTCCAGGCCGTGCTCGATGATCTTGACCTGGTGGCTGTGCTCGAGGTGCTCGGCGAGGCGTTCGCCGATGTTGCCGCCGCCGGCGATCACCACCCGGCGGAAATCGCGGTCGAGACGCCGCAGCTCGCTCATCACCGCGCGGATGTCGCGCCGCGCGGCGATGAAGAACACCTCGTCGTCGGCCTCGATCACGGTGTCGCCGCGCGGGATGATCGGCCGGTTGCGGCGGTAGATGGCCGCCACCCGGGTGTCGACGCTGGGCATGTGGCGGCGCAGGAAGCCGAGGTCCTGGCCGACCAGCGGGCCGCCGTAGACCGCCTTGACCGCCACCAGCTGCACCAGGCCGCCGGCGAACTCCAGCACCTGCAGCGCGCCGGGGTGCTCGATCAGCCGGCGGATGTGGTCGGTGACCACCTGCTCGGGGCTGATCAGCACGTCGATGGGCACCGCCTCGTGGGCGAACAGCCCCTTGCGGGTGAGGTAGGCGGTGGCGCGTACCCGGGCGATCTTGGTGGGGGTGCGGAACAGGGTGTGGGCGACTTGGCAGGCGATCATGTTGACCTCGTCCTGGCTGGTCACCGCGATCAGCATGTCGGCGTCCTCGCCACCGGCCTGGCGCAGCACCATGGGGTAGGAGCCGGGGCCCACCACGGTGCGGATGTCGAGCCGGGTGTGCAGCTCGCGCAGCCGTTCGCCGTCGGTGTCCACCACCGTGATGTCGTTCTCCTCGCGGGCCAGGTGTTCGGCCAGGGTGCCGCCGACCTGGCCGGCGCCGAGAATGATGATCTTCATTGTTGTCGTGTCCGCAGCTGTCCCCGGCGGCGCATTTTGTGCGCCGCAACAGGGGCGTCAGCATAAACCAGGTGCCGTGCAGGGAACAGGGGCGACCCGGAGCCCGGGGTCAGTCGAGGGTGAAGCCGATCTTGATCGTCACCTGCCAGTGGGCGACGCGACCGTGCTCGATATGCCCCCGGGTATCGACGACCTCGAACCAGCGCATGCCGTGCAGGGTCTCCGAGGCCTTGGCGATGGCGCTGTTGATGGCCTCCTCGAGGCCCAGCTCGGAAGACCCGGTGAGTTCGATATGCTTGTAGGTATGGTGACTCATGGTGGTTCCCCTGGATCGTTGCAGGTAGCGGCGGGATCAGCCCGCCTGCTTCACCAGTCTGGCATAGAAGAAGCCATCGTGACTGTCCGGTGCCGGCAGCAGCTGGCGCCCGGCGCCGGCGGGCCGGCCCCAGGCCACATCGTGCGGGGTGGTGGGCGCGGCGTCCGGGGTGCGTGCCAGGAACGCCCCGATCTGCTCGGCGTTCTCCTCGGGAAGTACCGAGCAGGTGGCGTAGAGCAGGGTACCCCCGGGGCGCAGCAGCGACCAGAGGTTGTCGAGCAGTCGTGCCTGCAGCTCGACCAGCTTGGGGGTGTCCGAGGCGCGGCGCAGTCGCTTGATGTCCGGGTGGCGCCGGATCACGCCGCTGCCGGAGCAGGGGGCATCGAGCAGGATGGCGTCGAAGGGCGTGCCGTCCCACCAGTCCCGCTGCGTGGCATCCCCGTGGTCCAGGGTGGCGACGAGACCGAGCCGGGAGAGGGCATCCTCGACCCGGGCCAGGCGCACGGCGTCGTTGTCCACCGCGTGGAGGTCGATATCGAACAGCTCCAGCAGGTGGGCCGTCTTGCCGCCGGGGGCGCAGCAGGCATCCAGTACCCGTGCGCCGGGCCGTGGTGCCAGCACCGGGCCGAGCAGTACTGCGGAGAGCTGGGCGGCCTCGTCCTGGACGCTGACGTGCCCCTCCTCGAAGCCTGGCAGGGCGTGGACATCGCAGGGCGTGCCGAGGGTGACTCCGTCCGGGGCGTGCGGGCAGAGCCGGGCGCTGAGGCCGGCACCGTCCAGCCGGTCGAGATAGGCCTCGCGGTCGCCGTGGCGGCGGTTGACCCGCAGGGTCATGGGGCCGGGCGCGTTGTTGGCCTCGCAGATGGCCCGCCAGTCGTCGGGCCAGGCCTGGCGCAGGACCTTGAGTAGCCAGCGCGGATGCAGCAAGGCCACCGCCGGGTCCTGGTCCACCTCGGCCTGCAGGGCGGCGGATTCGCGCTGCAACCGACGCAGGCAGCCGTTGATCACCCGGGTGGCCCACTCCTTGCCGAGCAGGCGGGCGGCGCCGGCGGTCTCGCCCACGGCGGCGTGGGCCGGGATGCGCAGGTAGAGCAGCTGGTGGATGCCGATCAGCAACAGCGCCTGCACATCGGCATCACGGGCCTTGAAGGGCTTCACCAGCAGCTTGGCGGCCAGCGCCTCGAGTCGTGGCAGGGTGCGGCAGGCACCGTAGCAGAGGGCCTTGAACAGGGCGCGGTCGCGGGCCACCACCTGGTGGTCGTCCAGGCTGTTCAACGAGCCCTTGCCGGTGATCACCGGGACCAGGGCCCGGGCGGCGGTGGCGCGCAGCGCGAGACCGCCGTCGTTGTGAAGGCCTCGGTGACGGGTGTCTCGGATGTCGGCACTCATGCCGGGGTCTCCTCGTCGAAGCGGCCCAGCACCAGGCCGGGGGGAAAGCGCTCGGCCCGGGCCTTGAGCAGTTCGCGCACCGCCAGCGGCTTGCCGCCGGGCAGCTGGGCGCGGGTCACCCGCAGCACCTCGGTGCCCTCCGGGCCTGCGGCGATGCGCAGCGCCTCGCCATCATGGCTCAGCAGGGTGCCGGGCGTCGTCGGGGGCTCGCCCTCCTGCGGGGGGGCGGTCTCGGCCATCAGCAGTCGCAGGCGTTCCTCGCCCAGGGCGCACCAGGCGACCGGCCAGGGATTGAAGGCTCGCACGCGGGCGGCCAGCTCGGCGGCCGGCCGACGGAAGTCCAGCTCGGCCTCGGCCTTGGAGAGCTTGGCGGCATAGGTGACGCCGGTTTCCGGCTGGGGGGTGGCTGGCAACCCGCCGTCGGCCAGGGCATCCAGGGTCTCGACGATGGCCTCGCCGCCGAGCGTGGCCAGGGAATCATGCAGCTCGCCGCCGGTGGTGGTGGCGGTGATCGGGGTGCGCCGGATCAGCAGCATGTCGCCGGTATCCAGGCCCTCATCCATCTGCATGATGGTCACGCCGCTCTCGGCATCACCGGCCTCGATGGCGCGCTGGATCGGGGCGGCGCCGCGCCAGCGCGGCAGCAGCGAGGCGTGGACGTTGAGGCAGCCCAGCGGCGGAATGTCGAGCACCGCCCGAGGCAGGATCAGGCCGTAGGCGACCACCACCATGATATCGGCTCGCAGCGCGGCGAGCTCGGCCTGGGCCGCATCGCTCCTGAGAGTGGCGGGCTGGTGGACCGGCAGGTCGTGTTTCAGGGCCAGGGTCTTGACCGGGCTCGGGGTCAGCTTGCGCCCGCGCCCGGCCGGACGGTCGGGCTGGGTGTAGACGGCGATGACCTGGTGGCGGCTGGCCAGCAGCGCCGCCAGGCTCTCGGCAGCGAAGTCGGGGGTGCCGGCGAAGATGACGCGCAGGGGTCGGGACATGATCTCGGGGGCCTTGCCAGTGGGCGATGCTTGTCATGATAACGGAGCCGGCCCGAAACGACGAAGGCCGACAGCTGTGGCGTCGGCCTTCATGGAAGCACAGGACAAGGTGTCTCAGGCGGGTTGCATCTGCTTGTGGCGCTTCTGCATCTTCTTCAGCACCCGCTCACGCTTGAGTGGCGAGAGGTAGTCGACGAACAGTACCCCCTCGAGGTGATCGTGCTCGTGCTGGATGCAGTGGGCCAGCAGGCCCTCGGCGTCCAGCTCATAGGGCTTGCCGTCGCGGTCCAGCGCCTTGAGGTTCACCTTCAGGGCGCGTGGCACCTCGGCATAGTACTCGGGAATCGACAGGCAGCCCTCCTGCATCGGGTCGCGTTCGTCGCCGATGGGCGTATAGGTCGGGTTGATCAGCACCAGGGGGCTGGTCTGGTTGTCGCTGACGTCCATGACGATCACCCGGCGATGGACATCCACCTGGGTCGCGGCGAGCCCGATACCGCGGGCGTCGTACATGGTCTCGAGCATGTCGTCGACCAGCTGGCGCACCTCGTCGTCGACCGCCTCGACCGGCGCTGCCCTGGTGCGCAGGCGCTCATCGGGAAATTCGAGGATGGGTAATTTGGCCATGGCGTTGGAACCACCGTTATGCTGTCATTCAGGGGATGACACTATTCTAGAAGCGGGCGAGCGGTGACGAAACCGCCCGTCACGCATCGCATCGATTAATTACGACTATATCATGCCGTCATCGTTCCATGGTGGCAGGCGTGATGCGAGCAGCGCGGGGAGCAGCAGGGATGAGGCAGACGACGAGGCGTGACATGCGACGCTGGCTGGGCCGCATGATGGGCAGCCTGGGGAAGGCGGCGGCACTCGGCCTGGCGATAACGGCGGCAGCGGGTGCCGTCCAGGCCCAGGGACTGACATGGGAGGAGGGCCTGCAGCGGGATGCCCCGGAGCGCTACACGGTGGTGCGGGGCGACACCCTGTGGGACATCTCCGGCCGCTTCCTGCGCCACCCCTGGCAGTGGCCCGAAGTGTGGCAGGTCAATCCGCAGATTCGCAATCCACACCTGATCTACCCCGGCGACGTCGTCTATCTCTATGACTGCAACGGTCGCCCCTGCCTCGGCCTGGAGCGTGGCCAGGGGGAAGTCCGGCTGTCTCCCGGGGTTCGCACCACGCCGCACCGTGATGCGATCGAGCCGATCCCCCTGGAGGCGATCCAGCACTTCCTGAGCGAACACCGCGTCATCGACGACCCGGAGGACCTCGACGAGCTGGCCTATGTGGTCGGTGCCGCCGACCGCCGCCTGATCAGCGGCGTCGGCGATCGCCTCTATGCCCGGGGCCGCGTGGAGGGCGGGGGTCGGGTCGGCCTCTACCGTGTCGGCGAGCGCTACGTGGATGCGGTGTCCGGAGAAATGCTGGGCCTCGAGCTGGAGAGCGTGGGCCAGGCGCGGCGCGCGCGCAGCGAGGACGATATCGTGGTGCTGGAGGTCACCTCGTCCCGCCAGGAGGTGCGCAACGACGATATCGTGTTGCCATTGGAGAGCCGCGAGCTGATCACCCAGTTCTATCCGCGTCCGCCCGAGACCGAGGTCGATGGCCGTATCCTGGCGGTGCCCGGCGGCGTGCGCTTCATCGGCCGTCTGCAGGTGGTGGCGCTGGACCGTGGCCGTCGCGATGGCCTGGAGGCGGGCCATGTGTTGATGGTCGAGCAGCAGGGCGAACTGGTCAACGACCCACGCACGAGCGAGGCGTTGCGCCTGCCCGGCGAGGAGGCCGGCCTGGTGATGGTCTTCCGCCCCTACGAGAAGATGAGCTACGGCCTGGTGATGCAGGCCACCCGGATCCTGGAGGTGGGCGACCGGGTGCACAACCCGCAGCGTGCCCTGGGCACTGCCCTGCGCTGAGACCGTCATAACACCGAGGGAGGGCGTCATGCAGGCCAGGGAGTGGCTGGTGCTTTTCCGTCTGCCGGGCGTCGGCAGTCGACAACTGGCGGCGATCGCCGAGCGGTCGCCGGCCTGGCCACAGGGGTGGCTGGCCGCGCTGCCCGGTGAGGCGGCCACCGCCTTGCGGCTGTGGCTCGATCACCCCACCCGTAGTCCCCTCACCACGCTGCTCGAGGCCGACCAGGCCTGGCTCGCCGCGGATCCCGCCCGCCACCTGCTGCATGCCGGCCATCCTGCCTGGCCCGACCTGCTCGGCCAGATCGCCGATCCGCCACCGCTGCTCTGGGCACTGGGCGATCTCGAGGCGCTGTCGTCGCCGCGGCTCGCCGTGGTCGGCACCCGCCGTCCTACCCGGGAAGGCCTCGGCAATGCCACGACCTTCGCCAGGGAGCTGGCCGGCCGTGGCTGGTGCGTGGTCAGCGGCATGGCGCTGGGCATCGATGGGGCCGCCCAGCAGGCCGCCCTGGACGCCGGGGGGCGCAGCGTGGCGGTACTCGGCTGCGGCGTCGACCTGGTCTATCCGCCGCGCCATCACCGTCTCTACCGGCGCCTGCAGGCGCCCGGCGGCCTGCTGCTCTCCGAGCATCCCCCCGGCACCCGGGCCCGCCCCGGCTTCTTCCCGCGCCGCAACCGCATCGTCACCGGGCTCTCGCTGGGGGTGCTGGTGGTGGAGGCCGCCGAGAAGAGCGGCTCGCTGGTCAGCGCCCGCCTGGCCACCGAACAGGGCCGCGAGGTCTTCGTGCTGCCGGGCTCGATCCACAATCCCCAGGCCCGGGGCAGCCTGCAGTTGCTCCGCGATGGCGCCGTGCTGGTCCGCGAGCTCGACGATATCCTCGCCGAACTCACCCAGTGGGGCCTGGGGGTCGGCGCCGAGGTATCGGTGGCGCCGCCGGGCGATGCGTCGCCCTCGGCGGACGATCCCCTGCTGCATTGGCTGAGTGGTTCCCCCACCCCGGTGGATGCCCTGGTGGGGCTGTCCGGCCTGGGCATCGCCGAGTGCCAGCGCCGGCTGCTCGAGCTCGAGCTGGAGGGGCTTGCCACCCAGGCGGTCGGGGGCTGGGTGCGTCTGCCGTCGTCACCGGGAGCGTGATAGCATATGGCCGCGGCCCGAAGGCGTCGTCGCCATGCCGACCGTTTCCATTTTCGAGGAGTTTCATGACCGAAGTCTGTTCGCTCGAGACCACCGTTGCCGCGCTGCGTGCCGGGGGGGTGATCGCCTATCCCACCGAGGCGGTCTGGGGGCTCGGCTGCGATCCCGACAACGACGAGGCGCTGGCCCGGCTGCTGCGGCTCAAGCAGCGCGATCCGGCCAAGGGCATGATCCTGGTCGCCTCGCGCATCGAGCAGTTCGCGCCCTGGCTCGAGGGGCTGCCGCTCGAGCTCCATGCGCCGCTGGTGGCCAGCTGGCCAGGGCCCCACACCTGGCTGGTACCCGACAACGGCCGTAGCCATGGCCTGGTGCGGGGCGGCCACGACCGGGTGGCGCTGCGGGTCAGCGCCCATCCCCTGGTGGTGGAACTCTGCGAGGCCTTCGGCAAGCCGATCGTCTCGACCTCGGCCAACAAGGCCAGCGAGCCGCCGGCGATGAGTGCCGACGAGGTGCGCACGATCTTCGGTGACGCCCTCGATGCGGTGCTCGACGGCCCGCTGGGTGGCCTCGAGCGCCCCAGTACCATCCGCGACCTGGCCACCGGCCGGGTGCTGCGCTCCTGAGCCGGAGCGCCGCCGACACCCTTCCGCCCAGATTCAGGAGGCCCCGTGGCCCACGCCCACCTCGATGACGTCAAGCGCTACCTGCTCGACCTTCAGGATCGTCTCTGTGACGGCCTGGCCGCCGAGGATGGCGGCCCCGGTTTCCGCGAGGAGGTCTGGGAACGGGCGGAAGGGGGCGGTGGCCGCTCCCGGGTGCTCGAGCAGGGGGCGCTGTTCGAGAAGGGAGGCGTCAACTTCTCCCATGTCTTCGGCGAGCGGCTGCCGCCGTCGGCCACCGCGGCGCGGCCGGAGCTCGCCGGACGCAGCTTCCATGCGGTGGGGGTCTCCTGGGTGCTGCACCCCGAGACCCCCCATGTGCCCACCAGCCACGGCAACGTGCGCTTCTTCATCGCCGAGACGGCCGGCGAGGCCCCGGTGTGGTGGTTCGGCGGCGGCTTCGACCTGACGCCCTTCTACCCGGTGCACGAGGATGTGGTGCACTGGCATCGGGTGGCCCGGGACGCCTGTGCGCCCTTCGGCGAGGAGGTCTATCCGCGCTACAAGGCGTGGTGCGACGACTACTTCTATCTCAAGCATCGCGACGAGACCCGCGGCGTCGGTGGCCTGTTCTTCGATGACCTCAACGGCTGGGGCTTCGCGCGGTGCTTCGCCTTCCAGCGCGCCGTGGGCGACGCCTTCCTCGACGCTTACCTGCCCATCGTGCGCCGCCGTCGCGACACGCCCTGGGGCGAGCGCGAGCGCGACTTCCAGCTCTACCGCCGCGGGCGCTACGTGGAGTTCAACCTGGTATGGGACCGCGGCACCCTGTTCGGGCTGCAGAGCGGCGGGCGCACCGAGTCGATCCTGATGTCGATGCCGCCGCTGGCCGCCTGGCACTATGGCTGGACGCCCGCGCCCGGCAGCCCCGAGGAGGTCCTCTATCGCGACTATCTGCACCCCCGCGACTGGCTCGGCGAGGCCGAGCAGGCCGACTGATCGAGGAGTTTTCATGACCGACCGCTATTGTGTCTTCGGCAACCCCGTGGCCCACTCGAAGTCACCGGCCATCCATGCCGCCTTCGCCACCCAGACCGGGGAGGCCCTCGAGTACACCGCCATCGAGGCGCCGCTGGACGACTTCGCCGGCGCCTGGCGCAGGTTCACGGCCGAAGGGGGGCGGGGCGCCAACGTCACCGTGCCGTTCAAGGAGGACGCCTTCCGGCTCTGCGATACCCTGAGCTCGCGTGCCCGGCGGGCCGGGGCGGTGAACACCCTGGTCCTCGGCAAGAACGGCCAGACCTATGGTGATACTACCGATGGCGTGGGCCTGGTGCGGGATCTCGAGCGCCACGGTGTCACGCTCGCCGGTGCGCGCGTCCTGGTGCTGGGCGCCGGCGGGGCGGTGCGCGGGGTGCTCGAGCCGCTGCTGGCCGCACAGCCGGCGAGCCTGATGATCGCCAATCGTACCGCCGGCAAGGCCGAGGGCCTGGCGGCGGATTTCGCCGACCTGGGGGCGATCCGCGGCGGGGGGTTCGAGGCGCTGGAGGGCGAGTTCGACCTGGTGATCAACGGCACCAGCGCCAGCCTCGCCGGCGACCTGCCACCGCTGCCCGACGACCTCTTCACCGCGGGGGCCACGGCCTACGACATGATGTACGGTGCCGACCCCACGGTCTTCCTGCGCTGGGCCGCCGAGCGCGGCGCCAGCACCGTCGATGGCCTCGGCATGCTGGTGGAGCAGGCCGCCGAGTCCTTCTTCCAGTGGCGCGGCAAGCGCCCCGACACCGGCTCGGTGCTCGAGGCGCTCAGGCGGGCGCTGTAGAAAAATAATGGCGCTTCGCGGACTGGCGTGAAATTACCCAGTGGGAGCTCGGGTTCCCCGGGCGAATGGCGCCGAAGGCGCCCCGGCGGTGTTGCTTGTGTTGGATCCTGCCGCTTAGGAGTCCTGCGGCCTCCATTCGCCGGGCAGAGCCCAGCTCCCACAGACGGGGAGTGGTGCCCCCCATGTGGCGGATACCTGCCCTGTGGGAGCGCAGATTTTCTGCGCGATTGGCGCCGCAGGCGCCCCGGCGGCAACCGCCAGCGCCGCAGACCACCGCCCAGCGCCGCTTCGCGCCGCCATCGCCCCGCAGAGCGTGGCTCCCACAGGGTGGTAGGCTCCCTGCCTGTGGGAGCTTGGCTCTGCCGAGCGATCGGCGCCGCAGGCGCCTCGGCGGATACCACCAACCAGGTGGATGACCGCCCCGCGCCGCTTCGCGCCGCCATCGCCCCGCAGAGCGTGGCTCCCACAGGGTGGTAGGCTCCCTGCCTGTGGGAGCTTGGCTCTGCCGAGCGATCGGCGCCGCAGGCACCTCGGCGGATACCACCAACCTGGTGGATGACCGCCCCGCGCCGCTTCGCGCCGCCATCGCCCCGCAAAGCGTGGCTCCCAGTGCGCCCGTGAAGGCGTGCACACAGTGCGGTGAGAGTCCGCACCGGGGTAAGCCATGACCCCGTAGCCGAAGGTAACTGCGTCGCCGCGAGGCGGGGT
>NZ_JCAKFQ010000044.1:0-20963 GCF_059509875.1 Halomonas sp. LMYGS-3 | reverse complement strand
GCGGCTCGGCTGCGAAGCCATCCTGGCGCGATGTCCGGTGGGCCGAACGGACGGGCTGATACGGCTCATGCGCCAGGAAGCGGAGGGACAAGCCAGTGGGTAGTTCGTGGGGATGGGTCAGGGTCAGACCCCAAAATCCCCTTAGGGGTCTGACCCCAAAGTTTACTGAAGAGTCTGACCCTGAGGCGGCTCAGGAAGTACGTTCCCAGCGCAACGCCAACTGGCCCATCCACTCATAGAGCGCGCGCTCTGTCTTGGCCAGGTGCTCCGCCCCCGGCAGCCAATAGCGCCAGCCGGTACGGTGGCGCCCCGTCAGGTAGTGGGTCGGCGCGGGGATCGGCCGCAGCCCCGCGGCCTCGAAGTAGCCCCTCGCCCTGGGCATGTGAGACGCCGAGGTGACCAGCACGATGCGGGCCCCCTCCCCCAGCCGGTCGCGTACGGCCTGGGCCTCGCGACCGGTATTCACGGGCGAATCCAGAACGATCAGACCGTCTGACGGCACCCCGAACGCCTGTGCCGCCCTGGCGTAGCCCACCGCCACGCCAGGCACGTCCTCCTGGCTGCTGCCGCCGCTCACGATCAGCAGGCTCTCGGGCTGCGCATGCCACAACCGCAGCCCCTCCATCAACCGCGCCAGCGAGCTCTCGGAGAGCTGCGCGGTGACCGGCCAGTCGGGGGCGGGCTGCCAGCCGCCGCCCAGCACCACGATGCCGTCGACCGGGATGCCGAGCGGCTCCAGCAACGCCGGATAGCGTCGCTCCAGCGGCTCGAGCAGGCGATCTGCCACCGGCGCCCAGCTCGCCAGCACCAGCATGGCCACACCCGCCGTGGCCACGGCATTGCCCCATCGGCGCCAGCCCAACAGGCGCAGCGATCCTCCGACGCCGATCGCCACCAGCATCATCGGCAACGGCATCAGCAACTGGGCGGCCAGGCCCTTCAGGGCTTCATACATAACGGTTTCCTTGTCAGGGACAGACCCTCAAAGGCCATCCTCGGCTTTTCCCGCCGTACAGAGTCGGGGGTCAGACCCTTAAGCCTACTTTGGGGCCTGACCCCCAAGTGCCATAACGGGACTATACTGGGCCTTGAACCATTCACGGCACAAGGAAGTGCGACATGGTACGTCCGGCTCGGCTGTTGCTTCCCGATACCCCGCTCCATCTGATTCAGCGCGGCAACAACCGCGGCGCCTGTTTCGTTCACCGCCGCGATGCGCTGCGCTACCTGGAGCTGCTCGGCGAGGTGCAGCAGGTGTATCGGGTCGCCCTGCATGCCTATGTGCTGATGACCAACCACGTGCACCTGCTGGCCACACCGCAGGCAGAGCCCGAGGGCGTGATCCAAATGATGAAGGAGCTCGGGCAGCGCTACGCCCAGTACTTCAACCGCCGCCACCAACGCACCGGTGGGCTGTTCGAGGGCCGCTACCGCTCCTGCCTGGTGGCGGAAGAACCCTACCTCTTCGCCTGCTACCGCTATATCGAGCTCAACCCGGTACGCGCCGGCATGGTGGCCGGGCCGGCCGATTACGAGTGGTCGAGCCATCGCGCCAACGCCTTGGGCCGCGACGATCCCCTCGTGCAGCCCCATGCGATCTACACCGGCCTGGGCGCCACCCCGGATAAGCGCCAACACCGCTACCGCGAGCTCTTCCAGTGCGAACTACCGCCCCACCTGCTCGACGAGATCCGCCAGCAGACACGCCGGGGCCGTGTACTAGGCAGCGAAGCCTTCCAGCAGGCCGTCGCCCGCCGCCTGGACTCGACCTCCTAGCAGCAGATTTGCCCGCCACCCCGGCAGCGGCGATGATGGAGGCGGCCAAATCCACCTTTGGGGTCAGACCCCAAAATCCGCTTAGGGGTCTGACCCCACAGAAGACTTAGGAGCTCACGATGCGTTTCGCCACCCTCGGCCCTGCCGGCAACAACCATCTGCTGGTACTCGAACGCTACCTGGCCGTGCGTGGCCTGGAGGGCGCCGAGATCCGCGCCTTCGAGAGCTTCGATGCGGCCTTTCCCGCCCTGCTGGCCGGCGAGGTGGACTTTGTGCTGCAGTGCACGGCCCACCCCAGCCATGGGGAGTGGGTCGGCCGCACCATGCACCGCGCCTTCCCGGTGGATGCCTTCATCGCGCCGAGCAGGCCGCTGGCGATCCTCGCCCGGCGCGAGGTGGCGACGCCCCGCTCCATCGGCCTGCAGCCGGCGACCCGCCACTATGCCGACCTCTCCGCCTACGCCGAGCAGATCGAGGCGCCTACCACCGTCGACGTGGCCAACGGCCTGCTGGACGGGCGCTTCGAGGCCGGGCTCTGTGCCCGGGAGGTGCTCGACGCCCACCCCGACGCCCTGCGCCTGGTAGAGGATCTCGGCCCGGCCCTGGATACCTGGGTGCTGTTCGGCCGCGAGCGGCTCGAGGGCGAGCTGATCCTCTGCGCCCCGTCCCCGAGTCACCCGAGGCGCTGAGCGGGCTCACACCGCGAAGATCACCAGCGCGCCGGCGATCACCAGAGCCACCCGCAGCCACCACGCGCGCCGGGCGATCACGCCGTAGGAGATCCCGGTGAGGCCGACGGCGATCTTCACCGCGTCGATGACGGCGCCGACGGGGTCGAAGGCCAGGCGGATGACGTCCGGGTTGGCGACCATGGCCAGCGGGATGATGTAGAGCCCGATGCCGAGCGCCATGGCCTTCATGGCGACCTTGAGCCAGTTCTCCCCCACCATGCCGGCGGCGATGAAGACCCCGCCGCACACCGGCGGCGTGATGGTCGAGAGCAGCGCGAACCAGAACACGAACAGGTGCGCGAGCAGCGGCTCGAGCCCGAGGGCGGTGAGCGCCGGCCCGGCCACCGAGACGCAGATCACGTAGGCGGCGGTGGTCGGCACCTCCATGCCCAGCACCAGGCAGGCGAGCGCGGTGAGCAGCAGCGCCGGCCACAGCATCTCGCCCGACAGCGAGAGGATCCCCGAGGTGATCTTCACCCCCAGCCCGGTCAGCGAGAGCACCCCGATCACCAGCGAGGCGCAGATGATGATGGCGCCGATCACCGCGACCTGGCGTCCGGCGATGACCATGGCCTCGGCCATGCGCTTGCCGAAGTCGCGCAGCGAGAAGGCGAGGGTCACGTCGAACAGCAACAGCGCCATGCCGGCGAAGATGGCGATGCTCGCCGCGTACTGGGGCGTGACGCCGCCGAGGAAGATGCGTTCGAGCAGGATCGCGAAGGGCACGGCGAAGAACAGCGAGGTGATCAGCACCTCCTTCGGCGCCGGCTGTTCGCTCGACGCCAGGGGGCGCAGGTCGTGGCGGGTGGCGTAGGCGTTGATGCCCACCCACACCGTGGCGAAGTAGAGGATCGCCGGCAGCAGCGCCGCGGCCATGATCAGCGGATAGGGCGTGCCGGTGAGCTCGACCATCACGAAGGCGCCAGCGCCCATCAGCGGCGGCATGATCTGCCCGCCCGACGAGGCCACCGCCTCCACCCCGCCGGCCAGCGTGCGCGGATAGCCCAGGCGCACCATGGTGGGAATGGTGATGGCGCCGGTCGAGGCGACGTTGGCCGAGGCCGAGCCGGAGATCGAGCCCATCAGCGCCGAGGAGATCACCGAGACCTTGGCCGCGCCGCCGGTCAGTCGCCCGGCGAAGGCGCTGGCCATGTTCATGAAGCCGCGCCCCGCCTCGCCGGCGTTGAGCACCGCGCCGAAGATCACGAAGATCGCCACCACCCCGACGCTCACCCCGGTCAGCGAGCCCCACAGCCCGCCCTCGGCGATAGTCAGGGTGCCGACGAAGCTCTGCATCGGCAGCCCCGGGTGGCCGAACCGGCCGGGAATGTGCTCGCCGAACACCGCATAGAGCAGCGCCGCCACCGCCACCAGCGGCAGCGGCCAGCCGATCGCCCGGCGCGCCGTCTCCAGCGCCAGCACGATCAGGAAGACACCGATGCCCATCTGCAGGTGGGTATCGATGAAACCGTACTGCTGCGACAGCGCCTCTTCGTTGAGGGCGATGTAGCCGCAGGCGGCGATGCCGAGCCCGGTCAGCAGCCAGCCGCTGGCGCGCTGCCAGGGCGTGCGGGCAGCGAAGATCAGGATCCACGGCAGCGCCAGCGCCATGTGGATCGGCCGGCTGACCAGCGCCGGCGTCAGGCCGTAGAAGATCAGCCCGAGGTGGAAGACGACGGTGACGGCCCCCAGCACCACCCAGGCCGGGTGCAGCCGGGCCAGCATGGAACCGGCGGCCTCGTCGGCCGCCGGGGAGGAGAAGGAAAGCGACATGGGACACTCTTCTGGCCGGGGTCAGACCCCAAAGTTTGCTGAGGGGTCTGACCCCAAAGGGAAGTTAGCGCAGGCTGTCGGGGATCTCGATGCCGGCTTCGTCGTAGTAGCGCACCGCGCCGGGATGCAGGCTGCCGGCGATGTTGCCGACCATGTCGTGGGTGATGCTGCCCCACCAGGGGGACTCCTCGGCCATCGCCTCGCGGCGCTCCCAGAAGGTCCGGGTCAGGGTGTAGGCGGTGTCGTCGTCCATGGCGCTGGTGGTGTAGGCGATCACCGGCAGCGAGGTGGTCGCCACCTCGGCATCGACGCCCGAGTAGGTGCCGGCCGGGATGGTCTGGCGCGCGGCGCCGGTCTGCTCGATCTGCTCGTCGGTCAGGCTGACCAGGCTGATCGGCATGCTGGCGGCGGTCTCGATCACGTTGGGCGTGGGAAAGGAGCTGGCGGTGACGAAGGCGTCGATCTGGCCGTTCTTCAGCGCGTCCGGGCCGCTGCCGATCTCGGCGTTGGCCACCCGCACCTTGTCCATCAGCTCGAACAGCTCCAGGTAGCGCTCGGCCTCGCGGGCGCCGAAGGTGCCGCGGCCGATCAGGATGTGCTTGCCTTCCAGGTCGTCGAGCGAGATGACGCCCTCGTCACCGGCCACCACGAAGTGCATGGTGATCGCCGGGATCGGGAAGAGGCCGCGGATCTCCTGGAAGCGCGGGCTCTGGCGCTCGGCGAAGGGGCCCTCGCCGGCCATGGCGCTGTCGACCAGGCCGGGCGGCGTGGTGAAGACGTAGTTGCCCTGGCGCGCCATCACCTCCATGACGTTCTGCACCGAGCCCTGGCTCTCCTCGAGGGTCAGCACGACCTCACCGTCGGTGCCCTGGCGGATCGCTTCAGAGAGTTCGACGCCCATCTGGTAGTAGGCGGTGCCCGCCGAGGCGGACTTGTAGGTGACCCGGGTCTCGGCCTGGGCGGAGAACGCCGCGGCGCCGAGCATCACGGCGGTGGCGGAAGCCAGCAGGGTGCGGGCGAAGGGGGGAAAATAGCGAGACATGAATGACTCCCTCTAGCGTGTCCAGCATCGCGGGCGATGCCTGTTGTTATCGATGAGTGTTATCAATGATCGTCGTACAAAAACCCATAATGCCGATTTTTACCGCATTCGACATCAAGGAAATCCCCCCTTGCACGCTGCGGCCGTGTCGCTAGCCCCCGGGCGGCCACGGCTGTGGCATCATCGGGGCTCGACCCCACGAGCCAGGAGCCACCATGAGCCATATCATCACGCCGGACATCTGCGATGCCCACCCCGAGGTCCGGGTCCTCGACCCGATCTTCGTCAACTTCGGCGGCCGCGAGGCCTTCTGCGGTCCGATCCGCACCGTCAAGTGCTTCGAGGACAACTCCCTGGTCAAGCAGGCGGTCGGCGAGCCCGGCGACGGCGCGGTGCTGGTGGTGGACGCCGGCGGCTCGCAGCGCTGCGCCATGCTCGGCGACATGCTCGCCGAGCAGGCGCTGGAGAACGGCTGGGCCGGGGTGGTGATGTACGGCTGCGTGCGCGACGTCGATGTGCTGGCCGAGACCGAACTCGGCGTCCAGGCCCTCGGCGCGCACCCGCGCAAGAGCGAGAAACGCGGCGAGGGACAGCGCGACCTCCCGGTCACCTTCGCCGGCGTGACCCTGACCCCGGGCCAGTGGCTCTACGCCGACAACAACGGCATCCTCGTCGCCGACGAACGCCTGCCGCTGGAGGGCTAATCAAACTTTGGGGTCAGACCCCTAAGCGGACTTAAGGGTCTGACCCCGATTCGCTCGACTTGCTAGGCTTCTCCTGCCGGTGCCACTCTGATGTCATGCTACCCGTCATGACACATTGCCCATGCTGGCCCTTCCACAGCTGAGTCACGCTGTGCTGCGCAGCCTGCGCGAGCACCTGCGTCCGCTCGTGGCCTACCACCTTTTTTTCACCCTGCTGGCCTCGAGCCTGGTGCTGCCGGCCGTGGCGTGGACCCTGACGCGCCTGCTGGGCCAGTTCGGCAGGCCGGTGCTGACCAACGCCGAGCTGATCGATATCCTGATGAGCCCCGGCGGCGTGCTCTGGCTGGTGGCAGCCATCGGCCTGACCTTCCTGGTGCTCTACCTGCAGCAGGCCGGGATGATCCTGGTGGCGGTGCGCCCGCGGGACAACCACTACCGGCTCGCCTTCGAGGCGCTCTGGGCGACCCTGCGCCGCCTGCCGTCGCTGGCGGGCCTGGTGGTGGTTCAGGTCGGCACCCACCTGGTGCTGCTGGTCCCGGTGGCCTTCGCCCTGGCCTGGCTCTACGGGACCTTCCTGGGCGGCCTGGACCCCTACTACGTGCAGCGGGTCCGGCCACCGGCGCTATGGCAATTCCTCGGCGTCGCGAGCCCGCTGCTGGTGATCTGGGTGGCCCTGGCCTCGACCCTCTACTTCCGCTGGATCCTCGCCCTGCCGCTGGTCGTCCTCGAGGACCTCTCGCCGCTGAAGGCCCTGGACCGCAGCCACCATCTGACCCGCAGCCGACGACACCACATCGCCGTGGCGGTGATCGCCCTGCTGGTGGTGATCATCGCCCTGCCGTTCCTGGCCACCACCCTCTTCGACCGGGTCTTCACGCCGATGCTGTGGGGGCTGCCGGAGCGCAACGCCGTGCTGATCCCGGCGATGTTCGGCTATCTCACCGCCTATGTGCTGCTGACGCTCGCCATCACCTTCGTCGGCATCGCCGCCAACGCCCTGCTCTCCGCCTGTCTCTACCTGCGCCTGGCCCATCGCGAGCCGCGCCCCGCCCCGCCGCCGGCGCACGCCCATCCCGGCCGGCTGGCCTGGGGGGTGGAGCTCAGCGTGATCGCCTTCGCCCTCTTCCAGGCCTGGCTGATCGTCAACAGCTTCGAGCTCCGCGACCAGGTGACCAACATCGCCCACCGGGGCAGCTCCCTGGCGGCGCCGGAGAACACCCTGGCCGCGGTGGAACGGGCCATCGCGGATGGCGCCGATTACGTGGAGATCGACGTGCGCCTCACCGCCGACGAGCAGGTGGTGCTCTTCCACGACCGCAGCCTCACGCGGCTGACCGGCGACCCCCGCGACCTGCGCGACCTCGACCGCGAGGAGCTGGCCGTTTTCGACGTGGGCAGCTGGTTCGGCGACGCCTTCGTCGACGAGCGAATTCCCGGGCTCGACGAGGCGCTGGCGGCAGTACGCGGCCACACCCGGCTGATGATCGACATGAAGCCCGACCCGGGACGCGAAGTGGCCCTGGTCGAGGCGGTGATCGAGGCCCTGCATCGCGAGGCCGAGGCGCGTGCCGACTGTCACGCCAGGATCCGCGATGCCAGGGAGGCGGCGTTCTGCGGCAACCCGGACGTGATCGGCGAGACGCGCCTGGCCACCATGTCGCCGTCGCTGGTGCAGGAGATCAAGGTCCGGGAGCCGGCACTCAAGACCACCCTGCTGGCCCAGCTGATCCTGCCCGGCACCCTGGACCGGAGCAGTTTCGATGCCCTGGGATTGCGCCACAACCGCATCACCGAGAGCGAGATCCGCCTCGCCCGGAGCTACGGTTACGAGGTGCACGCCTGGACCATCAACGACCGGGCCCGCATGTCGCAGCTGATCGACCTCGGGGTGGACGCCATCATCACCGACCGCCCCGAGCTGCTCGGCGAGCTGATCGACGACCGCCGCAACCTCAGCGACGGCGCCCTGCTGCTGGTCAAGCTGCGCAACTGGCTGCGCAATTAATCCCCCATCACCACGCCTTCGCGGCGCGGGTCGGCGCCACCGAAGAAGCCCGCGTCGGTGACCTGCAGCGCCTGCAGGCCGCTGACCAGTTCGCGCTCGCTGGCGTCATGGCCGCGGGCGTTGAGCGCCTCGAGGGTCGCCGCGGGGAAGCGCCCCTCCTCGAGGAACGCCGGCCCGCCCAGGGTGATGGCGTGGGGCAGGTTCAACGCCTCCTGGGCGTCGAGGCCCCAGTCGAGCATCGCCACCAGCGCCTTGGCGGTGTAGTGGATGATCGCCGCCCCGCCCGGCGACCCGAGGCTCGCCACCAGCTCGCCGCTGTCACGGTCGAACACCAGGGTCGGGCTCATGCTCGAGCGCGGCCGCTTGCGCGGCTCGACGCGGTTGGCGATGGGCGTGCCCGCCTCGTCCTCGGGCTCGAAGGAGAAGTCGGTGAGCTCGTTGTTGAGCAGATAGCCCCCCGTCAGGCCGGTGCCGCCGTCGGCGAGGATCCGCGCGCCGAAGGCCGACTCGATGGTGGTGGTCATGGCGATGGCGTTGCCCTCCTCGTCGATGATGCTGATGTGGCTGGTGCCATACTCGGGCTGGTCGGGCTGCACCGCCCAGGCGGTGGCCATCTTCCCGGGGTTGCCGGGCTCGGCACCGCCGTTGCCCAGGCTCTCGTCGCCGAGCAGCCCGGCGCGCAGCGCCAGGTAGTCGGGCTCGAGCATGCTCGACCAGCCGCCGCCGGGGGGGTCGACGAAGGCCGGGTCGGCGATGTACTTGCCGCGGTCGGCGAAGGCCAGTCGCGAGGCGTCGAGGAACTGGTGCAGCCATGCCTCGCCGGGCAGGCCGTCGACCAGCGGCTCCTCCACCGCCGGCAGGTGCTCGAGGATGCCGAGGATCTGCATCACGGTCAGGTGCCCGGACGACGGTGGCGGGAAGCCGCACACGGTGTAGGCCTGCCAGTCGGTGCACAGCGGGTCGCGCGACTTGGCTGCGTAGCTCGCCATGTCCTCGAGACTCAGGCTGCCGGGGCGCGTGGGGTGCCCCTGCACCCGGGCCACCAGGTCCTCGGCGATGGCGCCGGTGTGCAGCGCCTTGCTGCCGCGCTCGGCGATCTCGCGCAGGATCGCCGCCAGCGCCGGGTTGCGGAGCTCGTGTCCGGCGGCCAGCGGCGCACCGTCGTCAGCGTAGTAGAAGGCGCCGCCGAGGGGGTCGTCGCGCAGGTGCTCCTCGCCGGCCAGGCTGGAGTGCAGCCGCGGGCTCACCGCGAAGCCCTGCTCGGCCAGGGCGATGGCCGGGGCGAAGAGCTCGGCCCAGGGCAGCGTCCCGTGCTCCTTGTGGGCCATCTCGAGCATGCGCACCGTGCCGGGCACCCCCACCGAGAGGCCGCTGGCGGCGGCATCCATGAACGCCAGCGGCTCGCCGTTATCGTCGAGGAAGAGGCTGCCGTCGACGCCACCCGGGGCGGTCTCGCGGCCGTCGAAGGCGGTGACGTTCTCGCCGTCGAAGTGCATCAGGAAGGCGCCGCCGCCGATGCCGCTCGACTGGGGCTCGACCAGGGTCAGCACCATCTGCACGGCGATGGCCGCATCGATGGCGCTGCCGCCGGCCGTGAGCACCTGGTAGCCGGCGTCGGTGGCCAACGGGTTGGCCGCCGCCACGGCGAAGCGCTCGGTGGCCCAGCCGGGCTTCTCCTCGAAGCCGGAGCTGACCTCCGGCGCGATGGCCGGGATGTCGTACTCGAAGGCCGTCTCGGCCTCGGCCTCGGCCAGGGCCGACAGCGGCAGGCCGATCATCAGCGCCGCGGTCACCGGCACCAGCACATGGCGGCGGAAGGGCATGGCGAGGGGCGTCATGGGCAACTCTCCTTGTAGTCGTTGGCGGAACGGAGAGTAACAGCATAGGCGATCCACGACGGAAAGCGCCCGGCCGAGTCTCCTCGGCCGGGCGTCATCCAGCATCGGGGTCAGACCCCTAAGTCAATTTTGGGGTCTGACCCCAAAGGGGACTTAGCCAAGGGTCTCGCCGGCGAGCATGAACCAGGTCTCGAGCACGGCGTCGGGGTTGAGCGAGACCGAGTCGATGCCCTGCTCCATCAGCCACTTGGCGAGGTCCGGGTGGTCCGACGGGCCCTGGCCGCAGATCCCCACGTACTTGCCCTGGGCCTTGCATGCCTGGATCGCCATGGCCAGCAGCTTCTTGACCGCGGGGTTCCGCTCGTCGAACAGGTGGGCGACGATGCCGGAGTCGCGGTCGAGGCCCAGGGTGAGCTGGGTCAGGTCGTTGGAGCCGATGGAGAAGCCGTCGAAGTGCTCGAGGAAGTCGTCGGCGAGCAGGGCGTTGGCCGGCAGCTCGCACATCATGATCACCTTGAGGCCGTTGTCGCCGCGGGCCAGGCCGTTGGCGGCGAGCAGCTCGACCACCTCGCGGGCCTCGTCGGTGGTGCGCACGAAGGGCACCATGATCTGGATGTTGTCGAGGCCCATCTCCTCGCGCACGCGCTTGAGGGCGCGGCACTCGAGCTCGAAGCAGGGGCGGAAGGCGTCGGAGATGTAGCGCGCGGCGCCGCGGAAGCCGAGCATGGGGTTCTCTTCGCCCGGCTCGTAGAGCTTGCCGCCGATCAGGTTCTCGTACTCGTTGGACTTGAAGTCCGACAGGCGCACGATGACCGGCTGAGGGTGGAAGGCGGCGGCCAGGGTGGCGATGCCCTCGACCAGCTTGTCGACGTAGAAGCCGACCGGGTCGGTGTAGCCCGCGGTGCGCAGGTCGATGGTCTGCTGCAGGTCGCTCGGCAGGGTGTCGTACTCGAGCAGCGCCTTGGGGTGCACGCCGATCATGCGGTTGATGATGAACTCGAGGCGCGCCAGGCCGACCCCGGCATTGGGCAGGCCGGCGAAGCCGAAGGCGCGGTCGGGGTTGCCGACGTTCATCATGATCTTGAAGGGGATCTCGGGCATGGCGTCGACGCTGGTCACCCGGCGATCGAACTCGAGCAGCCCCTCGTAGACGTGGCCGGTGTCGCCCTCGGCGCAGGAGACGGTGACGTCGCGGCCCTCGGCAAGCTCCTCGGTGGCATCGCCGCAGCCGACCACGGCGGGAATGCCCAGCTCGCGGGCGATGATCGCCGCGTGACAGGTGCGCCCGCCGCGGTTGGTGACGATCGCCGAGGCGCGCTTCATGATCGGCTCCCAGTCGGGGTCGGTCATGTCGGTGACCAGCACATCGCCGGACTTGACCTTGTGCATGTCGTCCGGCGAGAAGACGACCTTCACCGCGCCGCTGCCGATGCGCTGGCCGATGGCACGGCCCTGGACCAGGGTGCGCCCCTTCTCCTTGAGCTGGAAACGCTCGAGCTTGCCGCCCTCCTGCTGGGAGACCACGGTCTCGGGGCGGGCCTGGACGATGTAGAGCTGGCCGTCGTCGCCGTCGAGCGCCCATTCGATGTCCATCGGGCGGCCGTAGTGCTGCTCGATGGTCACCGCCTGGCGCGCCAGGGCCATGACCTGGGCGTCGTCGATGCAGAAGCGGCCGCGCTCCTTGAGCGGGACGTCCACGGTGGCCACCGACTTGCCGGCGCTGGCGTCGTCGGTGTAGACCATCTTGATCAGCTTGGAGCCCAGGTTGCGGCGCAGCACCGCCGGGCGGCCGGCGGCCAGCGTCGGCTTGTGCACGTAGAACTCGTCGGGGTTGACCGCGCCCTGCACCACGGTCTCGCCCAGCCCCCAGGAGGCGGTGACGAAGACCGCATCGCGGTAGCCGGACTCGGTGTCGAGGGTGAACATCACGCCGGAGGCGCCGGTCTCGGAGCGCACCATCTTCTGGATGCCGGCGGAGAGCGCCACGTTCTCGTGGGCGTAGCCGCGGTGCACCCGGTAGGAGATGGCGCGGTCGTTGAACAGCGAGGCGAACACCTCGTGCACCGCCCGCTTGATGTTGTCGAAGCCCTCGATGTTGAGGAAGGTCTCCTGCTGGCCGGCGAAGGAGGCATCCGGCAGGTCCTCGGCGGTGGCCGAGCTGCGCACCGCGACCTTGAGGTCGGGATGCCGGGTGGCGAGCCGGTCGTAGGCCGTGCGCAGGTGCTGCTCGAAGGTCGGCGGCAGCGGGGTGTCGATCACCCACTGGCGGATCTCGGCACCGACGCGGGCCAGCTCGCCCACGTCATCGACGTCGAGCCGGGCCAGCGCCTGGTTGATCCGGTCGTTGAGCCCCTCGTGGGAGAGGAATTCCCGGTAGGCGTGGGCCGTGGTCGCAAACCCGCCGGGCACGGTGACACCGGCACCGGCGAGGTTCGAGATCATCTCGCCGAGGGAGGCATTCTTGCCGCCGACCCGTTCGACGTCGTCCATGCCCAGCTGATCGAACCACAGAATGTAATCGTCCACGTGACCTCCGAGTATATCGACGATAGGGGCTTCATGCCGGATGACGGTGTCCCTCGCACGGGCATGAAGGGATGGTCGCGACTCTACCAGCGGCCTGCCATATTCGCCATTGGTCTAACATCGAAGTCAGTGGAGGATTTTTACAACAATCGGCCGATTCGGCGGTTTCCTGTAGTCGCAAGGGCCGGAAGTGCGAAAAAGGGCGAAAGCTGCCGCCGCTTGTCCGCGGTCGAACCAGCACCGACAATAGGCCCCCACTCCCCCTCGAGCGACTGGACCGCCCATGACCCGTACCGCCTTCTTCATCTCCGACGGCACCGGCATCACCGCCGAGAGCCTGGGCCGCAGCCTGCTGGCCCAGTTCGAGAACGTCGAGATCCGCATGCTCACCAAGCCCTACATCGACTCGGTCGACAAGGCACGGGCACTGGTCGAGGTGATCGAGGCCACGGCCGTCAACGACGGTGAACAGCCGATCATCATCGATACCATCGTCGACGAGAAGATCCGCGAGGTGATCCGCGGTGCCACCGGCTTCAAGATCGATATCTTCTCGACCTTCCTCGCCCCGCTGGAGCAGGAACTGGACACCCACTCCAGCTACACCGTGGGCCGCACCCACTCCATCGGCAAGGATGAGGTCTACATGGACCGCATCCACTCGGTGCACTTCGCGCTGGACAACGACGACGGCGCCCGCACCCACCAGTACGGCAAGGCCGACGTGATCCTGATCGGCGTCTCGCGCTGCGGCAAGACGCCGACCTCGCTCTACCTGGCGCTGCAGTTCGGCATCCGCGCGGCCAACTACCCGCTCACCGAGGACGACCTGGACGAGGATGGCACCCTCAAGCTGCCCAAGGCCCTGGCCGGCCACCGCCACAAGCTGTTCGGGCTGACCATCGACCCACGCCGGCTCGCGGCGATCCGCCACGAACGCCGCCCCAACAGCCGCTACAGCTCCATCGACCAGTGCGTCCAGGAGGTCGGCCAGGCCGAGGGCCTCTACCGCCAGATGCATATCCCCTTCATCGACACCACCCGCTTCTCGGTGGAGGAGATCTCCACCCGCATGATCGCCGAGATGGGGCTCACCAGGCGCTTCTCGCCGCGCTGAAGCCCCCTGAAGGGTCAGACCCCAAAGTCCGCTTAGGGGTCTGACCCTAAAGTTTACTTAGCTGATCACCCCTGCCCGTCTCAATCGGGCGATGTCGTCCGCGGTGAGGCCCATCTCGGCAAGAATCGCGTCGCTGTCCTGGCCGAGGCGTGGCGGTGCCAGGTCGCTGGTGGCGGGCTCGCCGTCGAAGCGCAGGGGGTTGGCGACCTGGGGGACCTCGAGGTCGCCGCGGGTCAGGGTGCGCCGCAGGCCGCGGTGGCGCACCTGGGGGTCGTCGAACACTTCGGTGAGGGTGTTGATCGGGCCGGCGGGGATGCCCCGGGCCTCGAGCTCGGCGAGCCAGTCGTCGCGCCCGCGGGTCGCGAGGATCGCCTGGATCATCCCCGTCAGCGCTTCGCGGTTGCCGACCCGGGCGGCGTTGGTGGCGTAGGCCGGGTCCTCGGCCCACTCGGGGTGGCCGAGCAGGCCGGCGAAGCGGGCGAACTGGGTGTCGTTGCCCACGGTGACCACCAGGTGGCCGTCGGCGCAGGCGAAGGCCTGGTAGGGCACGATGTTGGGGTGGGCGTTGCCGTGGCGCTCGGGCGAGACGCCGCTGACCAGGGCGTTGAGGGCCTGGTTGGCGAGGGTGGCGACCTGGACATCGAGCAGCGCCACGTCGATATGGCGACCGACGCCGGTACGCTGCCGCTCGTGCAGCGCCGCCAGCACGCCCACCGCGGCGTAGAGCCCGGTCATCACGTCGGTGATCGCCACGCCGGTCTTCATCGGCATGCCGTCGGGCTCGCCGGAGAGGCTCATCAGCCCGCCCATGGCCTGGATCATGAAGTCGTAGCCGGCGCGATGGGCGTAGGGGCCGTCCTGGCCGAAGCCGGTGATCGAGCAGCCGATCAGCCGCGGGTTGAGCGCGTGCAGGCTGGCGTAGTCGAGCCCGTACTTGGCCAGGCCGCCGACCTTGAAGTTCTCGAGCAGGATGTCGGCACCCTTCGCCAGCTCGCGCACCAGCTGCTGCCCATCTGCCGTGGCGATGTCCACGGCCAGCGACTGCTTGCCACGGTTGGCGCACAGGAAGTAGGCCGCCACCCGCTCGGCATCGCCGCCCCGCTCGAGGTCCTCCGCCAGCCAGGGCGGCCCCCAGCCGCGGGTGTCGTCGCCGCGCTCGGGGTGCTCGATCTTGATCACCCGGGCGCCCAGGTCGGCGAGCAGCTGGCCGGCCCAGGGCCCGGCCAGCACCCGCGACATGTCGAGCACCGTGATGCCTTCCAGTGGTCCGCTCATCTTGAGCTCCTTGCTCACTCTCAGCTCACTCGGGGCTGATCCGGCAACCAGCCTGCGGGGAGGCGCTGTGAATACATCCCTGTACGCTACCGACGCCATCCCTGGCGTCGGACCTCCCCTTCAGCTGGTTCCCGGCGCCCCTCGTCAGACTCATGTCAGGTGACCTCCCGGCTCAACCGGTAAACGCCTGGATGCCGGTCTGCGCCCGCCCCAGGATCAGGGCATGCACGTCGTGGGTACCCTCGTAGGTGTTCACGGCCTCGAGGTTCATCATGTGGCGGATCACGTGGTACTCGTCACTGATGCCGTTGCCGCCGTGCATGTCGCGGGCCACGCGGGCGATGTCGAGCGCCTTGCCGCAGTTGTTGCGCTTGATCAGCGAGATCGCCTCGGGCACCAGCTGGCCGTCGTCGATCATGCGGCCGACCCGCAGGCTGGCCTGCAGGCCGAGAGCGATCTCGGTCTGCATGTCGGCGAGCTTCTTCTGGATCAGCTGGTTGGCGGCCAGCGGGCGGCCGAACTGCTGGCGGTCCAGGGTGTACTCGCGGGCGGCATGCCAGCACGCCTCGGCGGCGCCCATGGCGCCCCAGCTGATCCCGTAGCGGGCGCGGTTGAGGCAGGAGAACGGGCCCTTGAGACCGGTCACGCCGGGCAGGCGCTGCGCGTCGGCGACCTCCACGTCCTGGATGGCGATCTGCCCGGTGATCGAGGCGCGCAGGCTGAACTTGCCCTCGATCTTGGGCGCGGAGAGGCCGGCCATGCCCTTCTCGAGGATGAAGCCGCGGATGACGCCCTCGTCGTCACGCGCCCAGACCACGAAGACGTCGGCGATGGGCGAGTTGGTGATCCAGGTCTTGGTGCCGTTGAGGCGCCAGCCGTTGTCGGTGCGGGTGGCGCGGGTGCTCATGCCGCCCGGGTCGGAGCCGTGGTCCGGCTCGGTGAGGCCGAAAGCCCCCACCCACTCGCCGCTGGCGAGCTTGGGCAGGTACTTCTCGCGCTGGGCGTCGCTGCCGAAGGCGTGGATCGGGTACATCACCAGGCTCGACTGCACGCTCATGGCACTGCGGTAGCCGGAGTCGACGCGCTCGACCTCGCGGGCGATCAGGCCGTAGCTGACGTAGTTCAGGCCGGCACAGCCGTAGCCGTCGAGGGTCGCGCCGAGCAGCCCCAGCTCGCCCATCTCGTTCATGATCTCGCGGTCGAAGTGCTCGTGGCGGTTGGCCTCGAGCACCCGCGGCAGCAGCTTCTCCTGGCAGTAATCGTGGGCGGTCTGGAGGACCATGCGCTCGTCTTCGCTGAGCTGGTCGACCAGGCGGAAGGGGTCGTCCCAGGTGACGGGGGTGATCTGGCTCATGACAGGCTTCCTCGGCGGGTGGCGATAATTTCTACATTTTCACTAAATGTAGACCAAAAGCGATCCCCTGCCAACCCCTGCCCCGGACTTGTGCCCCCTTCCGTTCCGGCGCCGAGGCCGTCGCCATGGGGGAAGGGCCCGGGGGCTTCCAGGAATCCTTATGAAGAATCAGTATCTTGAGGGTGGGCTGGGGGATAAGCTGCCGGCACTGGGAGCGCCCGGCGAATCTGCCACCCGGCCACCAGCGCCATCAGCAGGTTGGCGGCGAGCAGCCCGGTGAAGATGCCGACCGGGCCCGCCAGCCGGCCGCCCAGCCACGCCAGGGGCACGGTGAGCACGAACAGCCGGATCACCGACAGCCGCATGGCACGCCCTGGCCGGTGCAGGGCGTTGAATGACGACACCGACAGGATCACCACGCCCTGGGCGCCGAGGCCGAGCGGCACCACCCAGAGGAAGGCACGCAGCACCTCGCCCACCGGCTCGCGCTCGGCGTAGCCGGCGACCAGCCAGGGAGCGAGCCCCTGCAGCACCAGCCACACCAGCAGTTGCCAGGCCAGCACGAAGGCGAAACAGCCCAGTATCGCCCGGCGCACCCGGTCGTGCTGCCCGGCGCCGGCGTTCTGACTGACCAGCGGCGACAATGTCATGGAGAGCGCCAGCACGGCGATCTGGGAGATGGCCTCGATGCGCGTGCCGACGCCGAAGCCGGCCACGGCGTCGTGGCCGTGCCCGGCGACGATGCGGGTCACCAGCCCCATGGCCAGCGGGGTGAAGACGCTGGTGATGGCCGCCGGCAGCGCGATGCGGCCGAGTTCCCGCCAGGAGACGACGAGCCCGGGCAGATCGAGCGCGCGCAGGTCGAGCAGCTCGCGCAACTCCCGCTGAAAGAAGAGCGCGGCGGTCATCAGCGCCCAGCTGAGCACGGTGGCCAACGCCGCCCCCGCGACCCCGAGCGCCGGGATGGGGCCGGCGCCGAAG
The DNA here is from genome assembly GCF_059509875.1 of Halomonas sp. LMYGS-3. Lineage (NCBI taxonomy): Bacteria > Pseudomonadati > Pseudomonadota > Gammaproteobacteria > Oceanospirillales > Halomonadaceae > Halomonas > Halomonas sp. LMYGS-3. Next base: position 3,841 of record NZ_JCAKFQ010000044.1, on the reverse strand, counting down.
ATCAACAGCCAATCGAGCACCACGTTGACCAGCGCCGCCAGCGCCATCATCAGCCCCGGCACCAGGGTGTTGCCGTGGGCGCGCAGGATGCTGTTGAGTACCCGCGGCACGATCACCGCCGCCGCCCCCAGGTACCAGACGCCCATGTAGTCGCGGATATGCGGCATCAGGGCGGCATCGGCACCGAGCAGCCGGAACAGCGGGCCCAGGGTGGCCAGCCCCAGCAGCGACATCGCCACGCCCACCGCCAGGGCCAGCAGGGCCGCCGCGGTGGTCCGGCGCCGCACCGCGGCGAGATCGCCCTGCCCCAGGCGTCTGGCCACCACCGCCGAGGTGCCGATGCCCAGCCCGATCGCCAGGCTGATCACCGCGAACACCACCGGGAAGGTGAAGGAGACCGCCGCCAGCGGCGCCGTGCCGAGCCGCGAGATGAACCAGGTGTCGACCAGGTTGAAGCTCATCATCGCGATCATGCCGCCGATCACCGGCAGGCTCTTGCGCAGCAGCGTCGGGGCGATGGGCCCCTCGAGCAGCTCGCGGCGGGCGGGACGCGGGGCGGATGACGGCGAGGAAGCGGGTGCGCTCATTCGGGCTCTCGACGGAAAACGGGCACGAAATTGTGCCCGTTTCGCGGCCCCCTGCCAAAGGCGGCGCCTAAGTCAATTTTGGGGTCAGACCCTTAATCAAACTTAGGGGTCAGGCCCCTAAGCAGACTTTGGGGTCTGACCCTCAATAGAGGATATCGCGCAGCACCTCGTGGATGACGTCGTTGGCGGCGTCGACCAGCACGGCGTCGGGGCCGACGCGGTGCCAGCGGTAGCCGTCGTAGCGCGGCAGCTCGCGCAGCAGCCGGTCATCGAAGTTCCTGGCGATGCCCGGGGGCAGCGGCTTGCCGCGCTCCAGGTTCATGCGGATGCCGGGCGGCAGGCTGTCGCGGTCGTCGACGGCGATCCAGTCGCGGCGCTGCTCGAAGACGCGCCGTACCTCGCGCTCGTCGATCCGCGGGCCGGCGTGGCGCTCGTCACGATAGTCGCCGCGCTCCCGATCCCGCCAGTAGTCGCGATCGCGCCGGCGCTCTGGCTCGCGCGGCGGCGGCTCGGCCTGATGGCGCTGCTGCCCGGGGGCCTGCGCCTGCCCCTGCCCGCGGCCGGGGTTGTCGGCGGGCTGGGCCAGCAGCGGCCCGGCGGCCAGGGCGAGGCCGAGCAGGGAGGCAGACAGCAGGGTGCGTGTGGATCCGATCCGGCGCATGGCGAACTCCTTTCGGTAGGGATGTACCGTCAGTGTAGGTGGCAGAGGGGGCAGTCAAGGTGCAGGAAACGAGACACTTGCCGGCGGGCCAGAGCCAGCGCCGTTCGGCCCTGTCACTCAGCGCTCGATGCTGAATGGGTTGTCGAAGGACACCGACAGCATGGGCGTTGATTCTCAGTGACATGGGCGACCGATGACGGAAAAAGTGTCGGCCAGAGGCGACGTTCCGGAGGGGCGCGGGGCATCTTGCGCCCACCGGAAGCGCGACGATATTCTTTTAACCCACTGCCATTATTGATTTATCTATCTAGTTGGCACCTTGCTTGCTGCGACTAGGCAGGAACTCGACTCGCGGAGTCGAACGGCTCAGGGACGAGCCATTCCTGCCCATGGAAACTCGCCCCAGGGAGGTCGGGGCACAAGGAGGCGCGATATGAAACTCAAGACCCTTGTCGCCAGCATGGCGTTGATCTTTTCCGGCATGGCCGTCCAGAGCCAGGCAATGAGCCTCGAGGACGAGGGACAGGCCGGGGATTTCGCCCCACCGTCGATGACGACCCTGTCCAGCGAGACTCTCCTGCTGGCCGCTGCCGGCGGCGGTGATAACGGCGGTGCCGATGGCGGTGCCGATGGTGGTGCCGATGGCGGCACCGACGGCGGCGATGATGGCGGCACCGACGGTGGCGATGATGGCGGCACCGACGGCGGCGATGATGGCGGCACCGACGGCGGCGATGATGGCGGCACCGACGGCGGCGATGATGGCGGCACCGACGGTGGCGATGATGGCGGCACCGACGGCGGCGATGATGGCGGCACCGACGGCGATGCCGACGCCGGTGTCGATGGCAGTGCCGACGGCGATGGCATGGGTGGCGTAGCCGACAGTGACGCCGATGACGGCGCCGACTCGGAAGCCGATGCCTACGCGGGCGCCGAGGCCGAAGCCGGTATCGAGGCCGAAGCCGATGCCTACTCCGATACCGAGGCCGAGGTCGGTATCGAGGCCGAAGCCGACGCCTACTCCGATACCGAGGCAGAAGCCGATACCGAGACCGATGTCTACTCGGATACCGAGACCGAAGCCGATACCGAGACCGATGTCTACTCGGATACCGAGACCGAAGCCGACACCGAGGCCGACGCCTACGCGGATACCGAAGCCGATGCCGAGGCCGAGGCCGATGCCTATGCGGATGCCGAAGCGGAGGCTGAGGCCGAGGCCGATGCCTACGCGGATACCGAGGCCGATATCGAAGCCGATATCGAGGCCGATACCGACACCGATGCCTACGCGGACGCCGAAGCCGATGCCGAGACCGATGCCGAGGTCGAAGCCGAAACCGAGACCGATGTCTACGCGGACGCCGAGACCGATATGGAAGAAGCCGACGTCGAGGAGGAAGACAAGGTGAAGGCGCCTGGTCTCGACCGGGCCGTGGAGCGCGCCGCCGAGCCGGCCAAGGGTCGCCTCGAGGCGATTCGGGACCGGCTGAGGGGATTCGTCGGCAACAATGATGATGGTGACAGCTGAGGTCACTCGGGGACAGGCTCCCCTCCCCGCATGAAGCCAGCGGCCGGCATATGCCGGCCGCTGGTGATTCAGGCCAGGCGGGAAACGGCCCCGCCCCTCGTTCCCCTCCCCCACACCAAACAGGCCGCCGATCATCGATCGGCGGCCTGGGGTCTGGCGGCATCGCGGCCCGCGGGGCGGGCCCGAGGCTTACTTGGTCTTGGGAGCGGCTTCCTTGACGGCTTCCTTGACCGCCTTGGGAGTGGCTTCCTCGACGGCCTTGGTGGTGGTCTCGACGGCCTTGGTCGCGGTCTCGGTGGCCTGCTGGAGGCTTTCCTGGGCCTGCTTGACGCTGCCTTCGGTCAGCTTCTGGCTCTCCTGGACGAAGTCCTGCTGCAGGGCCACGACCTTCTCGGCATCGCCCTTCAGGCGCTCGGTCAGGTCCTGGGCGACCTGCTGCTGGCCTTCCAGGTAGCTCTTCAGGCCCTCGGCATCCTTGACCTCCACCAGTTTGCGCAGCTGCGCCAGGCTGGTGTCGGCATAGGCCTTGGTGGCGTCGAACTGGGCGTTGACCAGCTTCTCGGTGACGTCGAGAGACAGGGCGGCGAAGGCACGCGCCGGGGCGAAGAACAGGGACTCGAACTGGGCGGTGTCGAACGGCTTGGTGTCGAATTTGAAGACGTTGGTCATGATGGGAACCTCCGGGGTTCTGGATGTCATGGAACGGGAGATTCCCGCTCTGATGCATTGCACAATAGCAGGGATTTTTGTGCAGTGCAACATCGATGAGGAATGGATAGAGAATCGATGGCGACGGAGGACCGAGGCCTTGCCCCACGGGGTCAGACTGAGAATGCTTCGGAATCGGCCGCCAGCGCCGGGAGGTCCTATGGGGTCAGACCGGCCCAGTCGCGGCACGTCACCGCGCACTGAGCGAGCAGATTCGCCGCCGCCGGGGTCTGACCCTGGCGCCTCCCCACGAAATAGATAAGAAAAACAGGATATTAGCATTGAAAAAAGTCTGCATGGGCTGGCATGTTGTTGCTCGCCAAAGAAACACGATGCCGGAGGGCCCATGCA
>NZ_JCAKFQ010000043.1:0-22192 GCF_059509875.1 Halomonas sp. LMYGS-3 | reverse complement strand
CGAATACATCGAGATGGAGTACAACAGCTGCCGGCTCCACTCGACCCTGGGCTACCAGACGCCGAGGGAGATTGAATTGGCAGCTGCGGCTTGAAAATGTGTCCGCTCTGGCTTGACCAGAACAGCTGATAGTCCAGCTCCCCCTGGCGCGGCTGCTGCCCCGGGTGGACCGCCAGAATGCGCAGTTCCCAGGTGACCGTCCTGCCCGCCAGCTGGTGGTTGCCGTCGAGCATGGCGCCACGCTCGGTGAGGCCTACCACCTTCAGTGAGAACCTGCCGCGCTGGCCGCCCGGCGTCAGCGTCATGCCGACGCGGAGCCCCTTGCCCGGCGGCAGGTTCTCGCGTACCGCCTCGAAGACCAGTTCGGGCCGGTGGGGGCCATAGGCCTGCTCCGGCGTCAGGGTCACCGCCACCTCATCGCCCACCTCGCGACCCAGTAGTGCCCCCTCCAGTGCCGGCAGCATCTGGCCCGTGCCATGCACGTAGCGCAGCGGCGCCTCGGGCGTCGAGGCCGCCAGGCGCTCGCCATCCGCGTCGGTCAATACGTAGCCGGCGGTGACCTCGCAGAAGGGTGAGATACGTGTCATGGGTGGCTCCTCTCCGTTTCCTGGCGTCCCGCCTATGCCTTGAGGCCTGCCCCGAGCGGGGGCACGCAGCGCGAGACGTGTCAGGTCATGGCTCAACTGGTCGTGGGTCAGCTCGACCAGCAGTCGCCAGGGCAGGGTGGTGGCGTCGTTGGCCGACTGGGCCACCTTGCGGCGGACCCCGGCCAGGGCGGGCAGGGTGAAGTCGTGCAGCAGGGTCGCGGCATCGGTCAGCGCGGGGGTGGCGTCCGTCTCGGCCTCGCGGGCCTCCATGGCCTCGCTGTAGACCCAGGCCAGCCACTGCAGGTGCAGCGACAGGTGATCGGGCAGGTCGCGAAACGCGGGGTCGCGTTCCAGGCCGTGGCGGCGATAGAGGGCTTCCATGGACGGCACGCTGCGGGCCATCAGGCCGCCGTCCAGATAGGCGCCCAGGTTGAGCGGCGCCGGGGCCGGTGGCGTCAGGAACAGGCGGCTGTAGCCCAGGATCAGCTGCTGCGTATCGGTCAGTGCCGCCAGTGCCCCGGAAAGAGCGTCGAGACGCTCGGTGTCGAGCGTCGGCAGCGTCTCGGCCAGGCTGCGGAGGTCGTCGAGCAGCGGGCCCTGCACCTCTGCCAGGGTCACCCGTGCCTGGGGGGAGAGGAAGACCCGGGAGAGGCAGAGGCTGAGCTCGGCGGCCGGCAGCAGATCGGGGAGTTGCGGATCTTGTGTCATCTTGCTGACGGGGCGGCCTGCCGACTGGCAGGACGCCCCTTCTCCTTCAGGATGGGACGGGGAGGGGGCTTTAGGCGGTACCCGCCTGGGTGCCGGCCGGCGCTTCGGCCATCTGGCGCGGCATGTCCCCCAGGTTCAGGAACTTCTCGCCGAGCAGGTAGAGCACGAAGCACAGCGACACGCCGACCAGGGTCAGCGACCACTCGGTGGCGGAGGGGCTGTAGCTGATCAGGTTGGGCTGCCAGGTGCCCTTGAACAGCGGCACCACCTGGCCGCCGACCACGAAGTAGAAGCGCTCGGCGAACAGCCCCAGGAGCACCAGGCAGGCGGTGAGCACCTGCACGCCCACGCGGTTGCGCAGCAAGGCGCTGAGCAGCACCACGAAGGGCAGCAGCAGGCCGAGCAGCAGGGCGGCGTTGAAGAACGGCGAGGCAAACAGGTAGTCGGACCACACCAGGTGGATCTCCGGGTTGTTGCTGTAGAGCCCGGTGATGGCGCGTACCGCGATGAACAGCAGGGTGCCGCCGATCAGCGCGGCGAACAGCTTGGGCAGCGCCCCGGTGAGCAGCGCCTGGAGGGCGCCGGGCATGCGCTCGCGCCGGAAGCCGTACGCCAGGTAGGTGAAGAACACCAGGGCGGCCACGCCGCTGGTCACGCCGGTGAAGTAGAAGTAGATCGGCAGCAGGGCATCGAACCAGAAGGGGCGCATGCTCATCATGCCGAAGATCAGCGCCAGGTTGCCGCTGGCCAGCAGCACGCCGATGAAGGAGGCGATGCCGACCTGCTTGCTGGTCTTGCTGTCCCATTCGCCGCCCTGCAGCTTGCTGAACTTCCACAGCAGGAACACCAGGTCCAGGGCATAGAAGACGCCCATCCAGAACATCGCCGACTGCACCTGCAGGTTCAGCGGGATGGCCCACAGCATGCGGAAGACGTTGCCCAGTTCCAGGGCCAGGACCGCCATCCCCGAGATCAGCACGATGAAGGCCAGGAAGATGCAGCGCTTGGCCACCGGATAGTACTGCTTGAAGCCGAAGACCAGCGGCAGCGCAGCGACCAGGCCCAAGCCGGATGAGGCCAGGGCGAAGTAGAGGTAGGTGGCGATGGGCTGCCCCCAGGGCAGCGCGGAACCGGTATTGAAGGAGGCGTGGCCGCTGGTCATCAGCTGGGAAAAGGCATAGCCCAGGCTGGCCAGCAGTGCCACGGCGGCGATCACCAGCAGCCCCCAGCCCAGGGGGCCCTGGATGGCGTTGTCACGAGTCCGGGTGGTCATGCGTCATTCTCCCTGTCGGCGGGGGTGAAGGCCGGCACGCCGGCGCCGGCGCCGAGGTAGTAGACCTGCGGCCGGTTGCCGGTGTGGTCCTTGAGGCGCACGCCATGCTTGTCGCCGATCAGCCGGTTGACCTGGCTCTCGGGGTTGTCCAGGTCGCCGAAGTAGCGTGCCTTGGGCGCGCAGGTGCGCACGCAGGCGGGTACGTACTCCTTGAGCTCGGGGTTGTCCTCGTCGAGATCGGCCACGCCTTCCGGGGCGTTGCGCACCTTGTGGTAGCAGAAGGTGCACTTGGAGACCACACCGGGCGGCTGGATGCCGATGCCGCGCCGCCAGTCCTCCTCGGGGTTCTGGTAGGGCGGGCTCCACAGCTGGCCGTTGTCGCTCGGAAAGGTGTCGCGGATGTCGGGCTCGATCAGCGGCTTCTCGTCGGCGTAGAAGCGCACGCCGTAGGGGCAGGCGATCATGCAGTACTTGCAGCCGATGCACTTGTTCCAGTCGACGAAGACGATGCCGCCGGCGTCGGGGTCCTTGTAGGTGGCCCGGGTCGGGCAGACGTTCACGCAGGAGGGGTTCTCGCACTGCATGCAGGGTCGCGGCAGCCACTTCATCTGGGCGCTCGGGTACTCGCCCGCGTTGTAGAAGAGCACGTCCTGCCAGCTCTCGCCCGGCAGGGTGTTGTTCTCCATCGCGCAGGCGGTCGTGCAGGCCTGGCAGCCGGTGCACTTGTCCAGGTCGATGACCATTCCCCACTTAGCCATAGTCGTTGTCCTCAAAGCCTTGTTCGGTCAGGGGGTCTGGTCAGGCGCGTTCCAGCCTGACCTTGCCGGTGTAGTAGCTGGCCAGCCCGGAGATCGGATCCGACACGTTGGCGGTGATCTCGCTGGAGTTGCCCGGGCCGCGGCCCTTGGCCCAGCGCCCCTGGGCCCAGTGGCCGTACTCGAAGGGCAGCACCAGGGTGTCGGGACGGTGCGAGGCGACGAAGCGGCACTCCGCCTCGATGCTGCCGAGATCGGACGTGATCCGGACCCGGTCGCCGTTGCGGATGCCGCGCTCACGAGCCGTCTGTGGGTGCACCTCCAGGTAGACGGTGTTGCGGCCGCCGACGATGGGCTGGTGAACCGCCATCTGGTGGGGGACGTTGGCGCCGCGGCCCTCGGCGTGCAGCGGCGTCTTGGGGGTGACGAAGTGGAGGTCGCCGTCGCCGCCGCTGTGCACCGGCTCGACCCACTGCACCAGCCCGGCGCGATCGCGAGGAATGCCCATCTCGCGCTCGATGTACGCGGCGTGCTGCTCCAGGTAGCCGGAGCGGAACTCGAACTTGCCGGAGGGCGTCTTGAACAGGTGCTGCTGGACCTCCTCCTCGCTCATCCGGCGAGCGTAGCGCCGGCCGTCCCACTCGTAGAACTCGCCGCGGATCTGGCGCCACTGGTAGGGCTTCTTGTACCAGACCCCCTTCTCCTTCCAGCTCTCGAAGTCGTTGACGCCGTTGTCGCCCGGATCGTCGGCGAAGCCGGCGGCCAGGTGACGCACCACGTTCTCGATGTTGTCCAGCACCCGGTAGTAGTCGCCGGTGGAGCCCTCGATGCGCTTGCCGAGTTCGATGATCACGTCGCCATACATCTTGGTGTCGTGGATCGGCTCCACCGCCGGTACCCGCAGCGCCGCCATGGGCCAGCCCTCGAAGGGGTAGGTGGGGATGTCCTGCAGGCGCTCCAGGTAGGTGCTGTCGGGCAGCACGATGTCGGCGTACATGGCCGTCTCGCCGGGGAAGGGCGAGGTGTCGATGACGAAGACGTCCTTGAGCGCCTCCTCCCAGACCTGGGGATTGGGCGCCGACCAGATCGGGTTGGTGTAGAAGAACATCGCGGTATCGAGCTTGTAGGGGTCGCCCGCCAGGTGGTTGGGCGCGCACTCCTGCATCATGTTGCCGACCATGGGCCAGCGCTCGGTGCCCTTCATGTCGATGCGCGGCTGCTCGCGCCAGTCGCCGTTGCGGGCGTAGTCGTCCAGGTAGTCGTCGGCATCGGCCGGCAGCGGCCCGTAGGAGGGGCCGACCTGGTAGCCCAGTCCGCCCTCGGCGAACAGCGAGCCGACCAGGGCGTTGAGGCTGTGGATCGCCATGCCGTTGTAGGTGCCGTTGGAGTGTCCGGTGGCACCACGTTCGAACAGTGCCACCGCCGGGCGGGTGGCGCCGAACTCCATGGCGGTGCGGCGGATGTCGGCGGCCTTGATACCGGTGACGGATTCGGCCCACTCGGGGGTGCGCTCCTTGACCTCCTCGTTCCACCAGTCGGTGAGGCCGTGGACCCACTTCTCCTCGAAGGCGTCCGGGCGGATGCGCCGGCCCGCCACGAACCGCAGATTGGGGTTGGTGAAATCGCCGACGAAGTCGCGGTCCCAGAGCCCCTCGGTGAGGATCACATGGGCGATGGCCAGGGCGAAGGCGCCGTCGGTGCCCGGCTTGATGTAGAGCGCCCGGTCCGAGGCGGCCATGGTGGGGTTCATGCGCACGTCCACGGTGGTGACCCGCGTCTTGGGGCTCTTGGTGCGCATGTGGCCCCACATCTGCATCACGTTGTTGTAGGGGCGGAAGGCCTCGAGGAAGCTCGCCCCGATGATCAGCAGGTAGTTGGTGTTGCGGTAGTCGTAGGAGCTGTAGGAGTCGTTGCCGTCGGTGGCGTGCTTGGCCTTCTTGGAGCCGTCGGCGCACATGGAGGAGTGGCCGATGGCGGCATTGGGCGTACCGTAGAGCCGTCCGAAGGTGCCCTGCATGCCGGCGTCGGAGGCGCCCCAGCCGCGGCCGTAGAACATCGAGAAGCGGTGCGACTCGCCGCGGCGACGCAGGTCGTTCAACCGCTCGGCGACTGTGTCCAGGGCCTCCTCCCAGGAGATCGGCACGAAGCCCGGATCCTCGTCACGGCCCTTGTTGGGGTTGGTGCGCTTCATGGGGCCCTTGAAGCGATCCGGGTCGTAGAGGAAGTAGCTGCCCAGGTGCCCCTTGGGGCACAGCTTGCCGTTGGCGATGGGGTTGCCGCTGTCGCCGTAGATGGCATGCACCCGGCCGTCGGTGGTGTAGACGTCGATGCCGCAGCGCGCCGGGCACTGGGCACAGACGTTTTTGGTGATCGTCGTCTCGCCGCGGCGTGCCTGGGCGCGGGCCTCCGGCGCCGGGGCGAGGCCGGGCAGACCGGTAATGCCCGTGGTCACCGCGCCGGCGGCGCCGACGGCGGCCGACGACTGCAGGAAGCGGCGCCGGTTGATCAGGGTCTGGAACAGTTTCATCGGTTCTCCCTCGGGATATTAGCCAAAGAGGCCATCAAGGCTCTCCTGCATCAGCGCCGCCTCGCGCCGGCAGGCCGGGCAGCTGGCGGTGGTCTCGGTATCGTCCTGGGCGCCCTCGTCCCCGGGCGGCGTAAAGGGGCGCCCGCACTGGAAGCAGTCGATGCGCCGCGTCCTGCGCAGCGTCACGGCTTCCTGGCCAGTGGTATCTCCGGTGGCCAGGGCCCCCTCCGGGCAGGCGGTCAGGCAGTGGCCGCAGTCGAGACAGGCCTTGGGGTCGAAGACCAGCTCACCCTCAGGCGTCTCCTGCAGGGCCGTGGTGGGGCAGACCCGGGCACAGACGCCATGGGCCCGGCAGGCGTCGGCGTCAAGGCTCAGCCCGGGCAGTGCCGGCGCCGCATGCGGATCGCCCAGCGCCTCGGCGGCCACCCACTGGCGCCGCAGCCGGCGAGCCCCGGGAGCGGCGTCATCGGCGGCGATGGCCGGCTGCCGTGGGGCAGACCGGCCGCACAGCAGGTCGCGACGACTCACCGCGGGCCGGGCGGCGCGATAATCGCTGTCGCTGGAGGTGTCGGTGACAGTCACCAGCGCCTCGGCATCGCGTTGCCAGCCGTCCCGGGCTTGCCCGGGGGCGGCCGGGCAGTCGCGGCAGCCGTCGGGCAGGCGGAGGGTGACCGATTCGGTTGCCGCACGTGCCGCCAGCCAGGCCAGCAGGTCCGGGCCCAGGGAGCGCAGGAAATGCAGGCGGGCCAGCTCGCTGCCTTCCACCACGCGATGACAGCCCAGGCGCAGCGGCTCGCCGGGTGGCTGCTTCTCCACCAGGGCATCGATCTCGGCGCTGACCAGGGCCTCGCTGGGGCAGGCCGGGACGCACCGTGCGCAGCCGTGGCAGGCGTCGTTGGCCCGCAGTGCGACGCTGTCGCCTTGGTCATGGAAGGCGAGGGCCCCTGCTGGGCAGGCGTCCAGGCAGCGGGTGCAGCTCAGCGGATGGGGCGGCGCCCGCAGGCAGCGCGAGATCACCCAGCCGAGAGAGCTGCCTCGAGGGACGAGGGGGCTTGGCGTGTGATGGGAGTGGGTATCACGGTGCGGCATGATGGTTTGCCCGCTATCATTATTATGTTTATATGCGAATTAGCATATGTCTAGTGACAAGCGTGGCAGAGAGTACGAGGGCTCGCCATGTCGATTAGCCTAAAGTGCGCCGGGGCGGCGTCGTACCTTGTCCTGGATCAATTTCTTCTTGGCGTAATGCCGTGAGTGGCCCACATGACGGGATCACGAGAGCGTGACGGATGGCAGTACTGGTGGAGGCAACGGCAGTGATCTTGAGGGAAACGGCGGAGGGAGCGGCCCGGCCGCGTCACCCTGAGGGAGGCCGGACTGGGCCGATGGCCAGGGTTACACCTTGAGCAGCTTCTCGAGCTCCGCGGCGCTGGTCACCTTGCCCTCGACGAGGATCTCGCCGTTGACGCCCAGCGCCGGGGTGCGCAGAACGCCGGCATCGACGATGTCGTTCACGTTGGTGACCTTCTCGATCTCGCAGCCGATCCCCAGGGCGCGGGTGGCGGTCTCGGCATTGGCGGCGAGCTGCTGGCACTTCTTGCAGCCGCTACCATAGATCTTGAGTTTCATGGCATCTCTCCTTGCGGGTTGGGGGCAGGCCACGAAGCGACTCTCGTAGCCATCTTGCTCAGGGCCAGAACTGACCGTAGAGATAGCCGGTAATGGTCGCCATGACCACCACCAGGGTGCAGTAGACCAGGGTCTTCTGGGTACCCATGATGGTGCGGATCACCAGCATGTTGGGCAGCGACAGCGCCGGTCCCGCCAGCAGCAGCGCCAGCGCCGGGCCCTTGCCCATGCCGTTGCCGATCAGACCCTGGACGATGGGCACCTCGGTCAGGGTGGAAAAATACATGAAGCCGCCCAGCAGCGAGGCGAGGAAGGTGGAGCGCAGGCCGTTGTCGCCTACCGCCAGCACCACCCACCCGGCGGGAATCAGCCCCTCCTCGCCGGGGCGGCCCAGCAGCAACCCGGCCACGAACACCCCGACCAGCAGCAGCGGCATGATCTGCCTGGTGAAGTCCCAGCTCTGTTCGACCCATTCGCGGTCGTCGTCGCGCAGGGTGGCGATCAGCATGAGGCCGATGATGCCCACCGCGAAGGCCAGCTCCGGCACGTCCGGCACCAGCAGGGCGGGCAGCACCACGGCGCCGGCCAGCACCACCACCTGATGCAACGGCCAGCCCCAACGGCGGATCAGCAGCAGGGCGAAGAGGCCGGCGAGCAGGGCGGTGATGTGCCACTTGAGGGCGTGGATGACCATCCAGGTCGGGCTGTCGGCGGCGGCCCAGTTGGCGAACACCAGGATGCCCACCATCAGGCCGAAGAAGGCGGCGATCTGCCCCAGGGGGCGGGAGAGCTCGCCCTCGAAGCCGCGGCCGTTGGCGACGGCCCGCGCCTGCTCCTCGCGCCTGCTCCTCGCGGCGGTAGATCAGGTGCATGATCACCCCGATCACCACGGCGAAGACGATGGCGCCGAGGGCCCGGGCCAGCCCCAGCTCCAGGCCCAGCACCTTGGCGGTGACCACGATGGCCATGATGTTGATGGCGGGTCCCGAGTAGAGGAAGGCCACCGCCGGTCCCAGGCCCGCGCCGCGACGGTAGATGCCGCCGAACAGCGGCAGCACGGTGCAGGAGCAGACCGCGAGCAGGGTGCCGGAGACCGATGCCATGCCGAAGGCCACCGGCTTGGGTGCACTGGGCCCCAGGTAGCGCATCACCGCGCCTTCGCTCAGGTAGGCGGCCATGGCGCCGGCGATCAAAAAGGCCGGCAGCAGGCAGAGGATCACATGCTCCTGGGCATACCACTGGGTCAGGCGGATGCCCTCCAGCACCGCATTGTCGAAGCGTTCGGTGCCGGAGGGCAGGAAGTAGATCAGCAGGAAGATCCCCACCATGGCACCGAGTCAGCGCATCTGGTCGGGGTTTTCGCGGGCGAGTCCCAGCAGGCGTTGGGGGAAGGAGGGAGTGGCTGGCTTGGATTCCGACATGCGAAGCCTCGCGACACACTGGAGGGGGATGTCGATAATGATATATGCTTATGCATATATTTACTAGAGTGATCTGCCGGGAACTCGAGGGTCATCAAGTTCCCGGCGGTCGGCGGGAAGTGGAAGAGGGCCGGTCGGGGTGGGCTCAGAGCGCTTCCAGCGCCAGGGCGATGCCCTGCCCGCCGCCGATGCACAGGGTGACGATGCCGCGGCGCTCGCCGTTGCGCTGCATGGCGTGGAGCAGCCGGGTGGTGAGCACCGCGCCAGTGGCACCGATGGGGTGGCCGTGGGCGATGGCGCCGCCCTCCACATTGACGATCGCCTCCGGCAGGCCCAGCTCGCGCTGGCAGGCCAGGGCGATGGCGGCGAAGGCCTCGTTGATCTCCACCCGGTCGAGGTCGCCCACCGACCAGCCGGCGCGCTCGAGCGCCTGCCTGACCGCCGGCACCGGGCCGATGCCGAAGTAGCCCGGCTCTACGGCGCCGACGCCGAAGGCCACCAGCCGGGCCATGGGGGTGAGGCCCTGCTTCTCGGCCCAGTCGCGCTCGGCGACGATCATCGCCGCTGCGCCGCTGTTGAGCCCGGGGGCATTACCCGCGGTGATGGTGCCTTCCTTGCGGAAGGCGGGCTTGAGCCTGGCCAGGGATTCGGTGGTGGTATCGCCGCGATTGTGCTCGTCGCGGGCGAACGTCGTGGTGCCTTTGCGGCTGGTGAGCTCCACGCCGGCGATTTCGGCGTCGAAGTGGCCGGCCTCCTGGGCCTTGGAGAAGTTCAGCTGGGAGCGCAGCGCCCAGGCGTCCTGGTCATCGCGGGAGATGGCGTAGCGGCTGACGAGGTCCTCGGTGTGCCAGCCGGAGTGCTTGCCGCTGAAGGCGTCGTTGAGGCCGTCGAGCAGCATGGTGTCGTGCATGGTGACATCGCCCATGCGTGCGCCCCAGCGGCCTTGGGGCAGCACATAGGGGGCACGGTCCATGTTCTCCATGCCGCCGGCGATGGCGCAGTCGCTCAGGCCGCTCCAGATCTCCAGGGCGGCGCTGGCCACGGCCTGGGCCCCCGAGCCACAGACCCGGTTGACGGTAAGCGCCGGTACTTCGACCGGCAGCCCGCCGCCGATACCGGCCTGGCGGGCGGAGTTCATGCGGCAGCCCGCCTGGATGACATGGCCCATCACCAGCGACTGCACCTTGTCGGCGGCCAGGCCGGATCGTGACAGGGTCTCCTGAATGACCCGCGCACCCAGGTCGGGTGCCGGAGTGTCCTTGAGGCTGCCGCCATAGGTGCCGATGGCGGTGCGCACGGGATGGCAGATGACGACGTCGCGGGATGACATGAGCATTCTCCTGGTGTCGGTAGGCGGGCGACCGGAAAGGTCGAGTTCTTCCGTATAGCACAGCGCTGCAGTTGTGACCCTGATGCGTATCAAGTTGTCAGGCGTGGCGGCGGTACGGCGTGTGTCAGCGTGTTGCCGCACCGGGCGCGGCGTCGAGTTCGGATAGGGGGCGCAGTACCCAGAGGCCGAGCAGCGGTCCCGGCAGCAGCCACCACACCACCCAGGCGCCCTGCAGTTCCCACAGCGTGGTGGTGAGCGAGATGGCGGGAATAGTCAGGGCGAAGCCCACGGCGTTCATCACCGCCAGGGTCGACCCCACCCGCTCGCGAGGGGCAGTGGCCGCGGCCAGCGCCGAGAACTGCGGCGAGTCGGCGATCACGGTCAGCCCCCACAAGGCCAGCAGCAACAGGAGCAGCGCCGGTGGCGCGCCGGGCAGCAGCGGGTAGGCGAGGCAGATCAGCCCCGAGGCGGCCAGGGCGCGGCGCGCCACCCACAGGCTGCCCAGCCGACGGCTCAGTCCGCCCCCACCCACGCAGCCGGCCAGCCCCAGGGCGATGACGCTGAACGACAGCCAGGGAATCCAGGCCTGTGGGGCGCCGAGCCGCGTCACTTCGCTGGCGACCAGGAAGGGGGTGAGCGTCCAGAAGGCGTAGAGCTCCCAGCAGTGGCCGAAGTAGCCGCCGGCCACGGCACGAAAGCGCCGTTCGCGCAGGGCCGCCAGGCCGTCGAGCAGCCGCGCCTTGCCACTCGTGGGCGGTAGATGCGGCCCGTCGCCCAGGGCGACGATGGCAGCCCCACCGGCGAGCGCCAGCACGGAGGCGGTGAGCAGCGGCCACTCCCACGGCATCCCCAGGGTACTGCCCCGCAGCAGGTGGGGCAGGGCGGTACCCAGGGTCAGCATGCCCACCAGCCAGGCGAGTGCCGCGCCGGTGTGCTTCGGCGTCCAGCCGATCACCAGCTTCATCCCCAGCGGATAGATGCCGGCCAGGCACAGACCGGTCAAGAAGCGCAGCGTGAGCGCCAGGGGCATCTGGTCGGCCACCAGCACGAAGCCGGCATTGACCACGGCACCGGCCAGGCAGGAGGCGGCGAAGATCCGACTGGCGCGGAAGCGGTCGGCCAGGCCGGTGGTGGCGATGGTCAGGGTGCCGAGAATGAAGCCCGCCTGCACGGTGAGGGTAAGCCGGCCCAGGTCTGCCTCGGCAAAGCCCAGGTCGCGGGAGAGCGACAGGCCCACCCCGTTGACGGAAAATCACAGAGACGTGCCGCACAGTTGGGCGAGCACGATGACGGCCAGCGGGTGGCGTCGCCAGAAGGGAATGCGCATCGCGCCATCATCAGCGCCTGCCGTCAACAAGGCAAGGATGCCGACCGGTCGACGGTTCGCAGCTGGACGGCAAGGCGACCCGCCGTTCCCGGCTGGCGCGTACTCAGCCGTGGTGCCCCGGCACCACCAGCACCGGGCAGTGGGCATCCCGGGCGATCGACTCGGCGGTGCTGCCGAGCAGGAACTCCTGGATGCGGTTGCGCCCGCGCTTGCCGATCACGATGAGATCGGCCTGTTCGCGCCTCGCCTCATCGACGATGGCATGGCGCGGATCGCCGTCGAGCACACGGGTCTCGAGACCCTCTATCCCTTTGGCGATGCCGTCCAGGTGGCGCTGGGCATCGGCGATCTCCCGGTCGCAGCCCTCGGAGGCGCAGGTGGCGGTCACGGCCAGCTGGCGCTGGAAGTGCGGGGCGAGCTGGACGGTCAGGGCCTCGGCGCCGCACACGGCGTCGGAGCCGTCGGTGGCCAGCATCAGCAGCCGGGAGTCGGCACCAACGAGTGCCTCGGCTACGGGCTCGAGCCACAGCGGGCGGTCGGTCAGGCGCGCGGCATCGAGCGCGGTGCTGCCCAGGAAGAACTCGTGCAGGCGGCTGTGCCCGCGACAGCCCAGCAACAGCAGGTCGGCACCGACTTCCCTGGCCGCCGCAACCAGTTCGGCACCGGGTTCACCGCTGCGTACCTCGCGGTCGATGGTCAGCCCCGGTGCGGCCAGGTCGCCGGTGAGCTCTGCCAGTTTGGCTTCGTAGTGCGGACGGTGCGTCTCCTCGGGGGTGGCGGGATAGCGCGAGCTGAGCACGTGCACAAGCGTCAACCTTTTCGTGCCCCAGGCGGTCAGCCTCTTCAATCGCGCCTGCAGCAGCGGCCAGGCGGGGGAGAAGTCCACGGCGACCAGAATGTGCTTGAACATGCCTTATCTCCTGCGAGTCAGCCCTTGGCCGCGATGGCGGCAGGGAAGTGCTGCCGAGTGTTGTTGGCGATGCGCACCAGCGCCAGCATCAGCGGCACCTCCACCAGCACGCCCACCACCGTGGCCAGCGCGGCGCCGGACTGCAGCCCGAACAGCGCGATGGCCGCGGCCACGGCCAGCTCGAAGAAGTTGCTGGCACCGATCATCGCCCCGGGGGCGGCGACGTTGTGGGGCACCTTCCACGCCTTGGCCCAGCCATAGGCGATGAAGAAGATCAGGAAGGTCTGGAGGATCAGCGGGATGGCGATCAGCACGATATGCAGCGGGTTGGCGATGATCACGTCGCCCTGGAAGGCGAACAGCAGCACCAGGGTGATGATCAGCCCGACGGGGGTGATCGGCCCCACCCTCTTCATGAAGACGTTGTCGTACCACTCGATGCCACGGTGGGCGATCAGGGTGCGCCGGGTCAGGTAGCCGGCGGTGAGCGGGATGACGATGTAGAGCACCACCGACAGGGCGACCGTGTCCCAGGGTATCGGGATGTTGGAGACGCCGAGCAGGAAGACCACGATGGGCGCGAAGGCGAACAGCATGATCAGGTCGTTGAGGGCGACCTGTACCAGGGTGTAGGCGGCATCGCCCCGGGTCAGGTAGCTCCACACGAAGACCATGGCGGTACAGGGCGCGGCGCCGAGCAGGATGGCGCCGGCCAGGTACTGGCTCGCCAGGTGCTCCGGAATCAGCGGGGCGAACACCACCATCAGGAAGAACCAGGCGATGGCGAACATGGTGAAGGGCTTGATCAGCCAGTTCACCGTGGTGGTGATGACCAGCCCCTTGGGCTGGCGGCGCACGCCGAGCACGGCGGAGAAGTCGATCTGCGCCATCATCGGGAAGATCATCGCCCAGATCAGGATCGCCACCGGGATCGATACCTGGGCGTATTCGAACCGCGACAGCGTCTCGGGCACCGCCGGAGCAAACTGGCCGAGCAGCACCCCGGCGACGATGGCCAGCGCCACCCAGACGGAGAGGAAGCGCTCGAACAGGCCCATGCCCTCGGCGGGACTCGGTGCCGTCGTGCTGGAGTGGGGCGTCGTGGTCATGGGAGCTACCGTCGGTTGGAGATGAAGTGCGATTATAATATATGTTTTCCCATATGTGCTCAATCGCTTGCCCACCGAGCCACACCGATCACGTGGCGCTGCTATGATCGGTCTCGCATGCCACGTCACCGCCATCGGGAGGCTTCTTGTCCGTTACCGCACCGTCCGCCACCGACGCCCTGCGACTCGATCGGCTGGGGATCGGCGAGCTCGAGAGCGTCAGCCTGGCCGTCGTCCCCGGCGAGATTCTCTGTCTCTCCGGGGCCAGCGGTTCCGGAAAGAGCCGAATGCTGCGCGCCGTTGCGGATCTCGAGCCCCATCGCGGCGAGGTGTGGCTGGGCCAGCTGGCCCAGTCGGCGGTGCCGGGCCACCGCTGGCGTCGGCGGGTGATGCTGGTGCCGGCGGAGAGCCACTGGTGGGCCGACAGCGTCGGCGAGCACCTGGCCGATCCCGATGATCGCGATCTCGAGGCCCTGGGGTTCGACCGGGAGGTGCTGGGCTGGCAGGTTGGCCGGCTCTCGTCGGGCGAGAAGCAGCGCCTGGCACTGCTGCGGGCGCTGTGCCTCGAGCCCGATGCGCTGCTGCTCGACGAGCCCACCGCCAACCTGGACGACGTCTCCACGAGGCGCGTCGAGGCCTGGCTGGTGGAAAGGGTGCGTGAGCACGGCTGGCCGGTGATCTGGGTCGCACATGACCGGGCTCAGATCGGTCGGGTGGCGAGGCGTCACCTGCGGATTCATGGCGGTCGCCTGGTGGAAGAGGAGCCGGCTGCATGGACGTGATCGAGCTCTCCTGGTGGCAACTGGCCCTGGCGGCGCTGATGGTGGTGGTGCTCGCCGGCTGCACGGCGGCGGCGCGACTGGGCATGAGCCGCAGCCTGCTCGTCGCCGCGGTGCGCACCGTGATCCAGCTGGCGCTGGTCGGCCTGGTGCTCGAGGCGCTGTTCGCGGCAGAGCGGCTGCACTGGGTGGCGCTGATGGCGCTGGCCATGCTGCTGATCGCCGGGCGCGAGGTGATGGCGCGCCAGAAGCGCCGGCTGCTCGGCGGCTGGGCTTTCGGCATCGGCACGGTAGCGATGTTTCTCTCCTCGTTCACCGTCACCGTGCTGACCCTGACGGTGATCATCGGCCCCGAGCCCTGGTACCTGCCCCAGTACGCCATCCCGCTGCTCGGCATGATGCTCGGCAACACCATGACCGGGGTGGCGCTGGCGCTCGATCGCCTCACCGACACCGCCTGGCGTCAACGCGCGGTGATCGAGAACCGGCTGATGCTTGGCCAGCGCTGGCAGGAGGCGATCGGTGACATTCGTCGCGAGGCGATGCGCAGCGGCCTGATGCCGATGATCAATGCCATGGCCGCCGCCGGGGTGGTCAGCCTGCCGGGCATGATGACCGGCCAGATACTCGCCGGCAGCCCGCCGGCGCTGGCGGTGAAGTACCAGATCCTGATCATGTTCACCATCACCCTGGGCACCGGTTTCGGCACCCTGGCGGCGGTGGCGGCGGGCAGCCGGCGGCTGTTCGACGGTCGCGAGCGGCTGCGGCTGGATCGCTTGGCCGTGCCGAAATAGCGGCGCCCGCCGCAAGGCGGGCGCCGGATATTCATCGCCGGGTCGCGATCAGTCGATCAGTTCGATCGCCACCGCGGTGGCCTCGCCGCCGCCGATGCACAGGCTGGCGATGCCGCGCTTGCCGCCGCGGGTGCGCAGGGCATGGATCAGGGTGGCGATGATCCGTGAACCGGTGGAGCCGATGGGGTGGCCCTGGGCACAGGCGCCGCCGAAGACATTGACCTTGTCGTGGGGGATGTCGAGTCCGTCCATGGCCAGCAGGGTGACCACGGCGAAGGCCTCGTTGATCTCGAACAGGTCGACGTCCTTCACGCTCCAGTCGAGTTTCTTCAGCAGCTTGTCGACGGCCCCCACCGGGGCGATGGTAAACTCGCTGGGGTGCTGGGAGTGGGTGCTGTGGCCGAGCATCCGCGCGAGGGGCTTGACGCCATGCCGGTCCGCCGCCGCCTGGCTGGCCAGGATCAGTGCCGAGGCGCCGTCGGAGATCGAACTGGAGTTGGCGGCGGTGATGGTGCCCTCCTTGGCGAAGGCCGGGCGCAGCGAGCGGATCTTGTCGAGCTTGGCCTGGAAGGGCTGCTCGTCGTGATTCACCACGCTCTCGCCCTGGCGGGTGGTGACGGTGACCGGGACCATCTCGGCGTCCAGGTGGCCGGCGTTGGTGGCCGCCATGGCGCGCTCCAGCGAGGCGATGGCGAAGTCGTCGAGGCGTTCGCGGCTGTAGTCGCGGGAACTGGCAACCTCCTGGGCGAAGACCCCCATCAGCTTGCCGGTCTCGGCGTCCTCCAGGCCATCGAGGAACATGTGGTCCTTGAGTTCGCCGTGGCCGAGGCGATAGCCCGTCCGCGCCCTGGTCAGCACGTGGGGCGCGTTGGACATCGACTCCATGCCGCCGGCGAGGATCACCTCTCCGCTGCCGGCGCGGATCAGGTCGTGGGCCAGCATGGTGGCCTTCATGCCCGAGCCACACAGCTTGTTGATGGTGGTGGCGCCGATGCCATCGGCGATGCCGGCCTGGCGCATGGCCTGGCGGGCCGGGCCCTGCTTGACGCCTGCCGGCAGCACGCAGCCCAGGATGCCTTCGTCGATGGCATCAGGCGCGATGCCGGCGCGCTCGATGGCGGCACGGATGGCGGCGGCGCCGAGCTGTGGCGCGGTGAGGCTCGACAGGCTGCCGAGCATGCCCCCCATGGGGGTACGGGTGGCGGAGAGGAAGACAATATCGGTGGACTGGCTCATGGTGGATACTCCCGGAGTAACAGTGCGAGTGGTGCGATTATCGTTGTACGAGTTGCCGGCCCGTGGGCCAGGTCGCGTTGACCTGCCGTCGGGGCTGTGGTTTTCTCAGGGTCAACCAAGCAAGCGCTAGTGTAAACGTCGATGAATGTAATGAATGACTCCCCGCGCCGCAAGGAACTCACCCGCCAGGCCGCCCAGCTGTTCGTCCAGGAGGGCTTCGACCGGACCACGGTGCGCATGCTGGCCCAGGAGATGGGCATCAAGTCCGGTAGCCTCTTCCATCACTTCCGCGACAAGCAGGAGATCCTCGCCGCGGTGATCGAGGAGGGCACCCAGAACGCCCTGACCATTGCACGCGAAACCCTTCATCAGTGCGACAACACGCCGGAGGCGCGGTTGCATGCCATGGCCCGCGCCCACCTCGAGACCCTGCTCACCGATCGCAACGCCCATGTCGTGGCGCTCTACGAGTGGCGGCGTCTCGATACCGCGGCCCGGGACCACCTGAGCCATCTGCGCGACGCCTACGAGGCGCTGTGGGAGCAGGTCATCGACGAGGCCCTGGCCGCCGGGCTGATCCATGGCGACCGTTTCCTGGTCTCGCGCTTCGTCATGGGGGCGCTGAACTGGACGGTACGCTGGTACGACCCGACCGGGCCGCGCTCGCCGGACGACCTGGCGCACGAGCTGGTTGCCATGCTCACCCGCCCTCCCGCCTGAGCCCTGCCGCCAGGGCCCGGGGCCCCTGAACCCGCCACGCTCGACCATTGTCTAGTCCCTTCTTCTCGTTCAGGGGTTGCCGCCTTTCGCGAGAGTCTCTAGCGTGTACCTAGCGCTTGCTTGGTTGACGCTTACGTCAACTGCATCTAACCAGAAGGTTGGCGCATACGCCAGCGCCACAGGATCACGACCGCCGACACTCTTCGCCGACAACAAGCACAAGTATCCGTGAGGGCATGACATGAGCACAGCGACGACCCCCGAGTACCGGACCTACCTCGAGACCTTCAGCGTGGATGACGTCATCGCACGGCTGGATGACCACCGCGACGGCAAGGCCAACGCCTTCGAGTCCTGCTGCGGGCGGCACCTGCGCGCCGGTCGCGGCGATGTCCTAGCGCTGGTGCACGAGGACGCTCGGGGCAACGTCAGCCGGCTGACCTACGCCGAGCTCGAGGCCCGGAGTGCCAGGCTCGCCGGCTGGTTCGCCGCGCGTGGGCTGGGCGTGGGCGACCGCATCGCCTGCATGCTGCCGCGCTCGCCCGAGCTGCTGGTGGCGGTACTGGCCACCTGGCGCATCGGGGCGGTCTACCAGCCGCTGTTCACCGCCTTCGGTCCCGACGCCGTCGACTATCGCCTGGGGCGTGCCGACACCCGGCTGGTGATCACCGATCACGCCAACCGCTTCAAGTTCGACGGGCTCACCCAATGCCCGCCGGTGCTGGCGGTGGGCGGCCCGAGCGAGGGCCACGACGCCGATCTGGACTGGGCCGAGGCGCTGGGCCACTCACCGATCGAGGCCAGCCCGCCGCGGCTGGCTCCGGACGCTCCTTTCCTGCAGATGTTCACCTCCGGCACCGTGGGCAAGCCCAAGGGCGTGGCGGTGCCGCTGGCGGGCATGCCGGCCTTCGCCCTCTACATGGAGCTGGCCATCGACCTGCGCGAGGCCGACCGCTTCTGGAACATGGCCGATCCGGGGTGGGCCTACGGCCTCTACTACGCCATCGCCGGGCCGCTGCTGCTGGGGGTGACCACCCACCTCTGCGAGGCGGGCTTCAGCGCCGAAGGAGCGCTGGCCTTCATGCAGCGCCACCGTATCACCAACTTCGCCGCCGCCCCCACCGCCTACCGGTTGATGAAGGCCTCGGGGCTGTTCGACGACGCCCGCGAGACCCTCGAGCTGCGGGTGGCGAGCTCCGCCGGCGAGCCGCTCAACACCGAGGTGGTGAGCTGGGTCGAGCGCTCCCTGGGCTGCCC
Organism: Halomonas sp. LMYGS-3; assembly: GCF_059509875.1. NCBI lineage: Bacteria > Pseudomonadati > Pseudomonadota > Gammaproteobacteria > Oceanospirillales > Halomonadaceae > Halomonas > Halomonas sp. LMYGS-3. Next base: position 3,830 of record NZ_JCAKFQ010000043.1, on the reverse strand, counting down.
GGTGATGGACCACTACGGCCAGACTGAGACCGGGATGACCTGCTGCAACCACCATGCGCTGGCACACCCCAAGCACGTCGGGGCCATGGGCGTGCCGATGCCGGGTTATCGCCTGGCGATCCTCGACGCCGAGTACCACGAGCTGCCCCCGGGCGAGCCCGGCGTGCTGGCGGTGGATATCGCCAACTCCCCGGCGCATTTCTTCGCCGGCTACACCTGGCAGGAGAAGCACCCCTTCGCAGAGGGCTACTACCTGACCGGCGACGTGGTGATCCGCAACGAGGACGGGACCTTCCAGTTTGCCGGCCGCGACGATGACATCATCACCACCGCGGGTTACCGGGTCGGTCCCACCGACGTGGAGAACTCGGTGATGACCCACCCGGCGGTGGCGGAATCCGCCGCCGTGGGCCAGCCTGACGAGATCCGTGGCGAGATCATCAAGTCCTACGTGGTGCTGCGCGACGGCTTCGAGCCGAGCGAGGCGCTCGCCGACGAGATCCGTCAGCAGGTGCGCGAACGACTCTCGACCCACGCCTTCCCGCGGGTGATCGAGTTCGTCGATGCGCTGCCCAAGACCCCCAGCGGCAAGATCCAGCGCTTCAAGCTGCGCGCCGACGCCGCCGAGAAAGCAGAGACCGGCGTTGCACAATGACAGTTGAAGATGCCTGAAGCGAGAGGCGCCCCTCCTAGCCCTGTCGACGGAACAGCCTCGAGCATTTTCAGCTTTTCCATCTACAATCAGGAATCCGCTATGCAAGTGAAGGACAATACCTTTCTGATCACCGGCGCCGCCTCCGGACTGGGGGCGGCCACCGCCGAGCGTCTGGTCGCCAGCGGTGGCCGCGTGGTGCTCTGCGATCTCAGCGACGCCGTCGAGGTCCATGCCGAGCGACTGGGCGACGGCGCCCGGGCGGTGCGCGGCGACGTCACCTCGGGCGACGACATCCAGGCCGCCATCGATGCCGCGGTCGCACTGAGCGAGGGTCGCGGGCTCGCCGGGGTGATCCACTGTGCCGGCGTGGTCAGCGTGGCCAAGCTGGTCGACCGCGACGGCAACCCCGCCGACCTCGATGCCTATGCGCGCACCATCCAGATCAACCTGGTGGGCACCTTCAACGTGATGCGCCTGGCCGCGGCGGCCATGGCGAAGAATACGCCGGCCGAGGACGGCGAGCGGGGGGTGATCGTCAACACGGCGTCGGTCGCCGCCTTCGACGGCCAGGTGGGGCAGTGCGCCTACAGCGCCTCCAAGGCCGGGGTGGTGGGCATGAGCCTGCCGGCGGCCCGGGAGCTGTCGCGTCACGGCATCCGGGTGATGGCCATCGCCCCGGGCGTCTTCGAGACGCCGATGATGAGCGAGATCCCTGACGAGGCCGCCCAGGCCCTGGCCGCCTCGGTGCCCTTCCCCAAACGGCTCGGCAAGCCCGAGGAGTTCGCGCGTCTGGCCGAACAGATCCTCATCAACCCCATGCTCAACGGCGAGGTGATTCGCCTGGACGGCGGCATCCGCATGCAGTAGGCCTTCGGCAGCGCCGAGCTGCAAGCCACAAGGAGCAAGCTCCAAGGAACCCCCTTGGCTTGCTCCTTTTGCATCTTGCGCCTGGAGGGCACCCCTTGTGCCTTGCAACTTGGAGCTTGAAGGTTTTAAAACGAACGCTTGACTCTCCGCGTCTGGGCGGCTAGTTTCAAACATGTGTTTGAAAGCGGCCGTCGCCGCCTTCCTGCGACCGATTTCAGGCGACCCTTTGTGGAGAGACGAGATGCCCGACTATCAGGCCCCCCTGCGCGACCTGCGCTTCGTAATGGACGAGCTGCTGGACTATCCGGCCCACTACGCCCGCCTGCCCGGCGGCGAGGACGCCAGCCCTGACGTGGTCGCCGCCATTCTGGAGGAGGGCGCGCGCTTCGCCCGCGAGGTGCTGCTGCCGCTGAACCAGAGCGGCGACCGGGAGGGGTGCCTGCTGGAGGGCGGCGAGGTCAAGGCCCCCAAGGGCTTCCGGCAGGCCTACCAGCAGTACGTGGAGGGCGGCTGGCCGAGCCTGGCCGCCGACCCCGTCCATGGCGGCCAGGGGCTGCCTCACTCGCTCTCGATGGTGCTCTCGGAGATGATCTGCGCCACCAACCTGGCCTGGGGCATGTACCCGGGGCTCTCCCACGGCGCCGCCGATGCCTTGCGCCATCACGGCACCGAGGAGCAGCAGGCCACCTACCTGACCAAGCTGGTGGAAGGCGTGTGGACCGGCACCATGTGCCTGACCGAGCCGCACTGCGGCACCGACCTGGGCCTGATCAAGACCCGTGCCGTACCCAATACCGACGGTAGCTATGCCGTGACCGGGACGAAGATCTTTATCTCCGCCGGCGATCACGACCTGGCCGAGAACATCGTCCACCTGGTGCTGGCCAAGCTGCCGGACGCCCCGGAGGGCTCCAAGGGCATCTCGCTGTTCGTGGTGCCCAAGTATCTACCGACCGAGATGGGTGAGCCGGGTGAGCGCAACGGCGTGGTCTGCGGCTCGCTGGAGCACAAGATGGGCATCCACGGCAACGCCACCTGCGTGATGAACTTCGATGGTGCTCGCGGCTTCCTGGTGGGCCCGCCCAACAAGGGCCTGGTCTGCATGTTCACCATGATGAACGCCGCCCGCCTGGGTGTCGGCATCCAGGGCCTGGGGCTGACCGAGGCGAGCTTCCAGAATGCCCTGGCCTATGCCCGCGACCGCCTGCAGATGCGTGCGCTCTCCGGCCCCCGGGCGCCCGAGAAGGCCGCCGACCCGATCATCGTCCACCCGGACGTACGCCGCATGCTGCTGACCCAGAAGGCCTTCGCCGAGGGCGGGCGGATGCTGGTGCTCTACACCGCCCAGCTGCTGGATATCGTCGAGCATGGCCGGGACGCCGCCGAGCGCGAGCGCGCCGAACCCCTGCTCGGCCTGCTGACCCCCATCGTCAAGGCGTTTCTCACCGAGGTCGGCTTCGAGGCGACGAATGAGGGGGTTCAAGTCTTTGGGGGGCACGGCTTTATCCGGGAGTGGGGCATGGAACAGCTGGTGCGCGATGCCCGCATCACCCGCCTCTACGAGGGCACCACCGGCATCCAGGCCCTCGACCTGCTGGGCCGCAAGGTGCTGATGAACCAGGGCGAGAACCTCAAGGTCTTCACCCGGGAGATCCACAAGTTCTGTCAGGCCGAGGAGGGTAATGCCGAGCTCGCCGAGTTCGTGCGTCCGCTGGCCCAGCTCAACACCGAGTGGGGTGAGCTGACCCTGGGCGTCGGCATGAAGGCCATGGCCGACCGCGAGGAGGTGGGCGCGGCCAGCGTCGACTACCTGATGTACTCGGGCTACTTGACCCTGGCCTATCTCTTCGCCCGCGCGGCCAAGCAGGCCCGGGCGACACTCGCCGAGAGCACCGAGGAGGCCGCCTTCTACGAAGCCAAGCTCCACACCGCGCGCTTCTATTTCCAGCGCCTGCTGCCGCGCACCCGGGCCCATAAGGCGGCCATCGAGGCCGGCGCCGAACCGCTGATGGCGATCAGCGCGGATGACTTCGGCCTGGGGTTCGAGATCTAGCACTCTCTCGATCGGGAACGATCGATGGCTTGGCGGCGGGGCGACTCCCTGCCGCTTTTTTCACGCTGTATGCGGCGTTGCCGGTCCTGTCCACGTGTGTAGCGCTGACGATTTGATAGGCGGACCTTAAGGAACCGCTGATCAATTCGATGCCGAGCGCCTCTAGCGCTCAGCGCGGCAAATTTCGCGCGTCAGCGGTTGATTTTTGACCACCTCAAGTGGCCTATTTTTCCTGGCAGCCGGCTTATCCGGCTA
>NZ_JCAKFQ010000042.1:0-25320 GCF_059509875.1 Halomonas sp. LMYGS-3 | reverse complement strand
GCGGAGGAAGTGCCCTCTGCCTGGACCTGGCAGGGCCGGCCGATCAAGCTGATCGACGGTACCACGGTGTCGATGCCGGACACGCCCGAGAACCAGCAGCGCTTTCCTCAGCAAACCAGCCAGAAGCCCGGTCTCGGGTTCCCGACCGCCCGGCTGGTGGCCATCCTGGACTTGAGCAGCGGGGCGATCCTCAATGCGGCGATGGGGCCCGTGAAAGGCAAGGGCACGGGAGAGCATGCCTTGCTGCGGGAGATGCTCGACACCTTTGAGTCAGGCGACATCGTCATCGCCGACCGTTACTACCCCTCCTATGCGCTCATCGCGGCGCTGAAAGCCCGCGGTGTCGATGTGGTCATGCGCCAACACTTTGGCCGCCAGACCGACTTTCAGACAGGGAAGAGGCTGGGTGACAAGGACCACATCGCCACCTGGCAGAAACCGAAGAACCGGCACGAGTGGATGAGTCAAGAAGCCTTTGATGCCTTGCCCGACACCATGCCGGTCCGGGAGCTGGCCGCCGGGAACATGGTCATCGTCACGACACTGTGCTCCTCCAGGCAAGCGCCACGCCAACAGATCCAGGCGCTCTACCAGGAGCGCTGGCAGATCGAGCTGAGCTTCCGGGATATCAAGACGACACTGGGCATGGAGGTGCTGCGCTGCAAGACGCCCGCCATGGTGGAGAAGGAAGTCTGGATGTATTTGTTGGCGTACAACCTGATCCGCCGCGTGATGGCGCACTCCAGTGAGTGGGCGGACCGGCTACCCCAGCACGTCAGTTTCAAGCATACGTTGCAGATTTTCCGACAGATAGCGACACGTTCGCCGCTAACGGACGAGGAGCGCCAGAGCGTCATGGGGCACATCACCGCGATTCGCGTGGGCCTGCGGCCGGATCGGTTGGAGCCAAGAGCTATCAAACGGCGCCCCCGGCCCCACCGGTTATTGAAAACGCATCGCCACCAAGCGCGTGAGGAGATCCAACGCTACGGACATCCGAAAAAGCTTAAGTAAGTGCCATTCGGGTCTGACCCCATAGGCGCGGGCCTCGACACCGGAACCCGCCTCCGGGGTCTGACCCCCGGGATGTCGAGAGTATAAGGCTGGAAGTCTTGAGATCCTGTAAGAAATCCTTTTGGCTATCTAGTGAGGCGAATAGATCATGAATACGTCTGAAAAGATTGTCAGTAATATCAACCGGCTTCCCGAGTCACTCCAGAAGGGGCGCTGGACTTTACTTATTTTCTGATGCAAAGACTTGAAAAAAGTGAATTGAAAAGCTTTTCTCATGCACAGGAATCGAGCATGGAAAAGCTATGGGACAATGACGAGGACGAGGTCTGGAACGATGTACCAGTCCGGTGATGTTGTCCTGATTCCTTTTTCATCAATTAAGATATGGAAAAGCAAGCGTTGGCTGATTGACGGCTAATGCTTCATGGTCTAAGGTTTGGCTATTCAAGTGCCAATGGGGGCTCTGCATGAAGCCATCTATTGCATATCAGCAGCATCGTGAAGCCATCCGGCAGATCGTGGAGCGGCACCATGCCAAAAACCCCCGCATCTTCGGCTCTGTCCTCCACGGCCAGGATACGGATGGAAGCGATTTGGACATCCTCATCGACACCACCAAGGAGACATCACTCTTTGATGTGGGTGCTATCCGTGAAGAGCTTACAGAACTCCTTGGGGTGGAGGTTGATGTGCTGACCCCTGGTGCATTACCTGACAGGTGGAAAATGGAAGTGCTGAATGAGGCTCAGGCAGTATGAGTCGTCGGGATGAGTTGGCTTTAAGAGACTACCTTGAGCATATTCAGCAGGCCATAGGTCGAATTCAGCGCTATCTCATAGACGTTGACCATGCTGCATTCCTCATGAATGAAGAAAAGCAGGATGCGGTGATCCGCAATCTGGAGATCATCGGTGAGGCAGCGGGTAATATCCAGCGCCACTTTCCGGACTTTGCTGCGAAGCATCCGGAATTTCCCCTGAAAGCTGCTTACGGCACACGAAATGCGTTGGCGCATGGGTATTTCAAGGTCGATCTAGATGTGGTTTGGAAGACCATTGAGAGAGATTTGCCTATGTTGGAGGTTCAGGTTGGCGAGGTGCTTCAATCTCTCAATCAAAGTGGAGCATCGCCATGAGTCTCGAACCTACGCCTTAACCTTCCTTTCTACACCATTGTCAGCCCGTTGATTGATTTCGCCGTCCTTTGATTATTGTCTTTTCTTAACTCTTAACTCTTAACTCTTAACTCTTAACTCTTACAGCTTAAAGCTCTCCCTCTACAATCCTTGAACCCTGAATTCATCTGGGATCTCGATGTCCGAAATAACCCCCGAACGCGCCACCCACCTCAAGCAGCTCGAATCCGAGTCGATCCATATCATCCGCGAGGTGGCGGCGGAGTTGCGCAACCCGGGGATGATGCAAGCGAAATGATCGCCTTCTGCATGGCCGCGGAATCCGGCATGGAGCTGATCGAGCACATCAACGAAGGTGAGGGGGCGAGCTGCGACGGGGAAGCCAGTCGCCGGGCAGTTGAAGACAGACGGGTAGCGGGGCGGGTTACCGGCGCTGGGAGGCCCTAGGGGGTCAGACCCCGGCGGCGCCGAAGCCGCTCGTTCAGTGCCCTGTGACGTGCCACAACTCGGCCGGGGTCTGACCCCATAGGCGCGGGCCTCGACACCGGAACCCGCCTCCGGGGTCTGACCCCCGGGATGTCGAGGTTACCGGGGAGAGCCCACGTTGACGACTTCTGTCGAGCACGGGGTCAGACCCCAAGGATGGGAGGTAATCATGCGCAACCTTCAATCAAGAATTACGATTAACCCCGACCAGTGCGGCGGTCGGCCCTGCATTCGCGGGATGCGAATTCGGGTAGTCGATGTGCTTGAACTGCTGGCACAGGGTTTGACGACCGAGCAGATCCTGGAGGAAATGCCCGACCTCGAACGGGATGATATCGAAGCCGCTATTAACTACGAATAAGAAGGCAACGTGAACATACTCCACCACGGCGGCGGGGCGGGCGTCACCGGCAGCTGCCACCGCCTGCAGGTCGCCCCGGACCGGGCCCTGCTCGTCGACTGCGGCATCTTCCAGGGGCAGGACGCCGAGCACCTCGACAGCCTCGAGCAGCACCAGGTGCGCTTCCCGGTGGAAGACGTGCTGGCGCTGGTGGTCACCCACGTGCATATCGACCACATCGGCCGGCTGCCCTACCTGCTGGCGGCGGGTTACCAGGGGCCGATTCTCTGCTCGGTGCCCTCGGCACGGCTGCTGCCATTGGTCATCGAAGACGCCCTGAAGGTCGGCTTCACCCGCGACCGCGCCCTGATCGAACGCTTCCTGGCCGAAGTGCAGGGGCGGCTGGTGGCGCTGGACTACCAGCGCTGGCACACCGTGCTCGACGACGAACGCCACCGCCTTCGCGTCAAGCTGCAGCGCGCCGGGCATATCCTCGGTTCCGCCTACGTGGAAGTGGATACCCAGGACAAGGCCAGCGGGCACCACCAGCGCACCGTGTTCTCCGGCGACCTGGGTGCGCCCTACGCACCGCTGCTGCCCGCGCCCAGGCCGCCGTACCGGGCCGACGTGCTGGTGCTGGAGAGCACCTACGGCGACCGCCGGCACGAAGACCGGCGCCACCGCCGCGAGCGGCTCAAGGCCGCCATCGACAGAGCCTTGGAGAACGGCGGCACCGTGGTGATCCCCGCCTTCAGCGTGGGCCGCACCCAGGAGCTGCTCTACGAGCTGGAAGGACTGATTCATCGCGCACGCAGTGAACGCTGGCGCGAGCTCGAGATCATCGTCGACTCGCCCCTGGCCGCTCGTTTCACCGCGGTGTACCGCGAACTCAAGCCCTGGTGGGACGCCGAGGCCCACCAGACGCTGCGCCGCGGCCGCCACCCGCTCAGCTTCGAGAACCTCTACACCGTGGACGGCCACGAAGCCCACGAACGCACCGTGGCCTACCTGGCCGAGAGCGGCCGGCCCGCGGTGGTGATCGCCGCCAGCGGCATGGTCAGCGGGGGCAGGGTGGTGAACTACCTCAAGCGCATGCTGAACGATCCCCGCCACTGCGTGCTCTTCACCGGCTACCAGGCCGCCGGCACCCCGGGCCGCGACATCCAGCGCCATGGCCCCAGCGGCGGCTGGGTGATGCTGGATGGCCAACGCATCGACATTCGCGCCCGCATCGAAACCGTGAACGGCTACTCGGCCCATGCCGACCAGCAGGACCTGCTCAACTTCGTGCGCCGCATGCGCTACCCGCCGCGGGAAGTGCGCCTGGTACACGGCGACCCCCACGCCCAGGCCGCGCTCAAGGCCAAGCTGCTGGCGTGGGCCGAAGGGGCAGGGCGTGCGCTCGAGGTAACAGCGGCCGCAGAATTTTCAAGACGAACAGAGACCGAGACAGCTATTCCAGGAGCATAGCGATATGCCTATTCTGTCCATTTTCTTTGGTATAGTGGTGCGCATGTAGCATGACGATCACCCGCCACCCCATATTCATGTCGAAACCAAGGTTTCGAAGCATTAATCGTGATCCGCACTGGAGAAGCCAAAGCCGGAAAATTGCCGAGAAAGGCGACCAGCATCGTCCGGGAATGGTGTCTTGAGCATCAGCATGAGCTACTCGAAAATTGGGAAAGAGCGCAACACTTTGAACCGTTGGAGCGCATTAGAGGAGCTGACCATGGTTAAACTGCTTTTCGTTAAATATTTGCAAAATTTCCAATTCGAACTTGAATTTTCCGATGGCGCTCACGGTATATTCGACCTGTCAGAATATCTAAGAGAGCATCAAGGCCCCTTGCTTGAACCTCTGAAAGATGAAAAGTATGCCAAGCGCTGCTTTATCGATGCCGGAGCGCTCTGCTGGCCCAATGGGCTCGAGCTATCGCCTGCTCGTCTTCATGAGCCGCAATACCTGAAAAGCGTCGCTTAGGCTTTAACCAAGCTGGGGCAGGATTAACGTGAGGAGCCAGACTGCATGCGCCATGCACGGGCGCAAGGTAGATGTACTCCTGAGTGCACCGAATGCCAGCGAGCAGGCGCTCTCACGCCGCCGCCCAGGCCGTGGTCACCGCCGCCGGCGGCGAAGTGCTCGACGCCAACACCCTCGAACCGCTGCGCTGCAACCGGCAGGACAGCGTGCTCAACCCTTGGTTCATCGTCTGCGGCCAGCGGCATCAGCGCTGGGAAGCGGCCCTGTAGGCCTGCCTGAAGCTCCAAGCTTGAAGCCGGAAGAGCGCAAGCTGGAAGCCCGGGCCCAGCGCCAAGGAACACCTCCAGGATGAGGATGCGAGCCCCATGAGCGACCCACTCCCTCGTCAGGATCACGACAGTCCATGGAAGGAGGCCCTGGAGTGGCGCTTCCCCGAGTTCATGGCCCTGTTGTTTCCCGGCATCTACCCCGAAATCGACTGGTCGAAGGGGCATAGCTTTCTCGACAAGGAGCTCCAGCAGATCACCCCGGACGCCGATAACGGCCGGCGGTACGCCGACAAGCTGGCCAAGGTCTACACCTACGACGGCCAGGAGACCTGGGTGCTGATCCATGTCGAGGTGCAGGGCGAACCCGAGGCGGATTTTGCTGCCAGAATGTATACTTACCATTATCGGCTGCTGGATCGCTACGGCGTCGACGTGGTCAGCCTGGCGGTGCTGGCCGACGCCAGTCCCGGCTTCCGGCCGCAGCGCTTCCAGCGTGGCCGCTGGGGCTGCGAAGTGGACTTCCGCTTTCCGGTCGCCAAGCTGCTGGATCTCGATGCCCGCTGGGCGGAACTGGAAGCCAGCGACAATGTCTTTGCGCTGGTGGTGATGGCCCAGCTCAAGGCCAAGCTGCTCGATGACGGGCACGAGCTCAAGCGCTGGAAGGCGCACCTCACGCGATCGATGTACCAGCGTGGCTACGTCAAGCAGCAGATCATCGAGCTGTTCCGGCTGATCGACTGGATGATGCGGCTGCCGGATGCTCTGGAACGCGAGTTCCTCGACGAACACTATGCCTTTGAGGAGGCTCAGCACATGCCCTATGTCACCAGCGCCGAACGCTTCGGCATCGAGAAGGGCCGCCAGGAAGGGCGCCAGGAGGGAGAGCTGCTGCTGCTCACCAGGCAGATCACGCTGAAGTTCGGCGAGCTGCCCGACTGGGCGCGGGAAAAGCTCGAGCGCGCCACCACCGACCAACTGGAAGCCTGGGCCGAGCGTATCCTGAGTGCCGATAGCCTGGAAGCCCTGCTGAAAGAGTGATCGCCCCTCCAGGGCCGAGGACCAAGCGCCTTGTCGCAGACGTCGCGCACGCGAGTTCCTCGACGAACACTATGCCTTTGAGGAGGCTCAGCACATGCCCTATGTCACCAGCGCCGAACGCTTCGGCATCGAGAAGGGCCGCCAGGAGGGAGAGCTGCTGCTGCTCACCAGGCAGATCACGCTGAAGTTCGGCGAGCTGCCCGACTGGGCGCGGGAAAAGCTCGAGCGCGCCACCACCGACCAACTGGAAGCCTGGGCCGAGCGTATCCTGAGTGCCGATAGCCTGGAAGCCCTGCTGAAAGAGTGATCGCCCTTCCAGGGCCGAGGACCAAGCGCCTTGTCGCGAACTGAAAGCCCCGGAACGCTGGGAAGCGGCCCTACGAGTCAGCCTGCCAGGCAGCTGAAGACAGACGGGTAGCGGGTTATCGACGCAGGGAGTCCCTATGGGGTCAGACCCCGGCGGCGTCGAAACCGCTCGTTCAGTGCCCTGTGACGCGCCACAACTCGGCCGGGGTCTGACCCCATAGGGGCGGGCCTCGGCGCCTGTTTCGGCGAACATGCTGCCATCGTCGAGACAATGCCGGCGATGTCCCCGAGTCGAGCCGCCATGCCCCCGCCACGGCGAAAGACGCTGGAATGCGGCACAAGATATCGCCGAGATGGTCGAAAGCGTCAGCGGCGGGCTGGAAAAGTACTGCCCCGCCGTGCGCTACCTGCTGCTCGACGAGAAGGCGATCGTCAACGATCCCCAGTGGCCCGACGAAACGCGCAATGTGGTCGCAGCGCTCTTCAATCTGGAGCATTATCAGGGAATCGATGAAGCCCTGAACGTGCTGGGGCACCTGGTCGAATGGCTCTATGCCGATCAGCAAGAAGAGCTGCGCAATGCCTTCACCAGCTGGCTGAAGCAAGTCTGGGCCAGGCGACAGGCACCAAAGGAGCAGTGGCAGGAACTCAACCGGTTGGAAGACCTGCGGGAGGTATACACCATGCTGCAAGAACGTACCGGCCAATGGCCGCAGCGCTGGAAACAGGAAGGTCGCCAGGAAGGCCGCGAGGAAGGCCGCCAGGAAGCGCTGAAAGAGGCTGAGGCCCGCATCCAGGAGGCCAAGCTCGAAGCCAAGCGAGAGACCGCTCGCAATCTAATCGAGACCACCAGCCTTGATAATGTCACCATTGCCAATGCGACCGGCCTGAGCGAGGACGAGGTGCACGAGCTGCGCTCGACCCACTGAAAGAGTTACCTGGCTTCGGTTCGGAGGCTCAGCACATGCCCTATGTCACCAGCGCCGAACGCTTCGGCATCGAGAAGGGTCGCCAGGAAGGCCGCCAGGAAGGCCGCCAGGAAGGCCGCCAGGAGGGAGAGCTGCTGCTGCTCACCAGGCAGATCACGCTGAAGTTCGGCGAGCTGCCCGACTGGGCGCGGGAAAGGCTCGAGGGCGCCACCACCGACCAGCTGGAAGCCTGGGCCGAGCGTATCCTGAGTGCCGAGAGCCTGGAAGCCCTGCTGAAAGAGTGATCGCCCCTCCAGGGCCGAGGACCAAGCGCCGAGCGCCTTGCCGCGAACTGCAAGACCCATGCGCCTGACAAATACCCAACGACAGATCATCCAGCATATCGTCACCGACGAGCTTGGCCCTGGCGCCACCGTAAGACTATTCGGCTCACGGCTGGACGACACCGCCCGTGGCGGCGATATCGACTCGTTCGTTGAGCTCTCTGTCCGGCTCAGCGTTCGCGCCATGCACGGGCGCAAGGTAGATGTACTCCTGAGTGCACCGAACAAGATCAGGCCAGCCTGCCAGGCAGTTGAAGAAAGCCGGGTAGCGGGTGACCGACGCCGCCGGGAGCCCCTAGGGGGTCAGACCCCGGCGGCGTCGAAGCCGCTCGTTCAGTGCCCTGTGGCGCGCCACAACTCGGCCGGGGTCTGACCCCATAGGGGCGGGCCTCGGCGCCTGTTTCGGCGAATCTGCTGCCATCGTCGAGAAAATGCAGGCGATGTCCCCGAGTCAAGCTGCCATACCCCCGCCAATACATGCACCCATCACCCAGCCCTGTAGAGCCAGGCTCAGGCTCCGCCGGGCGATCGGCGCCGCAGGCGCCCCGGCGGTGATCACCCCCGTATGCCCCATCACCGCCCCTTCCCCCGAGTATCCCCCTGTTTCCCCGCCTGTTTTCCCGTTGACCCGCACGCCGGGTGCTGTATCCTCCCAACCCCAAGCAGACTTAGCCCATCACGCATGGCCTACAGCGTCCCCGGCGCTCAACCATGGAGCACGGCCGCGTGGTGACGTAGAATGGCGCGATCATTAAAACGATACCGCAGGGGTGCCGAGCCGAGGCTTGGCAAGGGACGATAAGGGGCGCTGGAACCGCTCCCCGGCATGTATTGTGTGCGCCTACCATGGCGCTTCATGACTGACCTTGTCCTCGCCGCTCGCTCACCTTCGGTATCCAGGCTTGGTACAGGGCATGGGAATGCGCCCGGGAGAATCCCCGGGCGGTAGCGTGCCTATCGCCATCTGGCCCGCGCTCGCTCACCACATTCCTTCTTTCAGCTTTTTCTTCAGGACCGCCATGTGTGGAATCGTCGGCGCAGCCAGCCTGCGCAATGTCACCCCCATTCTTCTCGAAGGGCTGAAGCGGCTGGAATACCGCGGCTACGACTCTGCCGGCATCGCCGTGGCGCTGGCCGGTCAGCTCCAGCGGGAGCGTGAGGCCGGCAAGGTCGCCGAACTGGAAGCGAAGCTGGCCAGGCGGGAGGTGAAGGGGCAACTGGGCATCGCCCACACGCGCTGGGCCACCCACGGCAAGCCGAGCCGCTACAATGCCCACCCGCACATGTCGAATGCCTCGGTGGCGGTGGTGCACAACGGCATCATCGAGAACCACGAGAGCCTGCGGGAGTCGCTCCAGGAGCAGGGGTACACCTTTCACTCCGAGACCGACACGGAAGTGATCGCCCACCTGTTCCATCACCACTATCAGCAGACCGTGGCGACCGATGCCGAAGAGCGTCTGCTGACCGCGTTTCGCACCACCCTCTCGGCCCTGCACGGCGCCTATGCCCTGGGCATCATCCATATCGAGCACCCCGATCGCCTGCTCTGCGCTCGCATGGGCAGCCCGCTGGTGATCGGAGAAGGCAGCGAAGAACACTTCATCGCCTCCGACCCCCTGGCATTGCTGCAGGTCACCGACCGCTTCATCTACCTGGAAGAGGGTGACCATGCCCTGGTCACACGTGATGCCTGCCGGATCTATGAGGCCTTGGGGTCAGACCCCAAGGCTGAACAGGCTCGACAGTCAATGCCAATGGCCACGACAGAACAGCCAGCGGGGTCTGACCCCAAGGCCGTGCTTGGGTGGCCAGAAGCGCGCCGCCCCGTCGTGCGCTACGAACACGGTGATCAGGTAGCCGACAAGGGCGAGTATCGCCACTTCATGCTCAAGGAGATCCACGAGCAGCCGCGCGCCCTGAAGGCCACCCTGGAAGGCAAGGTGTCAGACGAGGGCCGGCTGCTCACCTCCATCCTGGGGCCCGGTGCCGATGCGCTGCTGGCCAGCGTCAAGCAGGTCCAGATCGTTTCCTGCGGCACCAGCTACCATGCCGGCCTGGTGGCGCGCTACTGGCTGGAGGGGTTGGCCGGCATTCCCTGCTCGGTGGAGGTGGCCAGCGAGTTTCGCTACCGCCACGTGGTGGTGCCCGAAGGCACTCTGTTCGTGACCATCTCCCAGTCGGGCGAGACGGCGGATACCCTGGCCGCCCTGCGCTTCGCCAAAACTGCCGGCTATCTCGCGACCCTGGCGATCTGCAATGTACCGGGCAGCTCGCTGGTGCGGGAATCCGGCCTGCGCCTGCTGACCAACGCCGGGCCGGAGATCGGCGTGGCCTCCACCAAGGCCTTCACTACCCAACTGGCGGCACTGTTGTGGCTGAGCTTTGCCCTGGGCCGTGAGCGACTGGGCGAGGAGCGGGTGGCGTCACTGATGGCCGACCTCGCTGCCCTGCCGGAGCAGGTCAAGCGGGTGCTCGAACTCGAGCCGACCATCGAAGCCTTGGCCGCCCGCTTCGCCAGCAAGCGCCATACCCTGTTCCTGGGGCGTGGGCCGCACTATCCGGTGGCCATGGAAGGGGCGCTGAAGCTCAAGGAGATCTCCTACATCCACGCCGAGGCCTATGCCGCCGGCGAGCTCAAGCATGGCCCCCTGGCGCTGGTCGATGACGACATGCCGGTGGTGACCGTGGCACCCAGCGATGAGCTGCTGGAAAAGCTCAAGAGCAACCTGCAGGAAGTGCGCGCCCGCGGCGGCCAGTTGATCAATTTCGTCTGCGAGCATGCCGGCCTGGAAGAGGGGGAGGGCGTGCACAACCTGACGCTGCCCAAGGTAAGCGACTACGTCGCGCCCATCGTCTACAGCGTGCCGCTGCAGTTGCTCTCCTATCACGTGGCCCTGGTCAAGGGCACCGATGTGGACAAGCCCCGCAATCTCGCCAAATCCGTAACTGTTGAGTAACCGTCTGCATTGCTCTGAAAGATATACACGGAGAATGACATGATGTTTACTAACAGCCATAAATTGTAGCAGTTTCCGTAATGGAAGCTTGCTTTACTTTTAACATGAAAATGATTGGGTGTTAAAAAATGACCGAAATTAAAAATTCGCTTATCGACAAGCTGAAAACGAAAGAGGCAGTTATCGGCATTGTCGGTTTGGGCTATGTTGGTTTGCCGTTGATGCTGCGGTACAATGACATTGGCTTTCGTGTTTTGGGAATTGATATTGATCAAGGCAAGGTCGACAGTCTCAATGCCGGCAAGAGCTACATTGAGCACATTTCTTCAGAAAAAGTTACCAAAGCGGCTCAGTCTGGTTTTCAAGCCACTACAGATTTCAGTCGCGTAACTGAAGTTGATGCAGTGATTCTGTGCGTGCCTACACCGCTGAACAAGTATCGCGAGCCGGACATGAGTTTTGTGGTCAATACCACTAATGCCCTCAAGCCGTATCTGCGTGAAGGGCAGGTTATCTCGCTGGAGAGTACGACCTATCCGGGTACCACTGAGGAAGAGCTGTTACCGCGTGTCCAGGAGAACGGTCTTCTGGTAGGCAAGAATCTTTTCTTGGTCTACTCACCAGAGCGTGAAGATCCGGGCAATCCGGATTTTGAAACCCGTACCATTCCCAAGGTGGTGGGTGGTCATACGCTTGCATGTCGTGAGGTGGGAGTCGCACTCTACGAGTCCGCCATCGATCAAGTCGTCCCGGTCAGTTCCACCAAGGCGGCAGAGATGACCAAGCTGCTGGAGAACATTCACCGTGCGGTGAATATCGGTTTGGTCAATGAAATGAAGGTAGTGGCCGATCGTATGGGAATCGATATCTTCGAAGTTGTCGATGCAGCCGCTACCAAGCCTTTCGGTTTTACTCCCTACTATCCGGGCCCAGGTCTGGGGGGGCACTGCATTCCTATCGACCCCTTCTACTTGACTTGGAAAGCTCGTGAATATGGCTTGCATACTCGTTTCATTGAACTTTCTGGTGAAGTGAATCGCGCGATGCCGGAATATGTAGTCGGCAAGCTTATGGACGGCTTGAATGATCATGGTAAGGCATTGAAGGGCAGCCGGGTTTTGGTGCTGGGTATCGCCTACAAAAAGAATGTTGATGATATGCGTGAATCTCCATCGGTTGAGATAATGGAAATGATTCAGGCGAAAGGTGCCGAAGTGGCTTATAGCGATGATCATGTGCCTGTGTTCCCGAAGATGCGTGAGCACCATTTTGGCCTTTCGAGCGTTGAGTTGACAGTTGACAGTCTGGCAAGTTTCGATGCCGTGGTATTGGCGACCGACCACGACTGTTTCGACTATGAGCTCATAAAGCAGCACGCACATTTGATCGTTGATAGCCGTGGGACCTATCGCGAACCTGCTGATCATATCATCAAGGCTTGAGGAGCTGTGAAAAATGAAGAATTTTGCCCTGATCGGTGCTGCTGGCTATATCGCCCCTCGCCATATGAAGGCCATCAATGAAACTGGCAACCATTTATCGGTAGCCTATGACATCAACGATTCTGTGGGTGTTATCGACTCAATCTCACCAGCCAGCGAGTTTTTTACCGAGTTCGAGCGATTCCAAGAGCATGCCTGGCAGCTCAAGCGTCAGCCGGCAACTGCCTTGGATTACGTGGCAATCTGCACTCCAAATTACTTGCATCATGCACATATCGCCGCCGGTCTGCGAATGGGGTGTGATGTGATCTGCGAGAAACCGTTGGTCCCTACGCCAGAGTTGTTGGACGAACTTGAACTGATTGAACAAGAAACCGGAAAGCGTGTTTATAATATCCTGCAATTACGGCATCACCAGGCTATTCTTGATCTCAAGCGGAAGGTGGCCCGTGAGGATCGTCAAGGGAAACATGATGTGGAATTGACCTATATTACTTCCCGTGGCAAATGGTATATGGAGAGCTGGAAGGGAGATCCGCGAAAGTCTTTTGGCGTTGCTACCAATATTGGCGTTCATTTCTTTGATATGCTCCACTTCATCTTCGGGAAGCTACAGAAAAACGTTCTTCACTACGCAAACAATGATAAGGCAGCCGGCTACCTCGAGTACGAGAAGGCTCGTGTGCCCTGGTTCCTTTCCATTGATGCCAATGATTTGCCGGAGAGTGTAAAAGGTCAGCAGACGACCTACCGCTCTATCACAGTTGACGGCAAAGAGGTTGAGTTCTCCGGTGGCTTTACCGATCTGCACACGGTTAGCTATCAGGAAATCTTGGCTGGACGAGGCTATGGACTTGCAGATGCGCGTCATTGCATCGAGACGGTCAACACTATTCGATCTACACCTCCTCAGGCCCCTGACAACAACGAAGCTCACCCCTTCCTGAATCGGCTGATTTGACCATGAGCATACAGATTCACGACTCCGCCATCGTCGATGAGGGAGCGCAGATCGGCGATGGGTCACGCATTTGGCATTTTGTGCATGTATGCGGTGGAGCACGCATCGGTAAGGGTGTGTCGTTGGGACAGAACGTCTTCATCGGCAATAAGGCGGTGATCGGTGATCGCTGCAAGGTGCAGAATAACGTCTCAGTTTACGATGATGTGACGCTTGAAGATGGTGTTTTCTGTGGACCAAGCATGGTATTCACCAATGTCTACAATCCCCGCTCGCTGATCGAACGCAAGAGTGAATATCGAAGCACACTGGTCAGACAGGGTGCCACATTGGGGGCCAATTGCACGATTGTGTGCGGTGTGACCATTGGCGCATACGCTTTCATCGGTGCCGGTGCGGTGGTAAACAAGGATGTCCCGGCCTATGCCCTCATGGTGGGAGTGCCTGCGCGGCAGATCGGTTGGATGAGTGAGTTCGGGGAGCAGCTCGACCTGCCGCTGGAAGGGCAAGGTGAGATCCGATGCCTGCATACAAATGAGCGCTACGTAATGGATGGCAAGCAAGTGATTAAGGTGCCTGCATGATGCAATTCATCGATCTGGCCGCGCAGCAGGCGCGGATCAAGGAAAAAATCGACGCCGGTATCCAGCGAGTGTTGGCCCATGGACAATATATCCTTGGGCCGGAAGTAACCGAACTGGAAGAGAAGTTAGCGGCTTATACTGGGGCTAAGCACTGTATCAGTGTGGCCAATGGCACTGATGCTCTCCAGATTGCTCAGATGGCGCTTGGCATCGGGCCAGGCGATGAAGTGATCACTCCCGGGTTCACTTATATTGCGACAGCAGAAACCGTTGCAGTGTTGGGTGCCAAGCCGGTCTATGTAGATATTGATCCTCGTACCTACAATCTTGACCCAGCACAGCTTGAAGCCGCAATTACCCCGCGGACCAAGGCGATTATTCCGGTCTCACTCTACGGCCAATGCGCCGATTTTGATGCCATCAATGCCATTGCAGAGAAGCACAGCATTCCTGTAATTGAGGATGCTGCACAGAGTTTTGGTGCCACTTACAAGGGACGAAAGTCCTGCAACCTCAGTACCATTGCTACCACCAGTTTTTTCCCTAGCAAGCCATTAGGGTGCTATGGGGATGGTGGCGCTATATTTACAAGCGACGACGATCTGGCAGTTATATTACGCCAAATTGCGCGGCATGGACAGGATCGGCGTTATCATCATGTAAGAGTAGGAGTGAATAGTCGCTTGGATACACTGCAAGCTGCTATTTTGCTGGAAAAACTCAAATTACTTAACGATGAAATCGCCGCTAGGAATTTTGTGGCTGAGCGATACACTACTCTATTCCATGAACTGGGCACAGTACACAGTCCTTTTGTTGAAGATTACAACATGAGTGTCTGGGCGCAGTACACAATTAAAGTTCACCAGCGAGAAGTTGTGGTAGAACGGCTGAAGTCGTTAGGAATACCTACAGCGATACACTATCCCATACCGTTAAATAAGCAACCGGCAGTCCTAGATTCGGGCGTAAAATTACCAATAGGGGATGGAGTGTCCGACCAAGTTATATCTTTGCCTATGCATCCATATTTACATGGCGAAGAAGTCATGGAAATTGTGAAAGCATTAACTGAGATTTAAGTAATGATTTTCTCATTTGATAAAGAATATGTCAGCAATCATAAATTTAAAATTGCAATGTTTGTTGCTAATGGAGTTGACGGTGATTCCAGAGTTATTAAAACAGCCGACACCTTGCGCAAGATTGGCTATGAAGTTTTATTGGTAGGAGTTTCCACGAAGAAAAAAAAGAATTTATTGAAAGGATTTTCTTTTGAGACATTACTGTTACCCCATCCCAAGCATGAAATAATTTCGAAAGGATTGGATTGGAAGTCTGAAAGTGGTGTTAACTATCAAGAATATACAGCTATACTGTCAAGAGAGTTACTTTCTTTACTAGAAGACCATAAGTTCGATTTTTTGCATACCCATGATATGGTTGGTTTGGCTGTAGGGGGGATGGTATATGATAAGTATCAAGGCGAAAATTTAAAATGGATTCATGATGTACATGAGTACGTTTCTGGATTAACGGAAATCAATTCTGAGACTAGAAGGTTTTTCGAGGCATGTGAGAGTCGTTATATAAGCATTCCTGACCATATAACTTGTGTTTCAAATGAATTATCGGTAATTCTCAAAAATGAGTACTGCCTGGAAACATATCCCGATGTAATATATAATTCACCGCGTCAGTCTTCCTTTGATGAGTTCTATCACCGCGATATTAGATCGGATGTAGGCCTGCCATTTAAAACTCCTCTAGCAGTTTACTGCGGCAATGTGAAGGAAATAAGAGGTGTCGACTTAATTATTAAGGCGTTGCCAAGAATAGATAATTTGCACGTTGCAATAATTACCAACTCTAACAATGAGTATGTTGATAAAATCAAGGATCAAATAAAGAGTTTTGGAGTTAGCGATAGAGTACATTTTCTCCCTTACGTAGGCTATGACGACCTCGTATCATATATGCGGACTGCGGATATTGGTATTCATCCGATTAGGAAATATCCCAATGCAGAAATTGCACTGCCTAACAAGATTTTTGAATACTTAGGCTCAGGACTTCCCGTTGTTGTTAGTAATAATGCAGCTATGGAAAAATTTGTAACAGAGTACAACTGCGGGAAGATTTTCGTTGATGGCAATGAGGATTCATTAGCGGAGTCCATTAATAGAACGATTGCAATTGGTTATGATGCACGCGAGCTGCAAAGTTTGGCAGAAAGATTTTGTTGGGAGAACCAGGAGTTTAAATTAAAATCAATATATGATAGTTACAAACTGTTTTCAGAGGTTCATGTATCTGATAAAAATTCTTCTGTTTTACAGCTGCCAACAAGCTCAGCTGGCCAGCCAAGTATTTTGTCTCAGTGTTTAAATGATAGAGGGGTTGCCAGCAAGAGTCTTTCAGTTGCTCAGCATGGGTATGGTTATAAAAGTGATATTGATTTTCAGTTTTCTAAGTTTGACCGAAACGTTCTCAGACGTTATGTCAAGATATTAAATGATTTTGATGTTCTCCATTACCATAGCAGGACATTATGCTATAACCAAAAGCTTATATATCCGACAGGACTGGATGTAATTATAGCCAAAATGGAGGGTAAAAAGGTTTTTTTCCACTTCCGTGGGGGAGAAGCACGAAGGAAAAGTTTATTTTCCGAAAAAGAATTTAATTATGTTGAGAATAATCCAAATAATGTATTTACAAAATATTCTGAGGCGCATCAAGAAAATTTTTCAAAGTTAATAAGTAGTATATGCGATGGTGTCTTCGTTGTTGATCCTGAGTTACAGTCTTATATACCTAGGGCGTTGATAGTGCCCCGCGTAGTTAATGTTGCCCATATCGAAAAATATCTAAGTGTGTGTGACAATCCAAGGCGACAGAACAAATTTACCATTGCACATGCGCCTTCTAATAAAGAAATAAAAGGTACAAGCTGTATTGTCAGTGCAATTGAATCGTTAAAAAGAAAAGGGTACAACATTGATTTTAAGTTAGTTGAGGGAATGAATCACCACGAAGCATTAAAAGAATATGCCAAAGCTGACATAGTGATAGATCAGGTGAGAATTGGCTGGTATGGGGTGTTAGCAGTTGAGGCCATGGCTTTGGGAAAACCTGTCGTAAGTTACATAAGAAATGATTTAAAGCACTTCTTACCTAAACAAAAGCCAGTTGTATCAGCTAACCCTAAAAATATTGAAACTGTTCTTGAGAGATTATTGAATGACGGTGAGCTCCGAGAGTTGACAGCTAGCAGTGCGAGAAAATACGTACGGGAGTTGCACGATGCCCCTCATGTTGCTGAAACATTGGAATATGTTTATGCTACAATGAGAATCAATAAAAATTACTCAGAGTTAGTTGATTACTTAAATCCATTACGGAGCAAACAAATATCGCCAAAACCTAAAGCTAAAATAAATAATTTCAGAGCGGCTAAAAACTATTACTCTCTTCAAATCAATAAATTTCATTCGCTTTGTGGCGAAAGGGGGGTTATATATGCATCCAAATTGGCATTTAAAAAATTATTTGAAGGCAGAAAATGAATGCTCCAACAAATCAGTGGTTTTCACTTGTTGAATAATGCTTCTTTTCAGAAGTACTCAACGGCTATCGTGAGATCTTTCTTCTTAGGCGGAGTTAACTCTGCCGCGAGTATTTTAAATGTAGCTTCTTTTGTGTTTGTAGTGGCATATATTAATGATGGAGGAGGTTTTTTAAGTAGGTGGGTTAGTTTTAGCAAAAATTACTATCTTGTAATAGCCGTTTTTTTCTTGGTCGTAGCATCACTCACATATTCAGCAGTAAAAAATATCAATTTTTCGTTAAAGAAAGAAATTAATCATGCTTTCTACAAAAAAAAGAAAGTGAAAAAGGACTACTATTCTTTACTAAAATGGTATAAGTCACATGGGCCTCAAGTTGTTCGTTGTTTTTTTATGCTTTTCCTGCCTCCTGTCGTTGTTATTATTGCTTCAATTTCTGTGATATCAGTGTTTTATTTTCAGATGGCGTTATTTGCATTATTCAATGTTGTCTTAGTGTTTATTTTTTTTTCTATGTTTCTTACGCTAACAACAGCACCGGATTCAGAGGAATTAGTCCCTCCTTACTCAGGTTTCGCTATAGCAATACTATCAGCAACAACTTTAATTTTACCAGCCGCATACTTAGGCATTACCATTGAGGATGCAAGTGTTGATCCGGCCTTAGTTGTTTTATTAGTTTTTCTTCTGCGCTATATTTTTTCCTTCACTCGAGCTGCATTATTCTCGATTAATCGGATAAGTTTTCACACTGACTTAGTGTCGTTTCTTGGCCGCATACGTCCAGGCGAACAATCCATTTACTTGCATGAGTACAAACATGCATTAATCCATAGGGATAGTTTTGCTAAAATGACAAAAGAGGTTAGGTGCAAGTATAAAAATAATGAGATACAGCTGGGCGGTCTAACTCTTTTTGAGAAAAAGCATTATGCTATGAAGTATCAAGGCCGCTACATTGTACAAGAGGATGTTTTCTATAATAGAAAGAGAGAAGATGTTCTGTCATTTTTATCAAAGTGTAATGAGAAACTTTTAATTATTGTGTCTGATAAGAAGCATGCCAAGAAATTATTTGGAGTTGATTTTCAATGAAGAAAGTTGCTGTCCTTAGCTTTAATTCAGTTGTCAGAGACTCTAGGATACTTAAAAGTGCCGACTCTATCGTGAGCCCA
Organism: Halomonas sp. LMYGS-3; assembly: GCF_059509875.1. NCBI lineage: Bacteria > Pseudomonadati > Pseudomonadota > Gammaproteobacteria > Oceanospirillales > Halomonadaceae > Halomonas > Halomonas sp. LMYGS-3. The sequence continues at coordinate 6,805 of NZ_JCAKFQ010000042.1, read as the reverse complement.
GAACGGGAAGTAACTATTTTTGGCTTCGAGGATAATCATGTTAAAGACGGATATAGTCGATTGAGAGACTCAGGTGTCAAGTTGGAACTAATTCCTCGGGGGTTTTCTGCAGGACTTCTTGGATTTATATATGAAAATTACAGGGGGGTGTTAGAAAAATTTTACTTGTTATTAAAGGCGAATCGGTGGAATTTATTAATTGCCGTATTTTTAGTTTTTTTATTTGTTCTCTATTACTCTCCGAGTAGTGTGCTGAATCTTACCGTTGCTGTGACCGTTTCTATATTATTTCTTGCGTCTTTCTTTATTATAAGGTACAGGAAGTTTGTAATAGCATTAATAGCTAAATTATTGTTAAAGATGATAAGTATAACAAGGAAAAAGTTATGGGACGAGCATAGAACAGAGGCGTTGTATAAGAAAGCTTTGGAGTATAATCCAGATATTATTCATGCTCATGATCTTCGTACCATGGATGCTGCAGTTAGCCTAAAGAAAAAAATTGGCGCTAGTTTAATATGGGATGCGCATGAAATTTACGAAGAAGTCGCGCAGCTGGATACTGACACTAAAGAAAACGTTGTTAAGAAGATAAGTAATTTTCAGGCTGATGTTGACTATTTTATAACCATTAATGAAAGTATTTCAGATTATTATAGAAAAAAATATCCTAGCCTACCAAAGGCTATAATTATCAAGAACGCTTCCAGGAAAGTGGGGGAGACTTATTATGACGGTAGATTACATAAAGCATCTTGTCTGCCCCTCAATCAAAAAATAATATTGTACCAAGGTGGATTTGCTAGGAAGAGAGGTCTTGAAAATTTAGTTAAAGCTAGTGAATATTTCTCAAATGACAGAACATTAGTCATGATGGGGTGGGGGGGGTTGACAAAAACCTTACATGAAATTTCGCACGATATTAATACCCGCATTCAGCGTGAAATCCCCTCAGTGATATTTATCCCTCCCGTTCCGCAAGAAGAGCTTTATAAATGGTCAGCTGGTGCTTTTGTTGGATTAATTCCATATGAGCAGCATGGTCTTAACCATCTGTACTGTACCCCTAATAAGCTCTGGGAATATCCAAATTCTGGTGTTCCGATACTATGCACGCCAATGGTAGAAATGAAAAAAGTAGTAATCAAATGGAATGTAGGTTGGTTGCTGGATGAAACATTAACGCCAGAAATAATTGCCAGTAAAGTCAATACTATTACTGATGAAGAGCAAAAAGAAAAAAAGTTAAACTGTTATCGCTATATAGAAAGTGATAACTGGGATGCTTATTCTCAAAAATTAGCTCTAATGTATAAAGGAATATCATAGCATGAAAATTTTCACTATTGTTGGTGCTAGGCCTCAGTTTATCAAAGCAAGCGTTGTTTCTAAGGAAATTACTAAATTCCAATCATTAAGCGAAATAATATTGCATACAGGCCAACACTTTGATGAGAACATGTCTGATATATTTTTCAATCAACTTGAAATTCCCAAGCCTGATTATCAGCTTGATATACATAGTAGTACTCATGGGCAGATGACGGGTCGAATGCTGGCAGAGATCGAAAAAGTATTGATTGATAATAAACCTGATCGTGTTCTCGTGTATGGAGATACTAACTCTACACTGGCTGGTGCGTTAGCTGCTGCCAAGCTTCACATCCCAGTAGCGCATGTAGAGGCTGGGTTGAGAAGTTATAATATGAAGATGCCAGAAGAGATCAACCGAATCCTGACAGATCAGGTAAGTGATATGCTTTTTTGCCCTACTGATACTGCAGTGGAAAATCTAAAATCAGAGGGGTTTGAGAAAAAGGATGGTATAAGTATCTTTCAGATGGGAGATGTCATGCAAGATGCAGCGATCCTTTTTTCAAAGAAGTCTATCAAACCAAGTAACTTGACAATAGGGGAACATGAGGATTTCGTTCTTTCGACTTTGCATCGCGCTGAGAATACTGACGATCCAAAAAGATTGCATGAGATAATATCGGCTATAAACCATGTTAATGATCACGTAATGCGAGTAGTGATGCCATTGCATCCTCGTACAAGGAAGATAATTGACAATCTTGGCATCAATGTCAGTTTTGACGTGATTGACCCTGTTGGTTATCTAGAGATGTTATGGTTAATAAGTTGTTCAAAAGCGGTAGTCACTGACAGTGGTGGCTTGCAAAAGGAAGCCTATTTCTTCCAAAAGCCATGTGTCACTACAAGAGATCAAACCGAGTGGACTGAGCTTGTCGATAATGGAGTCAATGTATTGGTTGGTGCAGATAAGCACAAGATAATTGATTCATTGAAAAAATTTTTAGGTAGTAACGCGAATTTTTCCAAAGACCTTTATGGAGGTGGTAAGGCGTCTCAGCGAATCGTTTCTCGGTTCATGGAATAGATAAAATTCTGCATATTATTATTGGTCCATGAATGAATATTTTAATAGTTTCACAGGATGCTGGGTCTCCAATTCATGGAATGGTTTACAGGAATTACAATCTGGCTAAAGAGTGGGTTAGAAGTGGGTGTAAGGTCACTATTATTTCGGCGTCTTATTCTCATTCAAGATCTTGCCAGCCTGATGTTAGTAAGAATAATGGCCATGATGAGATAGATGGTATTGAATACATTTGGTTTTCGGTTCCAAAATACAATCCATCAAAAAGGGTTGGGCGAGTCTTCGCAATGCTTGTGTTTAACCTTCGAGTAATGCTTTCTTCTCTATGGAATAGAAAAAAGTACAGCATCGTGATTGCCTCCTCACCTAACCCCTTTTCCATTTTTCCCGCGTATTTGATATCCAGAAAATGTAATGCGCATTTGGTGTATGATATTCGTGATCTGTGGCCTCTCACACTATGTCAGCTAGGGGAGGTTTCAAAACAACATCCATTTATTATGGCCATGCAGGCTGCAGAAGACTTTGCTTGCAAAAAGTCAGAGCTGGTGCTTTCTGTTCCTAAAAATAGCAAAAAATATCTTGTTTCACGAGGGATGCACCCGTCTAAGTTTATGTATTTACCCAATGGTATTTCAAAAGATGAGGATGTGAAGGAGCCGTTACCATCTTCTCACTTGGAAAAATTGAATGAAATAAAAAGAGGGGGAGGTACAGTTGTCGGTTATTGTGGGGCTATAGGTCTTGCTAATTCGCTCCAATTTCTAATTCAGGCGGTACATCTTCTCAAGCGGTCTAATATACATGTCGTAATTATGGGGCATGGCCCTTATGAAGAAGATTTGAAGAAGTTGAGTCGTGAACTTTCTGTTCAAGATAAAATCTCTTTTTTGTCTCCGGTGCCAAGATCAGCTGTTTCAGATTTTTTGTCCAGAATCGATATTGCTTATATTGGTCTAGTCGATGCTCCGATATTTTCCATGGGTGTGAGTCCAACTAAGTTAAACGACTATATGCAGGCAGGGAAGCCAATTGTCTATTCTGTCGGTGATGAGGATAATCCTGTTAGTGCCTCAGGGTGTGGGGTATGCTGCAAACCAGATTCTGCGAAGGATATTGCGGAGGGAATAATAAGGATAGATGCTCTTGACGATTCTTCTCGACGTGAAATGGGTAGAAGAGGAAGAGACTGGCTAGACCAAAACATGGATGTCACGAAGCATGCATCTCAGGTCCTCAATAGGCTGATAGGTTAGCTCAACGGGTATCACACCTCACTTTGGAGATTTAGTGGACAAACTGTATCAGCGCCGCCACTCCCGGTGGTATGAGGTCCTGTTGCTGGGCCTGGGGATTCATCTGCTGGTGGGCATGCCGCTGGTAATCATACTGCCCTCGCTGGAGCGCTGGGGCTGGGAGTTCTGGCACTACCTGCCGGATGTGCGAACCAACACCGTCATTGCCATCGCCCTGGCATTCCTGGCCTCGGCGCTGACCTTGCGGCGCATGGCCCGCTTTCCCGGGGCGCAGTTGGCGGCCTACATCATGCCCACGGTGTCCGTTGCCTTCCTGATCGCGGTGGCGATTCTGTTCTTCACTCGTGAGGGCTACACGCGGCAGGTGTTGTTCGGTGGCTACCTGGTCAGCCTGGCGTGGTTCTTCCTGGGGTACTTCATCGGCCGGCGCTTCCGCAGGCTGAAGCTGGCGTTGGTGCCGTTCGGCGATACCAAGCGGCTGCTGGGAACACGCCAGGTCGACCTGCGGATGCTGGATTCCACTGATCTGGGCGGCGTGCGCTACGATGGCGTGGTCGCCGACCTGCGCGCCACCGACTTGCCGGCCGAGTGGGAGCGTTTCCTGGCCCGCTGCACGCTCAACCATATCCCCGTCTACCATATCCGCCAGATATCCGAGTCGCTCTCTGGCCGCGTGCAGATCGATCGCCTTTCCGAGAATGAGTTCGGTAGCCTGCTGCCCTCGCTGATGTATGTCGGCTTCAAGCGGGTGGTCGATTTCTTCGGTGCCCTGTTGTTGCTGCCGCTGCTGCTGCCCCTGATGGCCGTGGTGGCCATCCTGATCAAGCGCGACAGCCCCGGGCCGGTACTGTTCCTGCAGCCGCGCATGGGGTATCGCCAGCGCCCCTTCCTGATGTACAAGTTTCGCAGCATGTACCACGACATGAGCGGCGAGGACTTCACCATCTCCGAGGACGACCCGCGGATCACCCGGGTCGGCATGTGGATCCGCAAGTATCGCATCGACGAGCTGCCGCAGATCTTTAACATCCTGAAGGGGGAGATGAGCTTCATCGGGCCGCGGCCCGAGTCGACCTCGCTCTCAGAGTGGTACGAGCAGGACGTGCCGTTCTTCAGCTATCGCCATGTGGTGCGCCCGGGCATCACCGGCTGGGCCCAGGTGGAGCAGGGTTATGCCGCCGAGGTGGATGGCATGTCGAAGAAGCTGCAGTATGACTTCTACTATATCAAGCACTTCTCGCTATGGCTGGATGTGCTGATCACCCTGAAGACGGTGCGGATTCTGTTTACCGGGTTTGGGGCGAGGTAGGGGCTTGGCCCGCCGAGCGATTGGCGCCGCAGGCGCCTCGGTGGATATCGCTGAGGTTGGGGTAACCGGCGTCAACCCGGAGCGGCTCAATAGCCTGGTGGAGGATAGAGACATGCTGGCAGAGAACCTGGTGAAGAAGGAGCGTCTGGAAGGCCGCGAGGAAGGCCGCCTCGAGGCGAATCAGGCGACGGCCCGCAACCTGATCAAGCTGGGGGTGCTCACCGATGAGCAGATCGCCGAAGCGACTGGGCTGACGACCGCGGAAGTTCAGGCCTTCCGTGCCGAAGACAAGCACTGATTCCACGGCGGATCATGGCTTGAACTGAAGGGGCCAATGGAGGCGGTCAACTTCAGTGAACTATGAAGATTATCACTGAGGTGCCATACATGTTGATGCACAATCCCCCTCACCCAGGTGAAATCATCAAGGAACTATGCCTGGAGCCTCTTGGTTTGTCTGTGACCGCCGCAGCAGAAGCGCTTGGCGTAAACCGTAAGACCCTGAGTGCGATACTGAACGGCAAGGCTGGTATCAGCCCTGAAATGGCCATCAGGCTCTCTATCGCGTTTGAGACGTCGGCGGAGAGTTGGCTTGCCCAGCAGACCCAGTATGAGCTTTGGCATGCCGAGCAGCACCGCAAGAGCCTTCGCGTCAAGAAGCTCGTTGCGGCATAAGGTAGTACCCGCCGGTGGGAGCTCCTGTCAGGACGAGCAGATGCCTGCCTGGTGGGAGCTTGGCTCCGCCGAGCGATGGGCGCCGCAGGCGCCTGGCGGTAACCGCCAACGTCTCAGGCCACCGCCAGCGCCGCTTCGCGCCGCAATCGCCCCGCAGAGCGTGGCTCCCACAGGGTTGGTGCGGATGGCTGCCCTGTGGGAGCGCAGATCTTCTGCGCGATTGGCGCCGCAGGCGCCTCGGCGGATGTCGCTGAGGTTGGGGTAACCGGCGTCAACCTGGAGCGGCTGGACAGCTTGGTGGAGGATAGAGACATGCTGGCAGAGAACTTGGTCTCGCCCCTCCAGGGTTCATAGTCTAACAGCCGCTTAGGCTCCAACAAGCTCGACAGTGGGGGGTGACAAAGTGACGTAGTGCGGCTATGATGTAGCTACATCGTAGCCACGTCAGAAAGGGGGGACACCATGAGTGCTGATACCGTGGTCCGAGCCCGCATCGACCGCGAAACCAAAGAGCGCGCCACCGCTGCCCTGGAGGCCATGGGTCTGTCAGTGTCCGATGCCATCCGCCTGCTGATGCTGCGGATCGCCGACGAAAAACGTCTGCCGTTTGCCGTGCAGGTGCCGAACGCCACCACGGCCAAGGCCCTGGAAGAGTTGGAAGCCGGCAAGGGCAAGCGCTTTGATAGCGCGGATGCTCTGTTCGAGGACCTGGGCATCTGATGCTGACCCCAGTACGTTCCGGCCAGTTCAAGCGAGACGTAAAACGGGTCCAGAAGCGCGGCAAGGACATGGCCAAGCTGCGGACCCTGCTGGGCCTGCTAATCGAGCAGGCTCCCTTGCCAGACGTCTACCAGGACCACCCGCTGCGGGGCAATTGGAAGGGGTACCGGGATGCGCACATCGAGCCCAATTGGTTGCTGCTGTATCGCGTGGTGGATGACGAGCTGCACTTGGCCCGTACTGGCAGCCACGCTGATCTTTTCCGCGAGTAGGCAAGGCAAGAAAGGATGGTACATTACCATACCGTTATGGTTTGACTATAAATAAATAAGGTAATCCCCCGGCTTTGCCGGGGGACTACCCGAGGTTTGACCGTGTGCTGCGGTCAAAGGGAACCTCCAGTCTCCGCCAAGAGATAGGATGTTCCCAATGAGAGAGTACCAG
>NZ_JCAKFQ010000041.1:0-26423 GCF_059509875.1 Halomonas sp. LMYGS-3 | reverse complement strand
GCGAGCCAGGGTCTGCTCGAGAGTTTTGAGGTCTGCGCGCTTCATGGTGTACTCCAGGGGAAACTGGATATACAGTAGTTTATACAGTATTTTTGAAGCACGCCAACAGCAGATACCAACATAGCCATGTGGATACAGTTGTCTTTCGGGAGGTGCCCATGTCGTTCGCTTCTCGAGTGGGGGTGATCGGCCGTGCTGCCCTGGGCGCCGGGGGCGAGGCGCAACCGCTGATGGGGTGTCGGGTGCGGGCCGGTTTCCCCAGCCCCGCGGATGACCACCTGGACGTGGAGATCGACCTGCACGCCCATGTGGTGCGCCGGCCGGCCTCGACCTACTTCGTGCGCGCCGAGGGCGACTCCATGCTCGGCGACGGCATCCACGACGGTGACCTGCTGGTGGTGGATCGCAGCCTCGAGCCGCGGCCCGGGCGGGTGGTCATCATCGCCGTCGACGGCGAGCCCACCGTCAAGCGACTGGCGTGCCTCGGCGGGCGCACCGTGCTGCTGGCCAGCAACCCGCGGTTCGCCCCGATTCCGCTGGAGGGGCGCGAATGCCAGGTGTGGGGCGTGGTGACCCATGTGGTCCACGCCCTGCCGGGGGCGACGCCGTGATCGCCCTGGTCGACGTCAACGACTTCTACGTCAGCTGCGAACGCGCCTTCGCCCCACGCCTCGAGGGGCTGCCGGTGGGCGTGCTCTCCAACAACGACGGCTGCGTGGTGGCGCGCTCCCGAGAGCTCAAGGTGCTGGGGGTGGCCATGGGGGCGCCCCTGCACCTGTTGCCACCGGCCATTCGCCGCCAGACGGTGCTGCTGTCGAGCAATTATGCGCTCTACGGTGACATGTCGCGTCGGGTGAATGCGATCCTCGCCGAGTTCTCGCCGGACGTGGAGCCCTATTCCATCGACGAGAGTTTCGTGGACTTCACCGGTGTCGCGCCGGATGGCCTCGAGGCGCATGGCCAGCGCCTGCGTGAGACGGTGCGCCGCGATACCGGTCTGCCGGTCTGCGTGGGGGTGGCGCCGACCCGGGTGCTGGCCAAGGTGGCCAACCGCCAGGCCAAGCGGCAGCCGGCCCATGAGGGGGTCTGTCGGCTCGAGGCCGACGGCGGTGTGACGCGACGGGTGCTCGAACGGTTGCCGGTGACCGAGCTGTGGGGCGTGGCGCGCCGAACCGGTGAGCGGCTGGCGTTGATGGGCATCGACACGGCCTGGCAGCTGCGTCGAGCGAATCCCCAGCGCATCCGCCGGGCCTTCTCGGTGGTGATGGAGCGGATCGTCTGGGAGCTGCGTGGTCACCCGGCCATCGCGCTCGACGACCTGGCCGAACCGCGCCAGCGCATCCTGGTGTCGCGCTCCTTCGGGCGCCCGACCGGCGAACCCGGTGACCTGCAGGCGGCGGTGCGCCAGCACGCCACCCGGGCGGCCGAGAAGCTGCGTCGCCAGGGGAGCCTGGCGCGTGCCGTGCAGGTGTTCCTGCGCACCAGCCCCTTTTCGACGGAGGGGGCCCAATACTGCAATAGCGTGGTGGTGCCGCTGGCATGGCCGACTGCCGACAGCCGCGACCTGCTCGAGGCCGCCGGACGCGGGCTCGCGGTGATCCTGCGTGAAGGGTATCGCTACCAGAAGTGCGGCGTCATGCTGCTCGACCTGGTGGACGGCCAGAGACGCCAGCTTTCACTGCTGGAGGAGTCCCGGAGCCAGGCCGAACGCAGCCGCAGTCAGCGGTTGATGGCGACGGTCGACCGGCTCAATCGCGAGATGGGGCGCGACACCGTCCGCTTCGGCCTGCCGCGCGAGGACAGCCCCTGGAGGCTGCGCTGCGAACGGCTCACGTCACGCTATACCACCCGCTGGGACGAGCTGATGAGGGTCAGGATCGGCTGAAGACGCCGCGTCAGGGGTCGAGTGAAGCCATGGGGGCGATCTGGCGAGGGCTGCTGCCCGAATGGCGCAGCGGCGGTGGGGCTGCCATCCTGAAAGGGTATTCACTCAGCCGTCGGAGCGATCCTGTCCAGTCGTCGGGGCCGGCGGCCAGCGAGGAGCCCCCATGTCCCCCGTCCCGCTGTCTTCGTCGCGTTACCTGCTGATTCTGCTGTGCCTCATACTGCTGGCCGTCGCGTCCCCGGTCGCCGCACGGGACCTCGCCGCCGACCCGGACGACATGGTCGAGGTGGAGGTCGCCACCGTCGGCATGGCCGGCATGGGCGGTGTGCCCGTGGTGCTGCTGCGCGAGCCGGGTGCCCGTGAGGTGATCCCGATCTTCATCGGTCCGGTGGAAGCCGGCGCCATCCTGCGGGGCCTGAGCGGTGAGCGACCCCGCCGCCCCATGACCCACGAATTGCTCGGTGACGTGCTCGCTGGCGTCGAGGTGAGTCTGGAGCGGGTCTACGTCGACGCTATCGTCGACAACACCTTCCTGGGCATGCTCGAGCTGCGTCTGGTGGGGCGTGACGAGCCGGTTCGCATCGACAGCCGCCCCAGCGATGCCATCGCCCTGGCGCTCACTGCCGGGGCGAGCATCCTCGTCGCCCCCCAGGTCCTGGACGCCGCGCGCGAGATCGAGTACGAGGGGTTCGACGACCAGGTGGTGGTGGCGCTCGGCATCACCGTCATCCCGCTCGACGACGACCTGCGCGAGGCCCTCGGGCTGCCGGACGAGCCGGGCCTGCTGGTCAGCGACGTGAGCGGCCCGGCCGAGGCGGCCGGCATGGTACCCGGGGGGCTGCTGCTCGAGGTGAATGGCGAGACGCCCGAGAATCCGATGCACTTCCTCGAGCTGGTGCGCGACACCCCCGAAGGTGAGGACGCCCGGCTGCGCTACTGGCAGGAGGGCGAGGAGCACGAACTCGAGCTCTCCACCGATGTGCCGACGCCCCGTCCACGCCGCCGTGCACCGACGGAGCCCGGCATCGAGACCTGAGCCCGTCCCTGAAAGCGTAGACGACCGCCCGGCATGTGCCGGGCGGTCGTCTCAAGGTGTCTCTGGTGCCGGTGAGAGGACTCGAACCTCCGGCCTGCGCATTACCACTGCATCCTGTGTCGGAATAGTCGCCGTGTCATTCGCAAGCCGGTGGCCACGGAAGCTAGGGTCCGCTGAAGACCTCTAAGACAAAACTCGTCTCGGTGGCAGGTTCGTTGCGTCAGGGGTAGGGGAGTCAGGAGACAGCTTGCAGCTGGCGCTCGGCAAGTGCTTTGGATTCGCGGTACTCCCAGGCCTCTGCAGCCATGGTCCAGTGAACCTCGAGCCCCTCTTCCTCGATGGCTTCGCGTACTTCAGCCAGCGGCACCTTGAAGAATTCCTTGCGTGGATTGATGCGGTTGACCTGATGCTCGGCGAACTGGCGATGCAACTCGCGCCCCAAGACGGGGGCATCCTCCGAGTAGATCATGGCGTGCACGTCGAAGGAGAAGGGCACGCTGGCGTCACTCAGCTCCTTCACGCGGTCGAGTGGTTCGAGCCGGCGAGTCATGCCGATCTTGAACACGTTCTCGCCGAACGAGCCGATGTTCGAGATGATGTAGACGTGTCCGCGCTTGGTCTGCTGGGCCATAGACAGTGCCCGCTGGCCACGTGACTCGGCTTCTTCCAGCTGCTGCTCGAGCTCAGCCAGTCGCGCCTCGAACTGAATGCGTTCCTCTTCGTTGGCGCTCTCCAGTTGCTTGCGAGCCTCTGCCATGGCTTTGGCCAGCATGCGCTCTTCCTTCTCGGCCTGCTTGAGCGCCTTTTCGATGTCGCGGCGGGCCTTTTCCTCCTCGCGCATCTGCTCACGGATCTCACGTTGCTCTTCCTGCTCGATCCGGCGCAGCTCCATGGCAGCCACTGCCCACTTCAGCTCCTCCAGGCGGGCCTGCAGGTAGAGGTCGGTGATGCGGGCATTCTTGAACGGCTTGCCGTTGTGGTTCACCACGGCGAAGGCATCGAGAATTGCCTGGCGCAGCTTGCCGTAGTTGTCGTGCTTGACCTTGGAGAGGATGGAGTCGACCTTGCCGTTGAAGGCGTCCACTGCGAAGTGGATGGCGTACTCGCGGCGCATCGCCTCCTTGTAATCGCAGTCGCCGGCGCGACTGTTCTTGGCCATGTCACGGCTGTGCTTCCTCGCTTGCTTGAGCTTCTCGCCGGCGTCCTTGTGTGAGAAGTCCTCGGCCAGGTCATCGAGCAGGCTGGCGTTGGGGATGATGTAGTCGTCGTGGTAGCCCTCGATGATGTTGCGCATGGCCTTGGCGGTCTGCTCGTAGAGCTTGGCGTCCTCCACGGCCTTTAGCGCGTTGCCGGCAGTCTCTTCCGCCTGCCGGCGCGCATCGTCGATGATCTGGCGCGCCCGCTCATCGGCCCGGGCGATCACGGCATCGGCCTTCTCTCGGGCTTCCTTGCCCTGGGCACGCCCCTCGCTGAGGATGCGCTGCTTCTCCTGCTCGGCCTCCTGGCGCAGCCGCTCGGCAGCCTGCTGGGCCTGTAGCTCGACCTCGGCTACTTGGCGTCGGGTCTGGCGGGCCGCTTCCTCGGCCTGGCTGACCAGCTCCCGGGCACGTTCGCTGGCGTCGTGGATTTCCTCGTACTGCCATAGGTGCTCGACGGACTTGCGTATGTGGTCGATTTCCTGGTCCTTCTGCTTGGCCTTGCGCCGGTAGAGCAGGGCCACGACCCAGCCGGACAGGATCAGGCCGAGCATCACCAGCAGGACGATAGCGCCTTCAGACATAGCATTCCCCTTTTGTTCCCTTATGTTATCGAACGGTTAGCTTGCCATAACTGCCCGCGATGCCATGTAAGAGATCACCTACAAAAAACCCGCCTCGTGGGCGGGTCGGGATTAGGCGTGGGCCAGGCTGGGATCAAGCGGCGCTGGCCGGCATTCGATGCTGTATCGCCAGACCGATGGCGCGTGCCACCGCTGGGTTGGCGCCCTTCACCTTGAGGGTGGTCTTGAGGGCCTGGGCTCCATAGCGCTGAGTGAACACGCCGAACAGCTCGTCGGCATAGGACCCGGACAGCGAAATCACCTCGCTGTAGTCGAGGATCACCTGTTCGCCTTGCGCGGCAAGCGCAGCGATTCGGGCTCGTTCCTTCGCGGCAGTCGTGCGATTAGCCAAGGAGCCTTTATATTTCAGAGTGTTGGTCATAGCATTGCTCCCCTTCAATGCGGCTTGGTGAGAGCCTACGACAAGATGTCGTCCAGAAGGTTCTGAACGTCTTCCGTAAGCGGCTCTTCTTCCACTGGTCGACCAAGCTCGCTGATTTTTAATCTACATGCGATAGTCACACCTTGCCAGCGTGGCACTGCAACAAAGTTTCCGAACGTGTCGTGACGGCGTGTCTGTGGATTGGAGATCAGCGCCACTTCGCCTGTCGCGATCCAAAGCTGCCCGTCATATGCCGTCACCAGTTCCATGAGCTGCGCCAGCCCTAAGCCCTGGTGGTGGTTGCCGTCATGCCAGCGGCGAGTTTCTGCTCCCTCACCGAAGGGGTTGCCCATGGCATCTTCGGGCTGCTGCTGGGCAAAGTCGTTGTGGTCGATGTCCTTAGTTGAGTTCCTGGGGGTCAGGCACCAGCGGATGGCCGACTCGTCGTCATGGACTTCCTGGACCGCCCGTCGGCGGCATTCCCGCAGGAAACCCTTGCCCGAATCTGCTACCGCGAACTCGATGACCGGCTCTCGACCATATCGGTGCCAGTGGAGGGACATGGAAAAACCGGTGCCCTCTGCGTGGGCTCGAACGTTGTCATGCAGCTCACCTATGACCGAGCAGAGCTTACTGATTCCCGGCATTTCGTCAACCTGCTGCCGGATACACCCCGTCGTCTCCGAGGTGGCGCGATCAACATCCTCGACGTTCTGGAGCATCTGCACGGGGCTGTAGTTGACGCCCTGGTTGGTGCGAGGCTGTCGGTAGCTGTCTATCCCTGTCAGCACGTAAGGTACCTGCATGGCCTCGAAAAGCCCCTGGTGCTTTTCAGGTTGAGCATAATGCAGCCCTGAGATTTGGCGGGCGTACCCCAGGCAAGTGGCGGTGGCAATAAAGCCCGGCGCCAGGAATCCGGGAGGAATCATGAGATCGCTACCCTGCTCCGGGGCGATACGATCCTGGTGTTTCACTGCGGCAATGACGCCCAGTTCTGCCATGCTTTTCCTCTTTGGCTGTTATTGCTTTGAGCCATGTCTTGGCCTCCACAGCGACGCCGAGCTCCGGCAGTTGCCGTTGATGGGAAGAATCTGTCGAACAGCCCCTTCCAGAACATCGGGGTAGATGACCCTCGGCCCCGCCACCTATTCAGTGTATTGCCTGTCGAGACCGGTAGTTCACTCTAAGTTGGGCGAGCAGGAAGGGCAGGAGCAGTGATGCCGCTGTGTGTCACCTATTTAGGATGTGGCGAGAAAAGGTGGGTGCATCCCTTATGTGCAATTATATCAACCTCTTGAAATCCTGGTGCCGGTGAGAGGACTCGAACCTCCGACCTGCGCATTACGAATGCGCTGCTCTACCAACTGAGCTACACCGGCATCCGTTGGCGATCATAGTGGTAACCTCGAGGCATTGCCAGCGGCAGCGAGGGCCGCGCCTCAGCGTAGCCGTGTCAGGCCCTCCTGGGCGGTGGAGGCCACCAGGCGGCCCCGGAGGTCGTAGATGCTGCCGCGGGAGAAGCCGCGGGCACCGCCGGCCCAGGGGCTATCCATGTCGTAGAGCAGCCAGTCGTTGACCTTTACGTCGTGGTGGAACCACAGCGCGTGGTCGAGGCTGGCGATCTGCAGCGACGGGTCCCGGAAGGTGATGCCGTGAGGTACCAGCGCCGTGGTCAGGAGGTTGAAGTCGGAGCTGTAGGCGAGCAGGTAGCGGTTGAGTGCCGGGTCGTCGGGCAACTCGCCGGCCAGGCGGAACCAGAGCCGCTTGCGGGCGGGTTGCCCCGGCTCGGCCTCGTCGCCCAGATGCAGGAACTCGATGGGGTGGCCGGGAAAGCGCTCGAGCCGGGCATCGGTGTGCTCCAGCGCATCGGGCAAGGCCACGTCGGGCATCGACGGCTGGTGGGTGAAGCCGACTTCCTGGCCATGGAAGGAGGCGCTGCAGAAGAAGATCGGGCGGCCCTTCTGGATGGCGGTGACCCGACGGGTGGTGAAGCTGCCGCCGTCGCGCACCGCATCGACCTGATAGACTACCGGGCGATGGGCGTCGCCCGGGCGCAGGAAGTAGCCATGGAGCGAGTGGACGCGGCGCTCGGGGCCGACGGTCTGGCTGGCGGCCGACAGCGCCTGGCCGAGCACCTGGCCGCCGAACAGCTGAGGCAGGCCGAGATCCTGGCTGGTGCCGCGGAACAGGTTCTCTTCGAGGGCTTCCAGGCCGAGCAGGTCCACCAGGGCGTTCAGGGCGTCAGACATTGTCGCTATCCTCCAGGGGCCGCCGGCGGATAGGTTCGCCGACGCTGTCATACGGTCGTTTCATGGCGTTCAGTCTACCGGAGTCGATGCCGATGCGCAGTGATGAATTCTACATGCACCGGGCCCTGGAACTGGCCCACGAGGGGCTGGCTGTCGGTGAGGTGCCGGTGGGGGCGGTGGTGGTGGACGGCGCCGGCGAGGTCGTGGGGTGCGGTTTCAATGCCCCGGTGTCGGGACATGACCCCAGTGCCCATGCCGAGATCCGTGCCCTGCGTGACGCCGGCGAGCGTCTGGGCAACTATCGGCTCGATGGTTGTACCCTCTACGTGACCCTGGAGCCCTGCCTGATGTGTACCGGGGCGATCATCCATGCCCGGCTCGCCCGGGTGGTCTATGGTGCCGCCGAGCCCCGCACCGGCATGGTGGAATCGAAGGCCAACCTCTTCGCCCAGCCCTGGCACAACCATCGCGTCGAGGTGGAGGGCGGGGTGCTGGCGGCCCGCGCATCGCGGCTGCTCAAGGCGTTCTTCGCGGCGCGGCGAAACGGCGAGGGGAGCGACTGAACCTCGTACTACCTCATCGCGGGAACGAGGTCGAACACACGACGCTCCTCCGCGTCGGGTAGCCGGGCATTGAGGCGGTGGAACTGCTGTTGGCTACGGTCGACGTAGGTGAGGATCTCGTAGTAGCGACGGATGTTGCGCACGTAGATCACCGGCTCGCCGCCGCGGGCATAGCCGTGCCGGGTCTGGCTGTGCCACTCCCGCTCCTGCAACAGCGGCAGTGCCTCGCGCACATCGCTCCAGCGATCCGGATCACCGCCGCGCTGCTCGGTGATCCGGCGCGCGTCGTACAGGTGCCCCAGCCCCACGTTGTAGGCGGCCATGGCCATGGACAGCCGATCGTCCCCCATTATCGACTCGGGGAGTCGGTCCATCAGGCTGCGCAGATAGCGGGCGCCACCGGCGATGCTCTGTTCCGGATCGAGGCGGTCGTCGACGTCGAGCTCGTTGGCGGTGGGCAGGGTCAGCATCATCAACCCCCGCACCCCGGTGGGCGAGGTGGCCTCCGGGTCCCAGTGGGACTCCTGATAGCCCAGCGCGGCGAGCAGCTTCCAGTCGAAGTGGGTGTTACGTGCGGCCTCGCGGAACAGCTCTGTGTATGTCGGCAGGCGTTCGTTCACATGGTGGATGAAGGTGCGGGCGCCAACGTATTCCAGATAGTCGTCGTGGCCGAAGTAGCGGGCCACCAGCCGATCCAGGGCACCGGCAGCTCGCAACTCGTCGAGAAAACGGTTGGCCTCCTCCACCAGCCCCAGGCCGCGCCCGGCGGGGAAGGCCCAGGCCATGGAGAGCGGCTCGCCGAGCAGGAAACCGCGTTCCACGCCGGGGAAGAATAGCCGGTTGAGGCGGAACTGGTGATCGAAGACCACGGCGGCGTCCAGGGTGCCGTCCTCCACTCGGGCGAGGAGCTCGGCGACCTCCAGGTCGGCGGACTCCTGCCAGCTCAGCTCGGGGTGTTCGCCCTGCAGGTCGCGCAGGACCCGATCGGTGCCGGAACCGCCCAGGGTAGCGACCACGAGGCCACCCAGGTCGTCGATCGCTTTCACCGGTGGTAGCCCCCGGCGATAGACCAGTAGCGGCTGCAGGTCGAGGATCGGTCGGCTGAAGATCACGCCCTCCAGCGTCGGATCCAGCGGCAGGGCGGCGGCGCCCAGGTCGCCTTCCCGGCGCACCGCCTCGACCACGCCGGCGATGTGGTGGCTGGCATCCAGGGTCAAGCTGACACCGAGGTGGTCGGCGAAGCGCCGCATCAGTTCGTACTCGAAGCCTGTCGGGCCCTGGCGCCCCTGATAGTAGGTGGTGGGGGTATTGCGGGTGTGCACGCCGATGAAGTCACGTGCCAGCACCTCCTCGAGGTGCCGGCCATCGGGCACCTCGTGGCGTCCGGGCAGGAGAGCCAGGAGCAGGGCGACGGCCAAGGCGGCGTAGCCACGCCTTAAGCGCCGGAAGTGGTCGGCGAGGGCTGCAGGCATTCGGGTACAGGATGGCGACGGGAACCCGTCACCTTAACCAGCGCTGGGCAAACTGTCATCTCCGCGATTTCTCGAGCCCGTCGCTTTCCAGTATCATGTGCGCTCATTGCCGCAGGCCGCGGCCCCAGAGATATCCGTTTCAGAGGCTCCAAGACATGCTCGAACTGCGAGGCGCGCCCGCCCTTTCCGCTTTCCGTCATGCCAAGCTGCTGGCCGCCCTGCGCGACACCGTTGACGCCGTCGAGTCGCTGCATGCCGATTACGTGCACTTCATCGACCATGACGGCGAGCTGGCCGGTGAGGACCTTGCCGTGCTGGAGCGGCTACTGGACTATGGTTCTCGGGGCGAGGGTTCTCGGGGCGAGGGTTCCCGGGGCGAGGGCGTCAAGGACGGGGAGGCCGCCGGTGGCAGTGACGGTCATCTCTTTCTGGTGGTGCCGCGCATCGGCACCCAGTCGCCCTGGTCCTCCAAGGCGACCGATATCGCCCGTAACTGCGGCCTGACCCAGGTGAGTCGCATCGAGCGCGGCATCGCCTACCGGGTCAAGCTCAAGGGCATGTTCTCGGAGAAGGCCTTCGTGGGGATCAAGGCCGCCCTGCACGACCGCATGACCGAGACCGTGCTGGCCGACCCCTCGGACGCCGCCAGGCTCTTTGCCCACCATGAGCCGGCGCCGCTGGGGAGCATCGACCTTCTCGAGGGGGGGCGCGAGGCGCTGGTGACCGCCAACGCCGAGCTGGGCCTGGCCCTGGCCGACGACGAGATCGATTACCTGTGTGAGGCGTTCCGGGGGCTGGGGCGCAATCCCTCGGATGTCGAGCTGATGATGTTTGCCCAGGCCAACTCCGAGCATTGCCGCCACAAGATCTTCAACGCCGACTGGGTGATCGACGGCGAGGTGCAGAGCCACTCGCTGTTCAAGATGATCAAGAACACCTACCAGGCGTCTCCCGAGGACATCCTCTCCGCCTACAGCGACAACGCCGCGGTGATCGCGGGCAGCGAGGCGGGGCGCTTCTTCGCCGCGCCGCTGACCGGCAAGGCGGCCGAGAAGGCCGTCTATGGTACCCACCGAGAGCCGATCCATATCCTGATGAAGGTGGAGACCCATAACCATCCCACCGCCATCGCGCCCCATCCCGGTGCGGCCACCGGGGCCGGTGGCGAGATCCGCGACGAGGGCGCCACCGGCATCGGTGGCAAGCCCAAGGCAGGGCTCACCGGCTTCACCGTCTCCAACCTGCGTATCCCCGAATTCGTCCAG
This sequence comes from Halomonas sp. LMYGS-3, assembly GCF_059509875.1. Lineage (NCBI taxonomy): Bacteria > Pseudomonadati > Pseudomonadota > Gammaproteobacteria > Oceanospirillales > Halomonadaceae > Halomonas > Halomonas sp. LMYGS-3. Next base: position 15,752 of record NZ_JCAKFQ010000041.1, on the reverse strand, counting down.
CCCTGGGAGGCCTTCGACTACGGCAAGCCCGAGCGCATGCAGTCGGCACTCTCGATCATGCTCGACGGCCCCATCGGCGGTGCCGCCTTCAACAACGAGTTCGGCCGCCCCAACCTCGCCGGCTACTTCCGCAGCTACGAGCAGGATGCCCTGGGGCGGGACGGCATCGAGCGCCGCGGCTTCCACAAGCCGATCATGATCGCCGGTGGCTATGGCAACATCCGTGCCGGGCATGTGGCCAAGGGCGAGATCCCGGTTGGTGGCAAGCTGATCGTGATGGGCGGCCCGGCGATGCTGATCGGGCTGGGCGGCGGCGCGGCCTCGAGCATGGCGTCCGGGGCCTCGAGCGAGGACCTGGATTTCGCCTCGGTGCAGCGCGACAACCCCGAGATCGAGCGCCGTGCCCAGGAGGTGATCGACCGCTGCTGGGCGCTGGGCGAGGCCAACCCGATCCGTTTCATCCATGACGTGGGCGCCGGCGGTCTCTCCAACGCCCTGCCGGAGCTGGTCAAGGACGGCGAACGTGGCGGCCTGTTCGACCTGCGTGCCGTACCCAACGCCGAGCCGGGCATGAGCCCGCTGGAGATCTGGTGCAACGAGGCCCAGGAGCGCTACGTCCTGGCGGTGGCCCCGGAAGACCTCGCGACCTTCGATGCGCTCTGCAAGCGCGAGCGCTGTCCCTATGCGGTGGTCGGCGAAGCCCTCGAGGCACATCGCCTCGAGGTGCGCGACGGCCACTTCGCGAGCAAGCCCGTCGACCTGCCGATGAGCGTGCTGTTCGGCAAGCCGCCCAGGATGCAGCGCGAGTTCCACCGCGAGACCGGTGAGCTACCCGGCGTGATGCTCGACAACCTCGACCTGCGCGAGGCCATGGATCGGGTGCTGCACCTGCCCGCCGTGGCGTCCAAGAGCTTCCTGATCACCATCGGCGATCGTTCGATCACCGGCCAGGTGGCCCGCGACCAGATGGTCGGCCCCTGGCAGGTACCGGTGGCCGACGTCGCCGTGACCACGGCCAGCTACGACACCCACGCCGGCGAGGCCATGGCCATCGGCGAGCGGCCGCCGGTGGCGCTGATCGACCCGGCGGCCAGCGCCCGCCTGGCGGTGGCCGAGGCGATCACCAACCTGGCCGCCGCGCCCATCGACAAGCTCTCCGACATCAAGCTTTCCGCCAACTGGATGAGTGCGGCCGATCATCCCGGCGAGAACCAGGCGCTGTATGACGCCGTGCACGCCGTGGGCATGGAGCTCTGCCCGGCGCTGGGCATCGCCATCCCGGTGGGCAAGGACTCCATGTCCATGCGCACCGCCTGGCAGGCGGCGAGCGGCGCAGGCGAGGTCGAGGAGAAGAGCGTGACCTCGCCGCTCTCCCTGGTGGTCACCGGCTTTGCGCCGGTGACCGATGCGCTCAAGACCCTGACCCCGCAGATCAACCTGGAGCAGGACGAGTCCGACCTGCTGCTGATCGACCTGGGCGGTGGCCGCAACCGCCTGGGGGCCTCGGCGCTGGCCCAGGTCTATGGCCAGGTGGGAAACGCGTGCCCGGACCTCGACGACCCGGAGGATCTCAAGGCGTTCTTCGCCGTGATCCAGGGGCTCAATCGCGACGGCAAGCTGCTCGCCTACCATGACCGCAGCGACGGCGGCCTGCTGGTGACCCTGCTGGAGATGGCCTTCGCCGCCCACGCCGGACTCGAGATCAAGCTCGACTGGTTGATCGACGAGCCGTCACAGGCGGTGGATGCGCTGTTCGCCGAGGAGCTCGGCGCGGTGATCCAGGTCAACCGTCGGTACACCGAGGAGGTGCTGGCCCAGTTCGCCGCGGCGGGGATCGAGACCTGTGGCGTCATCGCCCGCCCGCGTTACGACGACCAGGTGCGGGTGACCCTGTTCGAGGAGCCGCTGCTGGAGACCACCCGGCTGCTCACCCAGCGTACCTGGGCCGAGACCAGCTATCGGATGCAGGCGCTGCGCGACAACCCCGACAGCGCCAAGAGCGAGTTCGACGGCCTGCTCGACGGTCGTGATCCGGGGCTGTCGGCGCACCCCTCCTTCGATGTGGAGGAGGATATCGCCGCCCCCTACCTGAACACGACCCGCCCGGCGCTGGCGGTGCTGCGCGAACAGGGCGTCAACGGCCAGGTGGAGATGGCCTGGGCCTTCGACCGTGCCGGCTTCGAGGCGGTCGACGTGCACATGAGCGATATCCTCGAGGGCCGCGTGAGCCTCGAGGCGTTCAAGGGCCTGGTGGCCTGTGGCGGCTTCTCCTACGGAGACGTCCTGGGGGCCGGTGGCGGCTGGGCCAAGTCGGTGCTGTTCAATGCCCGGGCCCGTGAACAGTTCGCGACCTTCTTCGGCCGCGAGGACAGCTTCGCCCTGGGCGTGTGCAACGGTTGCCAGATGCTCGCCCAGCTCAAGGAACTGATTCCCGGTGCCGACGACTGGCCGCGATTCGTGCGCAACGAGTCGGAGCAGTTCGAGGCCCGTGTGTCCATGGTGCAGGTGGAGCAGAGCCCGTCGATCCTGCTCGCCGGCATGGAGGGCTCGCGGTTGCCCATCGCCGTGGCCCATGGCGAGGGACGTGCCGAGTTCCGCGACAGCGCCCACCTGCGCCAGATGCAGGGCAGCAGCCAGATCGCCCTGCGTTACGTGGACAACTACGGCCAGGTGACCACGCACTACCCGGCGAACCCCAATGGCTCGCCTTCCGGCATCACCGGGCTGACCACGCCCGACGGTCGGGTCACCATCATGATGCCGCATCCGGAGCGGGTGGCACGGGCCGTGACCAACTCCTGGCGCCCCGCCGAGTGGACGCATGACGGCGCCTGGATGCGGCTGTTCCGCAATGCCCGGGTGTGGCTGGGATGATCCTGCGGCAGTGACGAGCGGCACAACGACGCGAGGCGGCCCGGGGCCGCCTCGCGTCGTTCAGGGGGACCGGCAAACTAGCACAGGGCCGTGGGCTGGGTGAGGTCATCGCGGCTGGACAGGCGTTCGCCGAGCACGCCGAGTTCCGCCTGTTTCTGTCGGGTGATGGTGGCCAGCAGGGCGTGAAGGGGGGAGGCGTGGCTGGCCTCGCGAAGGTGCTCGTAGAAGCGCCGTGACACCTCGGCGTCCATCAGGGCCTGGGTCAGGGCCTCGATGGCCATGTCTTCGCTGCCGATGAAATGGTGGGGGTCGGCATCCTTTTCTCGCAGCATGGCGTGCAGCTTGGCGTAGTAGTGGTCGCGGCTCGCGAGCGGGTACGGCAGTTCCAGCCGCTGGGCGGTATGAGTCAGTTGTTTCAGGCGCTTCTCGCATTCGATACCCAGGCCGGCCAGCATGCGGCTGATTCCGGTATTGAACGTCAGGAAGCTGAAGGCGAGGCGGCGGTAGCGGGAGAGTTCGGCCACCTCGTGGGTGCCGGCAAGGGCCAGCAGTTGATCGGCACGCCAGAGGATCGGGCCGCCGGGTAGCACGGGGGAGGAGCTCGTAGTGGATGTCGTCGGCATGGCGGTGTCCTCTCGCAGGAAAGGGGCGACATCGAGGCTTCAGATGGCTGCCTGCGGAACAAGGGTGACCGGCGGGGGAGCGAGGCCCGTCACGCTTTCAGGGTCAATCTTTCCTTTCGGGGTCATGGTCGTTCAGGGGGCACTCTCCCTTCACTGAGTAATGTCATTCCTCGGCGATGAGAAATATCAGGTGAAGGGGATGACTGCCGGCCATTCGTCCAGAGCGTAGGTCTAATGCCAAGGGAACCATTCACTACTATAGTCCAGACACCGAAGTTGCCGGATGAAAGCTCTTCAATACGAACGCCGTTCGCTCGCGCTCCAGGAAAAGTTACCGACAAGAGGGTGCCCGGTCGGCCTGGTGCCGCACTCGAGCCCTGACGCCTGAGCGACATCCCGTTAAGATGGCGGCGTCGTATCGCCTCGGGGCCTCTCCATGCCTGTCGATTCCTCATCCGCGGTTGTCTCTCCACCGACGCTGCGCCCCTATCAACGGCAGGCGGTAGAGCGCGTGGTGGAGCATTTCCGTGGCTCGGACGAGCCGGCGGTGGTGGTGCTGCCCACCGGCAGCGGCAAGTCGCTGGTGATCGCCGAGTTGGCGCGCCTCGCCCGGGGGCGGGTGCTGGTGCTGGCCCACGTGCGTGAGCTCGTCGCGCAGAACCACGCCAAGTATCTCGCCTACGGGCTCGAGGCCGATGTCTTCAGCGCCGGCCTCGGCCGCAAGGAGGCCAGCCGCCAGGTGGTGTTCGGCTCGGTGCAATCGGTGGTGAGACGCCTGGGAGATTTCGGAGACGGGAATTTCACCTTGCTGGTGATCGACGAGTGCCATCGGGTCTCCCCGGACGAAGAGGCGAGTCACCGCCGGGTGATCGACTACCTGCGAGGGCGCAATCCGCGGCTGAAGATACTGGGGCTCACGGCCACTCCCTTTCGACTGGGGCAGGGCTTCATCTACCACCGCCACCATCACGGCATGGTGCGCGGCGAGGCGGACTGCTTCTTTCGCGACTGCGTCTTCGAGCAGCCGCTGCGGCTGATGGTGAAGCAGGGGTACCTGGCGACACCGACGCGCGTCGATGCGGCCGTGGAACGTTACGATTTCTCGCGGCTGCGCCCGGCCGCCGGCGGACTGTTCCGCGAGGAGGAGCTCAACCGGGTGGTGGCCGGCAGCCGTGCGACGCCGGGCATCATCGCCGAGATCATCGAGCGTGCCGATGCGCGCCAGGGGGTGATGATCTTCGCCGCTACCGTGGCCCACGCCGAGGAGATTCTCGGCTATCTGCCGGCGCACGAGGCCGCGCTGATCACCGGGGCCACCCCCTCGCGCGAGCGAGACGCCCTGATCGCCGCCTTCAAGGCGCGCAAGCTCAAGTACCTGGTCAACGTGGCGGTACTCACCACCGGCTTCGATGCGCCCCATGTGGATCTGATCGCGATCCTGCGGCCCACCGAGTCGGTGAGCCTCTACCAGCAGATCGTCGGCCGCGGATTGCGCCCTTCCCCGGGCAAGGCCGACTGCCTGATCCTCGACTACGCCGGCAATCCCTGGGATCTCTATGCGCCGGAGGTCGGCGCTCCCAGGCCCGCCTCGGACACCGAGCCGGTGCAGGTCGCGTGTCCCGCCTGCGGCCACGCCAACCTGTTCTGGGGGCGGTGCGACGGCGACATCGTCATCGAGCACTTCGGGCGGCGCTGCCAGGGGCTCGTTGAAGACGCATCGGGCAGGCGTCGCCAGTGTGATTTTCGTTACCGTTTCAAGGTCTGTGACCAGTGTGGCGCCGAGAACGATATCGCCGCCCGGCGCTGCCACGGCTGCGAGACCCTCTTGGTGGATGCCGACGATCGGCTCAAGGCGGCGCTGTGCCTGAAGGACGCCCGGGTGCTGCGAGTCAGCGGCATGCGGCTCGAGGCGACCGTCAACGGCCGCGGCCTGCCACGGCTCCGGGTGACCTATCACGATGAGGATGGGGCGACGCTCACCGAGTGGTTCGCCCTGGAGACCCCGGCCCAGCGGCGCGCTTTTGCCACGGCCTTCCTGCGCGACCACCTGCGCGCGCCGGGTACGCGCTGGCAGCCGACCACACCGGAGGCGGTGATCGAGGGGGAGCGGCGGTTGCGCGCCCCGGACTTCGTGGTGGGGCGCCAGGTGGGCCGCCACTGGCAGGTACGTGAGAAGCTCTTCGACTATGCGGGGCGCTATCGCAAGGCCGTCGAGGCGGGCTGAATTACCCCCCGTGGCGAGGAGTTGATAAACTGACGGATCGATCATCCGCCGATTCGTCGAGAGGCCAGGCCACGCGTGAGCGAGACCCCCCAGACAGCAGCCCCCCAGAGTATCGTGCCTCCGGCCAGCGAGCGGGCCGTGGCGCTGGGGCGGCTGTTCGACGAGCCGATCACCGAGCTGCCGGAGGACCTCTACATTCCGCCGGAAGCGCTGCGGGTCTTCCTCGAGGCCTTCGAGGGGCCGCTCGACCTGCTGCTCTACCTGATCCGCCGCCAGAACCTCGACATCCTGGCCATCGACGTGGCCGCCATCACCCGCCAGTACATCGAATACGTGGAGCTGATGAAGGCGCTGGAGATCGAGCTGGCGGGGGAGTATCTGCTGATGGCGGCGATGCTCGCCGAGATCAAGTCGCGCACCCTGTTGCCGCGCCCGCCCAAGGAGGGCGGCGACGACGAGGAGGAGGACCCGCGGGCCGAGCTGATCCGCCGGCTGCAGGAGTACGAGCAGCTCAAGAACGCTGCCGAGGCGCTGGCCGAACTGCCGCGCCTGGGGCGCGACTGGTTCCCCGCGAGGGCGGCGCTGCCACCGCTGGAGGCCCGGGTGATCCACCCCGACGTGGAGCTCGACGAGCTGCTCGGGGCGCTGGCCGGCATCCTGCGCCGCGCCGAGCTCAACCAGGCGCACCAGATCAGCCGCGAGGTGCTCTCGACCCGGGAGCGGATGCTCAGGATCATGGAGCGGCTGAACCACGAGCACTTCACCCCCTTCGAGGCGCTGTTCACCCTGGAGGAGGGCCGGGCGGGGGTGGTGGTGACCTTCATGGCGATCCTCGAGCTGGCCAAGGAGGCGATGATCGAGATCGTGCAGAACGCCCCGCTGTCGCCGATCCATGTGCGGGCCCGGGCGGCGCTGGCGGCGGATGAGGAGGACGTCTTCGAGACGGAGGCTGACGCGGGCGGCGAGAGCCCCTTCGAGGACGATGAGGGGAGCGCGCCGGCATGACTGCCATGGAATTTCCCGATGCCCTGGACGAGATCCTCGAGGCGGCGCTGCTGGCCGCCGGGGAGCCGCTGGGCCTCGACCGCCTCGAGGCACTGTTCGACGATCACGAGCGGCCGCCGCGTCGCGCCCTGCGCGAGGCCCTGGAACGGCTCGGCATCCGCCACGAGCGCGGCGCCATGGAGCTGATCGAGACCGCCTCGGGCTACCAACTGCGTATCCGCCCGCGGCTCTCGGCCTGGGTCTCACGGCTGTGGGACGAGCGCCCCCAGCGCTACTCCCGGGCGCTGCTCGAGACCCTGGCGCTGATCGCCTATCGCCAGCCGGTGACCCGGGGCGACATCGAGGAGGTGCGCGGGGTCACGGTGAGCGGCTCGATCATGCGCACCCTGCTCGAGCGCGGCTGGGTCCGGGTGGTGGGGCACCGCGACGTGCCGGGGCGACCGGCGGTCTATGCCACCACCCGCAGCTTCCTCGACGACTTCGGCCTCAAGACCCTCGACGAGCTGCCGCCGATGCACGAGCTCAAGGAATTCGACGAGCCGCTCTTCGAGGAGGACGCGCCACCGCCGCCCCAGGAGGCGCTGCTGGCCCAGGCCGACGCCCCTCCCGACGAGGGGGGCGAACAGACGACGGCCGATGGAGAGGCCTCCGATCATGACGACCTCGCGCCGGCCGATGCCGCCGCCGAGGACTTCGATCCGACGGCCGGGACGGCCGACGATGACCACGCCGGGACGGCGTCCGAACGGACCGGGCTGAGCTTCGCCGATCTCGAGGCCCGCCTGTCCGAACGTGCCCGCGGCCGCGTCGATGATGACGCTGCCCCGGGGGCGGAATCCACATCCAGTGAGACAGACGACCGATGAGCAACACCACCGAGAAACTGCAGAAGGTCCTGGCCCGTGCCGGGCTGGGCTCGCGCCGCGAGATGGAGAGTGCCATCGCCGATGGCCGGGTCAAGGTCAACGGCAAGGTGGCCACCCTGGGCGACCGCATCGAGATGCGCGACCGGGTCAGCTTCGACGAGCGCCCGGTGACCCTGCGCGGCGCCGAGGAGGTGCCGCGTCGGGTGATCATGTACAACAAGCCCGAGGGCGAGCTCTGTACCCGCAAGGACCCGGAAGGGCGGCGCACCGTCTTCGACCGCCTGCCGCGGCTCAAGGGCGAGCGCTGGATCGCCATTGGCCGCCTCGACATCAACACCAGCGGCCTGCTGCTGTTCACCACCGACGGCGAGCTGGCCAACCGCCTGATGCACCCCTCCACCCAGGTGGAGCGCGAGTACGCCGTGCGCGTGATGGGGGAGGTGAGCAAGGAGCAGATCGTGGCCATGGTCGAGGGCGTGATGCTCGAGGATGGCCCGGCGCGCTTCACCGACGTCCAGGAATTCGGCGGCGAGGGCATCAACACCTGGTTCCACGTGGTGATCATGGAGGGCCGCAACCGCGAGGTGCGCCGCCTGTGGGAGTCCCAGGGGCTCACCGTCAGTCGCCTCAAGCGGGTCCGCTACGGCAACATCTTCCTCGACAAGCGGGCCAAGGCCGGTGAGTGGACGGAGCTGACCCAGGACGAGATCGACGACCTGGCGGCCCAGGCCGGCTTGCCGGCACGCAAGGTGCCGGAGCTGACCCCGGACGAGAAGAATCGCTGGAGCCGCGACAAGCACAAGCGCCGGCCGGTACAGGCGATGCGCAAGCCGAAGGGGCATCGCGGCGGCCGCTGAGGCGGTATGTCTGCGACCAAAGGCAAAAAAGCGCTTGCCTTCAGGGGGATGGATCAGTAGTATCTGCACCCGTTCGGACGGGTCGTTAGCTCAGTTGGTAGAGCAGTTGGCTTTTAACCAATTGGTCGTAGGTTCGAATCCTACACGACCCACCATCCGAGCCTGTATGCTTGTACGCAAGCACCGGGTCGTTAGCTCAGTTGGTAGAGCAGTTGGCTTTTAACCAATTGGTCGTAGGTTCGAATCCTACACGACCCACCAGATTGCCGACAAAGCGCCCTCGCTTCCAGAAAGCGAGGGCGCTTTGTCGTTATGGGATCCAGTTGATCGATCCCCTAATGCTCCAGCCGTACCCGGCGCAGGTTATAATCGCCACCATGATTCACCAGCACGAAGCCCTGGAAGCCTTGGCGCAGGCGCCGATCCTGTGCCTGCAGCACGCGCCGGCCATCCACCCAGACTTGCATGTTCCCGCTCTCGTCGCGGGTCCAGCTCAGCATATGGAAGCGGCCATCCTCGAGGTCGAGCGTGCCCGCGCTGCTGGCGATCACCTCGCCCCCATCGGCCGTCATTCGTACCAGGCTAAGCCCAGGCCGTGAGCCTGGATTGTAGACCAGGCGGTAGCCTCCACCGGGCTGGTTGCCCTGGAACAGCCCCAGTTCCAGGCTGCCCGGCCACTGGTAGGAGGCCAGTTCCAGCTCCAGTCTGAAGGCGTTGTCGACCGGCGCATGGACGAAAATCCGGGCCGCGTCCCCGAACTCGACCTCCGCCGCTGGCGGTGCCGCGTCTGGTGTCAGCCCACCCGCCTGTCCGAGGATCAACTGGAGCATCGCCAGGCCGATCTCCTCCGGTCGCTCCGGGCGAAGCGTCGGTGAGGCGGGGGTGGCCACCTGTGGTTTCTCCACGATGCTGCGCAGCCCGCCATCATCGATGGTGAAGCGTCCGCTGAGCACGGTCCAGGGAGGATCGCGCCGGAAGTCGCCGTCGCTGAAGGCGTCGTTCAGGGCGACCCGTCTTGCCGGTGTCGGCCCCGGCTCGGGTGGCTCCGCGGCCGCCGGCTCCCGGCCCGTCTGCCGTAATCGAGCCAGCAGTGCCGTCGTCGGTTGACCGTCCTGGGCCAGGCCCACCGTGCCCTGGTAATCGCGAATCGCATTCCGGCTGCGAGTTCCCATGAGACCGTCCACCGGGCCGGCCTCGTAGCCGAGCCGGTTGAGTTCACGCTGGACTTCGGCCACCAGCTGTCGGCCCGACAGGGTCTCGACAGGAGGCGCTGGTTCGGGCGCTATCCCCGACGATGTCGCCCTCGGCTGCCAGGCGCGGGCTGCCTGTTGGGCCTCGCTGATCTGTTGCGCGGTCATCCGCGCCGCCACTGCATCCCGCGCAGTGGCGGCATGGCGGTGGCCGCGAGCCGCGGCCAGGTTGTACCACTTGTGCGCCTCCACGAAGTCCTGGAGCGTCCCTTGGCCGGCCTCGTGCATTTGCCCCAGCATGTACTGGGCGTCGGCGTCGCCGCTGGTGGCAAGCCGATCGAACATCGGCAAGGCCTGGCGGTACTCCTGCCGCTCGTAGGTCTGCAGGGCGTCGGTGTAGCCGTCATCGGCATTGGCCAGCGCGATGTGACCGAACAGAATGAGCAGGAACACGAATCCTTTGAGGATGATCACGGGGCGTCTCCAGTGAACGGGGTGGCATCTTCGGCCTGCAGCCTCCCGGCTTCACCGTGCTGTCTTGCCACTCGACTCTCTCGTCGCTTGTCTCAACGAAGACCGAGAACGGAAAGAACCACCAGCACGATGACGACTGCGCCGACGATATAGACGATATTGTTCATGAAGCTTTCCTCAGTGGTGCATTTTCCTGCTTCAGGATGCTGCGGGACGGTTCGGGTCATGATGGCGTCGCAGTCCGTGCGACGCGTGGCGCAACTCCCTGTACCGGCTGTTCCCTTGCCACACCCATGTTGAGACTATGCCAACGGCGCCCCCCCGTCTGTGCGCTGGCGTACATGGCGCCTCACGTCCTGATGCCTGGTGGAACGATCTTCGGCTAGAAGTCGAAAACGAATTGCGACGGCTGGCGGGGCTGGTGAAGACCTGATTCGATCTGCCTTCGGTGAATGTGCAGGGTATTCATCTCAGCCGTGAAGCACTGATGCCCATTTCGGCCATTTCGTTTGGTGTGGTACATGGCCGTGTCGGCGTTGTGCATGAGGGTATCGACATCGTCGGCATCATCCGGGTAGAGGCTGATGCCGATGCTTAGCGTGATGAGGAGTTCATGACCATGGATACGGTACGGCCTGCCCAGGACGGCAAGCAGTTTTTCCGCGACCTTGGTGGCATCTTCGGGTTGCCTGATCTCGGCAAGCAGGATCACGAATTCGTCGCCCCCCTGGCGGCAGACGGTGTCGATGTCGCGCATGCAGTCCTGAAGGCGGCCCGCAACCGCCTGGAGCAGGCTGTCACCCAAGGCATGGCCGAGCGAGTCATTGATGGGCTTGAAGGCATCAAGATCAAGATAGAGCAGGGCGACCAGATGTTGGTGTCGTCGGGCCAGGCCAATGGCTCGAGAGAGTCGTTCCGTCAGCAGGGCGCGATTGGGCAGGCCGGTGAGCGCATCATGCTGCGCCAGGTAGGCCATCTTCTCCAACATGGCCTGTGACTGAGAGGCGTTGTGGAACACGATCACGGCGCCGGTGACTCGGCCTTCCCGGTCACGGATGGGCGCCGCTGAATCCTCGATCTCGAGCTTGCTGCCATCCTGGCGGACGAGCACGCAATCCAGGGCGAGGCCTACCGTTCTGTTCTCCTCGATGGCTCGCTGCCCAGGGGGGATGCTCGTTGGCTGTGTATTGCCATCGACGCGATGGAACACTCGGGAAAGTGGCTTGCCGATCGCCTCCGGTTCCGACCAGCCTGTCAGGGTTTCAGCCACTCGGTTCATGTAGGTGACCGTACCGTGAAGATCGATGGTCAGGACGGCATCGCCAATGGCGTTGAGGGCCACCCGAGTCCATGCCGTCTCGGCATCCAGGGCGGCTGAGACGTCCCGTCTCGAGGCGTGGATCTGGGTGTGTCCTTGCCGCACCGGTTCCTCTGCGCGTAAGGAGGCGGAAGGCAGCGGCGTCCAGGCAGTGCCCTGACGCATCGAGTCATCCTTCATGCACTCGGCCTGGCAGCGCGCCTTACCCATGGGCCGCACGCCCAAGGGAAAGGCAAGAGCGGCGTGGCCCGGTGCGGCGCTCGAGCCCATGAGACAGGATACGGGATCATCAGAAACGTTGGCACTACCCATGAGTTGGTTTCCTGTTCCGCCTGCGTGTGAGTCTCGGTGGGACGGCACTGCCTGACCTGAGCCTTGGGGCTTGGCCGGTATCCAGCGAGCGTAGTGGCGTGACGGAGCCGCTTCCGTGCGCTAGCGTACACAGTATGTGCTGCGGATCCTGCGCCTGTGTCGGCGGGTGGGGGAGTGCAGCGAGAACCATCGGACGAGTCCACTTTTCGTACCCTGTGGTCGGGGGTGGCTTGCCCGGTACGGGAGTGTCCGTCATGGCTCTGCAACATGACCCTCGTCAGAATCACTTGCTGGCGGCCCTGTCGAGGGATGAATACCAGCGCTTGGCGCCTCACCTCGAGCGGGTCGAGCTGACGCTGGGGGAGTCGCTGGTCGAGTCGGGAAAGGTGATGCGCCATGTCTATTTCCCGACGGACTCCATTGTCTCGCTACTGTGCGTCATGGAAGATGGTGATTCGACAGAAATTGCCGTCGTCGGGGCCGAGGGTATCGTCGGCATCTCGCTGTTCATGGGCGGTGAAACCACACCGAGCCGTGCCATCGTGCAGAGTGCTGGCAGCGCCTATCGCCTCAAGGGGCAGCTGCTGAAGGACGAATTCGATCGCGCGTCAACGCTTCAGCACTTGTTATTGCGTTACACCCAGGCCCTGATCACCCAGATGGCGCAGACGGCGGTATGCAACCGGCATCACAGCCTGGATCAGCAGCTGTGTCGCTGGCTGTTGCTGAGTCTCGACCGCTTGCCGACCAACGAGCTGATCATGACCCAGGAACTGATCGCCAATATGCTTGGCGTTCGTCGCGAGGGTGTCACCGAGTCGGCCGGCAAACTGCAGAGGGCCGGCCTGATTGCCTACCATCGCGGGCATATCAGCATCCTCGACAGGCCTGGCCTGGAAGCGCGGGTCTGTGAATGTTATGCGGTCGTCAAGAAGGAGTACCAACGACTGCTGGGCAATCATCACGAGTCGTGAACGAGGCGCCTCCTTGCTGCATCCCCCCTCGCTTGAGGAGGCGAGGCTTTCCGGCGATAGGTATCCTAGCGTACAGATGGGCCATCGATGCCATGCTAATTTGAAACCTTGCTGCGCGAGGAGCGCTGCCCGTTTCCTGTCTAGCAGCCGACATCGGGTTATCATGGCTATTTGTCATGTGCCGATTCCAGTTTTCTCGCGCAGGAGCGTGCACATGGTACTCGTTGATTTTGGCCTCGCCGGCAATCGACTTCTCGACAGCTTGCCGCGCCAGGACAAGGCACATCTCCTCACCGGCTGCGAGGTCGTCGACCTGGTGTTCGGTGAGGTGCTCGCCGAGCCCGGCGGACGGATCTCGCATGTCTATTTTCCCCTCAACAGCTTCATTTCCCTGATTGCCAATCTGAGTGACGGGGACCGGCTGGAAGTGGCAATGATCGGCAGTGAAGGCATGTACGGGATGCCCTTGATCCTGGGGGTCGAGGAGTCGCCCTGGCACGCCCTGGTGCAGGGCGCCGGGCCGGCACTGCGCATGCCGGCGGCTGTCTTTGGCCGTCACCTGGAGCAGAGCCCTGCGCTTCAGGCGCTGCTGAGGCGCTATCTCTATGTGCTGATGCACCAGCTGTCCCGGGTGGCAGCATGTACCCACTTTCATCAGGTCGAGGCCCGTCTGGCTCGCTGGCTGTTGATGACCCAGGATCGTGCGCACTCGGATCAGCTGCATCTCACCCACGAGTTTCTGGCCATGATGCTGGGGGTGCGTCGTGCCGGCATCACCCTGGCCGCCATGGCGCTGCAGACGCGCCGGTTGATCCGCTATCACCGTGGAAATATCACGGTGCTGGACCGGCCCGGTCTGATCGAGGCCGCTTGTGGCTGCTATGCCTCCGATCAATGCATCTACCGTCAGGTCATCATCGAAGGGGAGGCACCATGAAATCGGCTGGTGCGCCCTGGGAAGGGCGCACCAGCCGGGACGTCATGACGGCATCTTGGGGACGAGCGCGTTGATATCCTGGTTCATCAGGTCATCGTCGCCTTCGGCGGCGCGCCTGGCAGGCTCGTCGAGCTCCTCGTCGGGAAGTGTCGCAAGTGGTGCTTCGGGCAAGCGTTGCGGCTTGAAGGGATAGCCGTGCTGCTGCTCGCCTGGCGCGCGGTCGGGCAAGCGCGTGAAGTTCTTGAATGCAGTCGTGGGAGGGGGGGTGTGCTGGATGGGGGATGGCATGGCAACCTCGTGTCACTGTCCGGCCTTCACGATGTCGTGAAGCATCGGTAAAACAATTCTAGCGGACCGGCAGGCCGCCGTCGGTGCGCTACCACACTGAGGCCATCGATGCAGCCACCGCTACTGCCCGCGCGGCGACATGGAGCACCGCATACCCCGATCAGGACCTCTTCTTGAAGCAGGTCCACAAGCTGGTACCGGGATGGCGGTGCGGTGCTTTTCGGCACGCCGATGGTGTGACTGACGAAAGATCACGGTTTACTGATCTCGTGGCCGATCACGCCGCCCACCGCCGCGCCTCCCACGGTGCCGATAGCAGAGCCGCCGGTGAGTACTGAGCCACCAACGGCCCCCACGCCTGCACCCACCACGGTGCCCCTGTCCTGTGCCGACATGCCGGAGCAGGCGGCGAGTGACAGCAGTGCCAAGCAAAAGGCAGTGCCGAGTATGAGATGTTTGATGTGTTTCATGATGGTGTCACTCGGGTTAAGAGGTCTTGCTCGCAGCGGGAGTCACCCTGGGAGCGGCGCGGCTACGGCGGACCGCCATTCTCAGCATAAGGCAGAACGAGAGTGTCATCCGTTTGGTGGCGCACATAGTCCCCCGCCGCAGGAGAAAAAACCACAGTATGACCCTGGGAGCCAGCTGCTGGTGCTATTGTCCGAAGACGAAATGGCGCGGCGTAGGAGAGGCGGAGACTTGTCTGAAAAAATGACTCCGCCTATGTTGGAAACCGCACAGACCATGCCTCGAGCTTCATCTATATAAATATTGGGAGCCTCGCCCTGCCTCTAAATGAGTTCATGGTGAGAGGCATAGCCCAGGCGTAATAATTATCAGGAGATAAATTCATGAACAAGCATCAAGTCAAAGGTCGTGCGAACGAGACGAAGGGGAAGGTCAAGGAGGCTGCCGGCAAAGTGATTGGCGACAAAAGCATGGAGTACGAAGGTAAAGCCGAAAAGCTTGGCGGCAAGGCTGAAGCCAAGTACGGAGACATCAAGAGCGATATCAAGAAGGCAGAGAAATGAACGATTCAATGACACAAAAGAAGACCAGGTACGGCACCGATGATAACATTCTGGCCGGGTCGACGTTGCTGAGTGCCTCTACCATTACCGGCGACGACGTCTGTAACATGCAGGGCGATAAGCTCGGTAAGATTCAGGACGTTATGGTCGATATAACTGAAGGAAAGATACGTTACGCAGTCTTGGCGTCGGGTGGTTTTCTGGGCATGGGTGATCGCCTGTTCGCTGTTCCGTGGAAGGCCCTGAAGCAGGACAAGGAGAACAAGCGTTTTATGCTAGACGTAGATGTCGAGCACTTAAAGAACGCACCTGGCTTCGACAAGAATCAATGGCCGGATATGGCTGACGCCACTTGGAATTCTACCGTCGAGTCCTACTATACCCGGTGATCGGATTGCTCAACAAGCTGAGCGAGGAAGGTCCGGATAGTACCGCCTATCCGGATCAACCGTACCGAATACGCCATGTGTTATGGTGATAAAGCGTGGTTGGAGAGTTCTATCTTTTCCTCCAGGATATCATCCTTGAACAAAGGAATGATAATCCATCATCCACCAGAAGGAGATTGAAATGGTGAGTAATAGAATTCTGGCTTATGTGTTGCTTGTTGTGGGGTTTATCCTGCTTTTCTTTGCATATCAGTCATCCCAAAGCCTAGGGAACCGCTGATCAATTCGATGCCGAGCGCCTCTAGCGCTCAGCGCGGCAAATTTCGCGCGTCAGCGGTTGATTTTTGACCACCTCAAGTGGCCTATTTTTCCTGGCAGCCGGCTTATCCG
>NZ_JCAKFQ010000040.1:0-29168 GCF_059509875.1 Halomonas sp. LMYGS-3 | reverse complement strand
GGGTTTGCGGTTTGTGTGTGGTTTCGCGACTTGCACAATACCGTATTCCATCGTCCGTTTTCTTGTAAATCAACCGATTATGCGTCGGTCAGCGCCTTAAGTAAGTGCCATTCGGGTCAGACCCCAGCCAAGTCACGAAGCCCGTCATGGTGCGCCTTGCGAGCGGATTCGACGCCGCCGGGGTCTGACCCCACAGGGACCGGCAGCACTGGCAGCCTGTCACCGAACTATGTCCAACATGATGATAATACTGAAATATTCCTGGTGATCCCTCAGGGGCTGAGCCAAGGCGTCCACCGGGCTGGGCGGCGGCGGCGAGGGCTGCCAGAATGGGCGTCTCAAGGAGAGATCGCCCATGACGCAGATGCACTGGGAGCGGCTGCTCGACCCGAGTCGCCTGCACGACAAGCGCGGCGAGCGCCCCGGCGGCGCCCGCGACGAGATCGGCCGCAGCCCCTTCCACAAGGATCACGACCGGATCGTCTTCGCCGGGTCCTTCCGTCGCCTGGGGCGCAAGACCCAGGTGCACCCCCTCACCGACAACGATCATATCCACACCCGCCTCACCCACTCGCTGGAGGTAGGCTGCGTGGGCCGCTCGCTGGGCATGATCGTCGGCGAGCTGCTGCACGACCGGCTGCCCGACTGGATCACCCCGGCGGACATGGGGGTGATCGTCCAGGCGGCCTGCCTGGGACACGACATCGGCAACCCGCCCTTCGGGCATGCCGGCGAGTACGCCATCCGCGACTGGTTCAAGCGCGCCGAGGCCGACGGCAGCGGGCTGCTCGAGGGGCTCTCCGAGCTCGAACGCGAGGACCTGCTGACCTACGAGGGCAACGCCCAGGGCTTCCGCATCGTCACCCAGATCGAGTACAACCAGTTCCGGGGCGGCATGCGCCTGACCACGGCGACGCTGGGCACCCTGCTCAAGTACCCCTGGACCGTGGAGCACGGCGGGGTGGCCGGCAAGTTCGGCTGCTACCAGAGCGAGCGGGCGCTGCTGGGCGAGGTGGCCGAGCGCCTCGGCCTGCTGCCGCGGGGCGAGGGGCGCTGGTGCCGCCACCCGCTGGCCTGGCTGGTGGAGGCCGCCGACGACATCTGCTACGCCCTGCTCGACCTGGAGGACGGGCTGGAGATGGGCATCCTGCGCTTCGACGAGGTGGCCGAGGTGCTGACCCAGATCGCCGGCGGCGAGCCGCCCGACTATGCCGAGATGCAACGCGACGGGGTCTCCCAGCGACGGCGCATCGCTGCCCTGCGTGGGGCGGCCATGGAGCGGGCGGTGAACGACGTGGGGGCGGTCTTCGTTCAGCACGAGAGCGCGCTGCGCAGCGGCACCCAGCAGGAGGACCTGCTGGAGCTCTGCCACCCGGACCTGGGCTGGGGCGTGAAGGCGGCCAAGCAGCTCGCCCGCGAGCGCATCTTCCAGAACGAGCGCAAGGCCAAGCTGGAGATCGGTGCCTACACGACCCTGGGCATTCTTCTGGAGGCCTTTATCGGGGCGGCCCATGAGCTGCACCACACCGGCCGCTCCACCTTCAAGCATCAGCGGGTGCTGGCGCTGATTGGCGAGAACACCCCGCGGCCTTCCTGGAGCCTCTACGCCAGCTACCGGCGCATGCTCGACTTCATCGGCGGCATGACCGACCACTATGCCGTGGACCTGGCCCAGGAGATGGGCGGGCGCCTGAAGGGGGACTGAGCCGATGGCACCGGGCTGGATGAGGGATCTTCTCGTCGGGCTGGCCGTCCTGCTGCTGGCGGCGACCGCCGCGGCCGACGCGCCGCTGAGCCGGCTGCAGAGTGAGGGTTTTGCGCACTATACCCTGGCGCTGACCTGGCACCCGGGCTTCTGCGAGAGTCGCTCGCGCCCCCCGCGTGAGTGCCGCGAGCCCGGGCTGCGCGAGGGGAGTGAGCAGGGCTTCGTGCTTCACGGTCTCTGGCCCTCGCTACCCGCGCGCTTCGCCGCGCAGGGGGTGGACCGGCGGCGCTGGTGGCAGGAGGGGTGTTTCCTCGAGCGGCCACGCGCCGACGGTGGCTTCTGCCGCGCCCACCCGCCGTTCGGGCTGCCCGAGGCGCTGGACGACTCCCTGGACGCCGCCATGCCGGGGCGTGCCAGCTGCCTCGACCGCTATCAGTACGCCAAGCATGCCGCCTGCCTCGACCTGCCCGAGGAGGCCTATTTCGCCGCCGCCGTGGCGCTGGTCGAGACGGTCAACGCGAGTGCCTTCGGCGCCTTCGTGGCGCTCAACCAGGGCGGCGAGGTGGGGCGCAACGACCTGGTCGGCGCCTTTGAGGCGGCCTTCGGCGAAGGCAGCGGCCGGGCGCTGCGACTGGAGTGCCGCGGGCGTGGCAACCGGTTGCTGACCGAGGTGCGCATCGGTATCGCCGCCAACCGCCTCGACGACTTTCCCACCGCCGGGAGCCTGGCCCGACAGGACCGCGGCCGCTGCGCGACGCGGGTGCGGATCGCGACCTTCGACTGACGCCTGGCGGTGGCCGGGCTCAGACCGACGGCGCTTGTAACCGCCTCTCGTCGAGCCGGGCGGCCCGCTCCAGCAGGGCGGCGATCACCGCACCGTGGGTGGCGTCGTCGATCTCGCCGAGGTGGGTCCGGATGAGCCGGGCCGAGAGATCCTCGCCGCTGATCACCATCAGGTCGCTGGCCGCCTCGCTGGTGTCGATGTCCCAGCCGGGGAGCGTCAGCACGCCCATCACCGGTACTCTCCTTCCGGTGCGCTTCTGCAGCCAGGTGGCCAGCCAGCGGGTCGCCTGACGGGTCTTCAGCAGCGGCTGGCGTTCGCTCCAGCCGGGGAAGCGCAGGCGCTCGCGCTCCACGCTGACCACGTTGATCTCCTTGCCGGCGGGCGTGAAGGGACGGGTGCGGGCGCGGGTCTCGACGACGAAGACCCCGTGGGGTGTGACCGCTACATGGTCGATGGTGTAGCTGTCGGTGGGCACGTCGTGGAAGACATAATAGGGGTGTGCCTCGGGACGGATCAGCGTCTCGAGCTCCTGGCCCACCGCCAGCTCGCAGGCCAGCCCCAGCTTGATCCGCCGGATACGCTGGAAGTCGCGGATCAGCAGCAGGCAGTACACCAGCACCAGCACGGTGCTCAGCGCTCCGTACAGGGCCCACTCGATCCAGTTCTGCTGGCGGGCGAAGAGCATCCGCCCCATGCCATAGACCAGCGGCGCCAGGGTGACGATGGGGCCGAGGGCGCCGTTGAGGAAGAGCCCGGCGAAGGCACGGTCGAGCCGGTCGCGCAGCGCCTGACCCGGTTCGCGCAGGGTGTGGGCATCGAAGGGCGAGTGCACCCGGGCGTCATGCAGGTTGCGCAGTGCCAGCACGATCACCGCCGTGGCGGCCAGGGGGAAGAGGAAGATCAGGGGAAGCAGGTATTCCAGCCAGGCCATCGGGGTTCCTTGCCTGAGGGGGGAGGGGGGAGAACCCCACCCATTCTAGACAACCTCGCCCCCTCGGGGCCATGCTCTCTTTCGGCGAAGGTCGGAGGTCCAGGATGCAGCAGGCGATGACGACGAACGCAGGGGAGTTGGAGGCACTGGCCGCCTTCGTGGTGCGCCATCCGCGCCTCGCGGTGCTGACCGGGGCCGGCATCAGCACCGCCAGCGGCATCCCCGACTACCGCGACGAGCGTGGCGACTGGAAGCGCTCGCCGCCGATGCAGCACCAGCAGTTCATGACCAGCCATGCGGCCCGTCAGCGCTACTGGGCACGCGCCCTGGTGGGCTTTCGCGCGCTCCGCGAGGCCCGCCCCACCGCGGCCCACCGGGCCCTGGCCCGGCTCGAGGCGATGGGCCGGGTGGCGGGGGTGATCACCCAGAACGTCGATGGCCTGCACCAGGCAGCCGGCTCGCGGCGGGTGATCGACCTGCACGGGCGGGCCGACCTGGTGCGCTGCATGAGCTGCGGTGCCCGGCGCATGCGCCACGCCCTGCATGACGAACTGGAGCGGGACAATCCGCACTGGGCGACCACCGGAGCCCGGGCCGGGCCGGATGGCGATGCCGACCTGGAGCGGGACTTCTCCGGCTTCCGGGTACCGAACTGCGAGCGCTGTGGCGACGGGATCTGGAAGCCGGACGTGGTGTTCTTCGGCGACAGCGTGCCGAAGGCGACGGTGGCGGCGGCCCATGGCCTGCTGGAGGCCAGCGATGCCCTGCTGGTGGTGGGGTCGTCGCTGATGGTCTATTCGGGCTTTCGCTTCGTGCGGGCGGCAGGCCGGGCCGGCAAGCCGATCGCTTGCCTCAACCTGGGGCGTACCCGGGCCGACGAGCTCTATGCCCTCAAGGTCGAGGCGCCCGCCGACCAGGCACTCTCGGCGCTGGAGGTGGCCCTCAGCGGCGGGGTGTCAGCGGCAGCTCGATGACGTCCTCGGCATCGCGCGCGGCGGGCGATACCGGTTCCGGGCTGGCGTGGGTCACCCTGCCGGCCTCGCGCAGTTCCGCGCGCAGTTGCGCCTCGCCGGCTCGCTCCAGGGCACGACGATCGACCTGAAGCACCAGCGGCCATGGAGAGCTTCCCAGCCCGCTGGCGCTGGTCTCGGCCAGGGTGCCGCTGCCATCGCTGGCCTCCAGGCGAACCCTCAGCTCGGCATCGTCCGCCGGTGACAGCGGCGTTTCCGGCACCACCTCGGTACGTAGCAGCTCGAAATCGGGCGTGCCGGCACAGGCCGTGAGCCCCAGTGCCGCGATCAATCCCAGGGCGGTGACGGCTGGGCGGGTCAGGGAACGGGGCGGGATCATGGCCTACGCTCTCCTCAGCCGCCGGCCAGCTTGACGGTGAAGCCGCGGCCTTCCAGTTCCGCCTTGAGTGCCTCGCGGTGGTCCCCCTGGATCTCGATGACGCCGGCCTTGACCGCGCCGCCGGTGCCGCAGCGTTGCTTCAGCGCCTTGGCCAGCGTCTTGAGCTCGGCCTCGGGCAGCGGCACCCCCGAGACGGTGGTCACTCCCTTGCCCTTGCGGCCGCTGGTCTCGCGGCGAAGGCGCACGATGCCGTCGAGCACCGCGAGCCGCGCCGCATCGGCCTGCTCGGCGCAGCGGCAGTCATCCAGGGGGTGGCGGCAGTCGGGGCAGATATCGCCATGCTCGGTGGAATACACCAGGCCGCGAAGCTGGTCCTGCAGGGAGGCCATGGCGGGCTCCTTTGGTCGAGGGTGTCGGCCCGATGATAGCGCCCGTGGCGCCGGCTTGCATGGCGTGCGCGCCGCTCAGGAAAAGGAGACGACCATGCGGCGGGCCTTGACCAGTCGGGCGATGATCGTGGGCAGCTGGAACATGCTGCTGATCATGATGGCGCCTTCCGGGGTTTCCTCAGCGTCGGGGTAGCGATTGAGGTGGATCACCGTCATGCCGGCCGCCAGGGCGGCCCTGACGCCGACAATGGCGTCGTCGATGGCCACGCAGTCTTCCGGCGCATGGCCCATCACGCTGGCGGCATGGAGGAAGAGGCAGGGGTCGGGTTTCCAGCATCGGGCGGTGTAACCGCTGAACAGGTGGTCGTCGAAGCATTCGGCCAGGCCGCTGCTCTTGAGCGAGGCGCGGATCTTGGTTTCCGGACCGTTGGAGACCACCGCCATGGGGTAACCGGCCAGGGCGGCGAGTGCCTCGGGGGCACCGGGCACCGGCATCAGCTCGGTCTCCAGGCGGTGCATCAGGTTGCGGCGCATCTCGCTTTCCATGGTCTCCAGGTGGTCGGGGTCGACCTGGCCATGGCGGCTCTGCAACTCGGCGACGATATGGCGGAAACGGGTGCCGCGGAATTCGCCCATGTAGTCGCTGGCGAGGAAGGGCAGGCCGACGGCACTCAGGGCGTTGGCCATCTCGGAGGCCAGCAGCGGTTCGCTGTCGACCAGGGTGCCATCACAATCGAAGAGCAGGCAGGGAACGTGTGCCATCGCCGGACGTCTCGCGCAGGTCATGGGCTAGTACGAACAGTGTTCTGTATATCGGCAGGTCCCGGGATTCCTTGAACGGCTGAGCGACATATCTTTACGAACGCTGTTTCCGAACAGTATTGCTACATTTCCGCGGTTCTGCAAGGTGCGACCAAGGTCGAATTCATCCGGCCTTTCGTTTTTATTTCCATACTACCATACTAGTCGAGTCAGTTAGCGGCCGCCAGTGCGGCGCAACATGGTCGGGAGTCAACATGAACACCAGTTTGCAGGCCCTGTGGCAAGACACCCGCGACGATGGCACGGTGCGCCAGCGTCTCCATCAGGTGCTGCGCCAGTCGATCATTCGCATGGTGCTGGCACCGGGGCAGGCGCTCTCCGAGAAGGAGATCGCCGAGACCTTCTCGGTGAGCCGCCAGCCGGTCAGGGAGGCCTTCATCCGGCTCTCGGAGGCGGGGCTGGTCGAGGTGCGCCCGCAGCGCGGCACCTACGTGGTGAGAATTTCCCAGCAGGCCGTACTCGAAGCCCGCTTCGTGCGTGAGGCGGTCGAGGTGGCAGTGGCCCGGGAGGCGGCGGAGCGTGGCCTGGAGCCGCGCACCCTGGCGGAGCTGAACGAGTTGATCGCGCGTCAGCGCAACTGCATCGAACCGCAGGATCACGACCGCTTCTTCCTGCTCGACGAGGCCTTTCACCGCGCCATGGCGCTGGGGACGGGGCATACCGCCGCGTGGCGGGTGACCGAGGACGTCAAGGCGCAGCTCGACCGGGTGCGCTACCTGAGCATCCCGGACTCGACGCCGATCCCCAAGCTGACCGAGCAGCACCAGGCAATCGTCGATGCCATCACCGCTCGGGACCCGGAGCTCGCCGCCCGGGCCATGAGCATCCATCAGCGCGAGATCCTGCAGTCGCTGCCCGAGTTGATGCGGCGCTTTCCCGAGATGTTCGAGACCCAGCAGACCCAGCCATTCATCGCGGAGGCGAGCCAATGAAGATCGAACGCGCCTATACCATCG
This sequence comes from Halomonas sp. LMYGS-3, assembly GCF_059509875.1. Classification (NCBI taxonomy): domain Bacteria; kingdom Pseudomonadati; phylum Pseudomonadota; class Gammaproteobacteria; order Oceanospirillales; family Halomonadaceae; genus Halomonas; species Halomonas sp. LMYGS-3. The sequence goes on along the minus strand of NZ_JCAKFQ010000040.1, from coordinate 22,231 downwards.
TCACCTCGCCGGGGCGTAACTTCGTGACCCTCAAGATCGTCACCGACGAGGGCGTCCATGGCATCGGTGATGCCACCCTCAACGGCCGCGAGATGGCGGTGGTGGCCTACCTCGAGGAGCACGTGATCCCGGCGCTGATCGGGCGCGACGCCAGCCGTATCGAGGACATCTGGCACTACCTCTACCGCGGCGCCTACTGGCGTCGGGGTCCGGTGACCATGTGTGCCATCGCCGCGGTGGACCTGGCGCTGTGGGACATCAAGGCCAAGGCGGCGGGCATGCCGCTCTACCAGCTGCTCGGCGGCAAGAGCCGCGAGCGGGTGATGACCTATGCCCACTGCACCGGGCGCGACATCGACGCCTGCCTCGAGGAAGTCGAGGCGCACGTCAGGCTCGGCTATCGCGCCGTGCGGGTGCAGGCCGGCGTGCCCGGTATCCCCACCATCTATGGGGTCGCCAAGCGCGAGGGGGAGCGCTATGAACCGGCGGATGCCGAGCTGCCCGCCGAGCACGTCTGGAGCACCGAGAAGTACCTCAACCACGTGCCCAAGCTGTTCGCCGCGGTGCGCGAACGCTTCGGCGACGAGCTCCACGTGTTGCACGACGTGCACCATCGGCTGACGCCCATCGAGGCGGCGCGGCTGGGCAAGGCGGTCGAGCCCTACCATCTGTTCTGGCTGGAGGACTGCGTGCCGGCCGAGAACCAGGAGAGCTTCCGGCTGATTCGCCAGCACACCACCACCCCGCTGGCGGTGGGCGAGGTGTTCAACTCGATCCACGACTATCGCGAGCTGCTCGAGTACCAGTGGATCGACTACATCCGCACCCCGCTGACCCACGGCGGCGGCATCACCCATGTGCGGCGGATCGCCGATCTGGCCGGGCTCTACCATGTGCGTACCGGTTTCCACGGTCCCACCGATCTGTCGCCGGTGTGTCTCGGGGCGGCGATCCATTTCGATACCTGGGTGCCCAACTTCGGCATCCAGGAGCATATGCCCCACACGTCGGAAACCGATGCGGTCTTTCCGCACGATTATCGTTTCGAGGATGGCCACTTCATCGTCGGGGAAACACCGGGTCACGGTGTCGATATCGATGAGGAGCTGGCCGGTCAGTATCCCTACAAGCGTGCCAGCCTGCCGGTCAATCGCCTGGAAGACGGCACCCTCTGGCACTGGTGAGGAGAGACGCAACATGAAGGCATTTCAGGTCAACGCCCCGCTGGACTATCGACTGGCCGAGGTGGAGGTCCCCCGGGCCCAGCCGGGTGAGGCGCTGGTGCGCGTCGCGTTCGCCGGCATCTGCGGCTCGGACATGCACATCATCCATGGCGACAACGCCTTCGTGCGCTTCCCGCGCATCACCGGCCACGAGTTCGCCGGTGTCGTCGAGGCAGTGGGCGAGGGCATCGAGGGCGTGGCCGTGGGCGATCGGGTCTGCATCGACCCGGTGATCAGTTGCGGCCACTGCTACCCCTGCCGCATCGGGCGGCCCAATGTGTGCACCTCCCTCGAGGTGATCGGCGTGCATCGCGACGGTGGCTTCGAGGAGCGCGTCGCCGTACCGGCCGCCAACCTCCACCGCCTCCCGGAGAACGTGGGGCTGGACGCCGCCGCCCTGGTGGAGCCCTACACCATCGCCGCCAATGTCCTCGACCGCATGCAGCCTCACCCCGGGGATCGCCTGCTGGTGTTCGGCGCCGGGGTGATCGGCCTGACCATCCTGCAGATGGCGCGGGCCAAGGGCATCGAGGAGGTGATCGTCACCGACGTCATCGACGAGCGGCTGGCGGCCGCCAGCGAGCTGGGAGCGCGCCATGTGCTCAACGGCCGCGACCAGGACGTGGAGCAGGCGGTCATGGCATTGACCGAGGGCGAGGGCGTGCCGCTGATCGCCGATGCGGCCTGCGTGCCGGCGCTGCTGCCGCAGATGCTGCGTCTCGCTTCGCCGGCCGGTCGCATCGGCCTGCTCGGTTTCACCCCCACGCCGAGCGAGCTGGTGCAGCTCGAGGTGATCAAGAAGGAGCTGACCCTGGTGGGGTCGCGCCTCAACAACCGCAAGTTTCCGGAGGTGCTCGGGCTGATGGCCGCCGGCCGTCTCGATCCCCTGGCGCTGGTGAGCCACCGGCTGCCGTTCGACGAGATGCCCGGTGCCATCGACATGCTCGACCACCATCCCGAAAGGGCCCGCAAGGTGCTGATCCAGATCGGCACCTGACGGTCGCTGCAGGCCATGCAGCACGCCAATCCACGCACTATCAACAACGCACAACGCTCACGTGCAGGAGAGAACACCATGATGAAGCAGCTCTTCACCGGCGCCGTCCTGGGGGCGGCCCTGATCGGCAGCCAGGCCACCCTGGCGGCGGATGTCACGCTGCGCTTCGGCCACCTGGCCAACGAGCAGAACATCTGGCACCTGGCCGCCGAGAGGTTCAAGGAGGAGGTCGAGGCCAACTCCGACGGGCGTATCGAGGTGCGCCTCTACCCCAGCGAGCAGCTCGGCGCCGAGATGGACGTGATCAACAGCATCCAGCTGGGTACCGCCGACATGACCATTACCGGCGAGAGCCTGCAGAACTGGGCGCCCAAGGCCGCCATGATGGCCGTACCCTATGCGTTCCGCGATGCCGAGCACCTGCACGCTGCGGTCAGCGGTGAGGTCGGCGACGAGATCAAGGCCCAGATCACCGAGCGCGCCAACCTGGTGCCGCTGGCCTGGTTCGAGCGCGGGCCGCGCGAGCTGACCTCCAATCGGCCGATCCAGCACCCGGACGACCTCGACGGCATCCGCCTGCGCGTGCCCAACGTGCCGCTATTCGTGGATACCTGGGAGGCGCTGGGCGCACGCCCCACCCCGATGGCGTTCAGCGAGGTCTTCACCGCCCTGCAGCAGAACACCATCCAGGCCCAGGAGAACCCGCTGAGCCTGATCGAGAGCGCCAGCTTCTACGAGGTCCAGGACTACGTGAACCTCACCGGCCATGTGCGCAGCTGGATCTACGTGGTGATCGGCCGCAACCAGCTGGAGAGCATGCCGGACGACCTGCAGCAGGTGATCTTCGATGCCGCCGCGGTGATGCAGGACTACCAGGCCGAGCTGTTCGAGGAGGACCAGCAGCGTCTCGAACAGGCCCTGCGCGAGCGCGGCATGGAGTTCGTCGAGGTCGATGCCGAGGCCTTCGCCGAGAAGGCGCGGCCGGCCGTGGAGGCGGCCCTGGACGAGGAGCAGCGTGCGCTGTTCGACGCCATCCAGGACCTGTGACGCAGCGACGGGCGGGCCTTCGGGCTCGCCCATCCCGATGAGGAAACGCCTATGGACGCCGACCAGAAGACCGTCGAGAAGGAGGTCCTCGAGAGCCTGGACTCGCTCTCGTCGGTCCCCACCTTCCAGGGGCCCCTCGGACGCCTGATCGGCTGGATCGACACCCTGTTTACCACCCTGGCCGTGGTGGCGCTGTTGGCCATCGCTGGCACGGTGCTGCTGCAGATCGCCGCGCGCCTCTTCCTGCCGTTCTCGGTGGCCTGGACCGAGGAGCTGTCCCGTTACCTCTTCATCTACATGGTGGCCCTGTCGGTGGGGGTGGTGCTGCGCAAGCACCGCAACGTCAACGTCGAGCTCTTCCACCACCTCCTCGGGCCTCGAGCCCGGGCCGCCTACCAGGCGCTGGTCTGCCTGCTGATCGCCGGCTTCACCTGGATGGTGCTGCCCTATGCCTGGCAGTACGCCCAGAACGGTGCCTGGCAGACCTCGCCGACCCTCAAGGTCTCCATGCTCTATATCTTCTTCTCCACGGTGGTGATGTTCGTGCTGCTGCTGGTCTACAGCGCCATCGGCTTCCTGGAGGGCCTGATCGCCATCTTCCGTTCCCCTGAGCGCTCTACGCTGGAGAAGCCCTAATGGAAGTCATCATCCTGTTCAGCGTCTTCCTGGTGCTGCTGCTCATCGGCATGCCCATCGCCTTCGCCCTGGGCATCGCCTCGCTGACCTACCTGCTGCTGGAAGGTATCTCCCTGACCATCGTGCCGCAGCGCATGTACGCCGGCATCGATACCTTCGTGCTGCTGTGCATCCCCGGCTTCGTGCTGGCCGGCAACCTGATGAACGTCGGCAACATCACCGAGCACATCGTGCGCTTCTCCAACGCCCTGCTCGGTCATATCCGCGGCGGCCTCGGCCTGGCCAACGTGGGGGGGTCGATGATCTTCGGCGGCATCTCCGGCACTGCCGTGGCCGACTCGGCCAGCATCGGTGCGGTGATGATTCCCGGCATGGCGCGCTCCGGGTACGACAAGCCGTTCGCCGCCGCGGTCACCGCGGCGTCCTCCACCGTGGGGCCGATCATCCCGCCCAGCGTGCCGATGATCATCGCCGGTTCGCTCTCCGGGGTCTCGGTGGGCCGCATGTTTCTGGCCGGCGCCGTCCCTGGCCTGCTGCTGGGCCTGGCGATGATGATCACCGTCTATATCCTCGCCGTGCGGCGCGGCTACCCCAAGGGAACCCGCGTACCCTTCCTGCAGCTACTGCGCGAGGCCAGGACCGCCTTCTGGGCGCTGTTGATGACGGTGATCATCCTCTACGGCATCATCGGTGGCTTCTTCACGCCCACCGAGGCCTCCATCGTCGCCAGCCTCTACGCCCTGGTGGTGGGCATGTACATCTACAAGGGACTCTCCTGGCGCAAGCTGCCGGCCATCCTCACCGATACCGTGCTGACCTCCTCGGCGCTGCTGCTGCTGGTGGGGGTGGCCAACCTCTTCGGCTGGATCCTGACCAGCGAACAGGTGCCCCAGATGATCGCCGCCCTGATACTGGCCATCAGCGAGAACCCGATCATCGTCATCCTGATCCTCAACCTGATCCTGCTGTTCGTCGGCGCCTTCATGGAGACCATCGCGGCCCTGATCATCCTCTTCCCGGCGCTGCTCGGCGTGGCCACCGGGGTGGGCATGGACCCGATCCACTTCGCGGTGATGGCGGTGCTCAACCTGATGATCGGCCTCACCACCCCGCCGGTGGGGGTCTGCCTGTTCGTGGTCTCGGGGATCGGCAAGCTGCCCATGCTCACCGTGGCGCGGGCCATCGTGCCCTTCCTGGTCTGCAACATTGCCGTGCTGCTGCTGGTCTCCTATGTGCCGGCGGTCTCGCTATGGCTGCCGACCCTGGTGCTGGGCGACTAGGGCCCATACAACGAAAGGGAGGCTTATGAACATCACGCGACTGAGCGCGGCGCCCCGGGAGGGGCGGATCGCCATCGTCCACTTGGGCCTCGGCGCCTTCCACCGCGCCCACCAGGCGGTCTATCTGGAGCGCTATCGAGGCCGGACCGGCGATAGCGCCTGGGGGGTGAGCAGCGCCAACCTGCGCGCAAGCGTGGGCCTGGTGGATGGCCTGCGCGACGCCGGGCACCGGTATCACGTGGCCGAGTACGCCGACAGCGAGACCGTCACCCTGCTCGAGATCGGGGTGATCGAGGAGACGCACTTCACCGGCCGCGACGCCGAGGGGCGCTGGGGGCGCGACCGCGAGGCGCTGCTGGCGCGGCTGGCCGCCCCCGAGACGCGTGTCGTCACCCTCACCGTCACCGAGAAGGGCTACTTCCTCAACCCGGCCAGCGGCGAGCTGCTCGCCGATGACCCCATGATCGACGCCGATATCGCCACGCCCACGCAGCCGCGCACCGCGCCGGGCATCCTGGTCGAGGCGCTGGCGCGGCGTCGCGAGGCAGGCCTCCCACCCTTCACGGTGCTCTCCTGCGACAATATGCCGGATAACGGCCGGCGCACCCGCAACGCCGTCATCCAGCTGGCCGAACGGCGTGACGCCGCCCTGGCCGCGTGGATCGCCGCCGAGGTGGCCTTTCCGTGCAGCATGGTCGACCGCATCGTGCCGGCCATGACCGAGGCCGACTTCGCGCGGCTCAATGAGCTGGGCGTCGAGGACCCCAACGCCGTGGTCGGCGAGGCGTTCGCCCAGTGGGTGGTGGAGGACCACTTCCCCCGGGGGCGTCCCGACTGGTCAGCCGACGGGGTGGAGATGGTCGCCGACGTGGCCCCCTTCGAGACCATGAAGCTGCGCCTGCTCAACGGCAGCCACTCCCTGCTCGCCTATCTGGGGGCCCCGGCGGGCATCGAGACGGTGGCCGAGGCGGTGAGCCGTGACGACCTGCGGGCGCTGCTGCGCCGCTATATGCTGGAAGAAGCCGCGCCGACGCTGGCCATGCCCGAGGGCACCGACCTGACCGCCTACGCGGACTCGCTGCTGGCGCGCTTCGCCAACGACAGCCTGCGTCACCGCCTGCATCAGATCGCCATGGACGGTAGCCAGAAGCTGCCCCAGCGCTGGTTGCAAGGGACCCTGACGCGTCGCCGGGCCGGCCAGCCGGCCCCCGGCGCATCCCTGGGCCTGGCCGCCTGGATCCGCTATACCGCCGGCCGCGATCATCACGGCAACGGCTACCCGGTGGACGACCCCCTGGCGTCGCGCTTCGCCGACCTGCATGCGCGGCATGGTCAGGATGCCGAGGCCCTGGTCCGGGCCTTCCTGGCCATGGACGACGTCGTGCCGCCGGCCCTCGCGGTCGATGCCGACTTCGCCGCAGCGGTACTCGCCGGCTACCGGTCCCTGACCGAGCAGGGCCTCGACGGGGCGCTCGCCGCCCTGGTGCGGGGCTGAACGAGGAGATTCCCATGGAACACACCTGGCGCTGGTTCGGCCCGAAGGACCCCATCCGCCTGGAAGAGATTCGCCAGACCGGAGCCACCGGCATCGTCACGGCGCTGCACGAGGTGCCCAACGGCGAGGTCTGGTCGCTGGAGGCGATCGCCGAGCGCAAGGCGCTGATCGAGGCCGCTGGCCTCAGCTGGTCGGTGGTCGAGAGCGTGCCGGTGCACGAGGCAATCAAGCAGGGCTTGCCGGAGCGCGATGAGCTGATCGCCCGCTACTGCCAGACCCTGCGCCACCTGGCGGCCTGCGGCATCGATACCGTCTGCTACAACTTCATGCCGGTGCTCGACTGGACGCGTACCGACCTCACCTGGCGCCTGCCCGACGGTGCCCTGGCGCTGCGCTTCGACCAGATCGCCTTCGCCGCCTTCGATCTCTATCTGCTTCAGCGTCCCGGCGCCGAGGCGGAGTACGGCGAGGAGGAGAAGGTCGCGGCGCAGTGCTACCTCGACGGCCTCGATGCGGCCGGGCGCGACACCCTGGTCGACACCCTGATCGCCGGCCTGCCCGGGGCCGAGGAGCACTATACGCTCGAGCAGTTCCGCGAGACCTTGGGGGCCTACGCCGGGATCGATGCCGAACGCCTGCGCGAGCACCTGGCGTATTTCCTGCGTGCGGTGATCCCGGTGGCCGAGGAAGTGGGCATCCGCATGGCGATCCACCCCGACGATCCGCCTCGTCCGCTGCTGGGGCTGCCGCGAGTGGTCTCCACCACCGCGGACGCCCAGTGGCTCCTCGACGCCGTGCCCAGCCCGGCCAACGGCCTGACGCTGTGCACCGGCTCCTACGGGGTACGCGCCGATATCGACCTGGCCGAGATGGCGCGGCGCTTCGGGACAAAGGTCTACTTCGCCCACCTGCGCTCCACCCGGCGCGAGTCACCGGATCCGCGCTCTTTCCACGAGGCGCCGCACCTCGACGGCGACGTCGACATGGTGGCGGTGATCCAGGCCCTGGTGGAGGAGGAGCGGCGCCGCGAGCGTGAGGGCGGCCCGCGTCTGCCGCTGCGCCCCGACCACGGCCACCAACTCCTCGACGACCGGCACCGCGACACTGCCCCGGGCTATCCGCTCTACGGTCGGCTGCGCGGCCTGGCCGAGCTGCGCGGGGTGGAGCTGGCGGTACGCCAGTTAACGGCTTGACCATGATGGCCATGCCCCTGTCCATGAGAGCCCTGCCAGGCGGAGAGGCTCGCGCGTTTCGGGCTTCATCTCTCCGGGGGCATGGCCGCCCGCCGCGCATGGTGCGCTGGCAGGCGTCGATCACCTCGCAGCGCTCGGACGCATGGCGCATCACGGTGGTGGCGTTCGCGGTCACCAGAGGCTCATGCCTATACTGACGGCGCGTCCCGGCCAGGAGCAGGCCCATGAATTTCGAACGCGTCTTATTCGGTTTTTTCATCATCCTTACCCTGAGCCTCAATGCCGCGTTCGTCGCGGGTGGCGTCGGGACGGCCGCACACCACAATGTCTGGATTCTCACGTTCACCATCATCGTCAATCTGGTCGCGATCGGCCTGAAACTGGGGGATCGCTCCCAGACCGGGGCGTTGCTGCTGGCTTCCGGACTGGTTGCCGGGCTTCTGCTGATCACGGCGCGGGTCGTCTGGATCGTCGCGGAGCCCAGTGGCGGGGGTGGGCCGGGGCCTGCAGAAATGGTCGATATCGTCTCGATCGCAACGGGAGCGCTGGTCGCGAATATCATCGCGACGGCGATTCTGGTGGGCGATACGCTGCTCTCGCGGCGCTAGGAGCCTGTCGGACTTAACGCTGATCTGCTACGAAACCCGGGCTTTCGGCCAATTTCATTCGATCTGATTCGTTAAATAGCGCGCTATTCGCCTCATCAGATCGATAAACTTGTCTCGAAATCCGTGTTCCTCGCGACGATCGGTCAAATCCGACAGGCTCCTAGCACGGCGGGCGGGTCGGTTCAGCGTGCCAGCCGCGATCCGGGACAGGCAGATGGAGGGGTGAAGGCATGACGCAGGCCTCCGATCTCGACCGTGTGACGATGATCGTCCTGCGCTATATGCGCCGGCCGCTGTTCGCGCTTCTGTTCGTGTATTCGGTGGGCATCATGGGCATGGCCCTGATGCCAGGCCAGGTCGTCGATGGTGAGACGACCTACATGAATCTCTTCCACGCGTTCTATTTCTTCACCTATACGGCGACCACGACCGGTTTCGGCGAACTGCCGGACGGCTTCAGCGACGAGCAGCGCCTGTGGACGATCTTCTGCCTCTATACCGGCGTCATCGCGTGGTTCTATGCGATCGGCTCCCTGATTCGCCTGGTTCAGAATCCCTATTTCATCCAGGCCATGGATGGGTTCCGGTTCGCCCGCAAGGTCAAGGGCAACGTGGAACCTTTCGTTATTCTCTGCGGTTTCGGCGATACCGGCAGTCTGCTTGCCCGGGGCCTGAGCGACCACCGTATGCGCGCGGTGATACTCGATTCCGACCCGGAACGCATCAAGGCACTGGGCGTGCGCGATTACACGGTCGCGATGCCGGGACTCCACGCGGACGCCAGCGCGCCGAAACACCTGTTGGCCGCGGGTGTCGAACACCCCGCATGCCAGGCCCTGGTCGTGCTGACGAACGATGACGACGTCAATCTCAAGATCGCGGTGATGGCACGGCACCTGAACCCGCGGCTCCGGGTCATCTGTCGTTCGTCCTCGGCCCCCCACGAGGTCAATCTGCGGGCACTGGACAATGTCACGGTGGTCGATCCGTTCGAGATCTTCGCCCAGCTCGTCTACTGGGCGATCGCACGCCCCGAACTGCACAACCTCAATGCGTGGTTCGTGGGCGCACATGGCGGCGAACTCGGGGCACCGGTACAGGTTCCGCGGGGTAACTGGGTTCTGTGCGGGTACGGGCGGATGGGGCACTGGATCCATCGCTACCTCCAGGCCCATGGCGTCGGCGTACGTATTATCGATCCGGGAGTGGAAGCCAAGGTGGCCGGAGACGGAACGGTCATGGTCCAGGCGCACGCCGATCATTCGGCCTTGGTGACCGCGGGGATTGACGACGCGGCCGGGGTCATCGTCGCGACGAATCGCGATTCTGACAATCTCAATACGCTGTTGTCGGTTACGAAGCTCAATCCGGATGCGTTCCGCATCGTGCGCCAGAACAGTCATGAGAATCAGGTCGCATTCGATGCCGCGCGGGCCGACCTGGTCCTCCAGCACAGTCTGACAACGGCGCGTCGGATCCTGAAGCTGCTGATTTCGCCTCTCGTCCAGGAACTGATTGACTGGCTCGCGGAACATGAACCGGCCCGGACGGAAGAACTGGTGGCCCGTCTGCAGGCGGCCGTGGGCGCGGAATCTCCGCATCTGTGGTCGGTCAGGCTGGTCCCGGACGAAGCGCCGGCGGTGACCGACTATCTGGATGCCGGGGGGGCGGTGGCGTTAGGGGCGTTGTGCCGCGATGCGCGCTCATTCCCGGAAGTGCTCCTGTGCGAAGCGCTCGCCGTTCGCCGGGCAGGGCAGTCGATCATGTTGCCGGATAAGGATTTTTCGCTTGAGGTCGGCGACGAGCTGCTCTTCTGCGGTGTTTATTGGGTGGAGCCGATGCTGCGGGCGACACTCCATAATCCCTATACGCTTCGCTATGTCGTAACGGGGGTCGATGAGCCGCACGGGTACGTGTTCGCATGGCTTGAAGAGAGGCTGCGGCGTCGACGCAGCGATCATGAGCCGAACGGTCGTCGGCCCCGCTCATGAAATCATCGGCCGCGTGAGCGCGAAGGAAGCCGGCTTTGTGGGCTTCCGTGAAGGCGATATCCTCGGTGTCGGTTGTATGGTGGAGTCCTGACGGGGAAGAACGTCTACGGCATGAGTCCGTCGATCACCCCCGGCAGCTCGCTGGCGTGGTGGATGGCGATGGCGCCGTCGGGGGTCGCCTCCTCCTCGGGGAAGTGGTTGAGGTGCACGACCCGCATGCCGGCGGCCAGGCCCGCGGCGACGCCCACGGCGGCGTCGTCGATCACCACGCAGCGCTCGGGGGCCTGGCCCATGGCCGCGGCGGCCTGGCGGTAGAGCTCCGGGTCGGGCTTCCAGACGTTCAGGGTGTAGGCACTGAACAGGTTGTCGCCGAAGTGGGGGGCCAGGCCGGTGCTCTCCATGGCGCAACGGATCTTGCGCTCCGGGCCGTTGGAGACCACTGCCTTGGGATGGGCGGCCAGGGCGACTAGCGCCGCCGGCATGCCGGCGATGGGCCGGAGCTCGGCGCGCATGCGTGTTTCCATCAGGCCGCGCATCTCGCCTTCCAGTGCCGGGAAGCGCCCGTCGACCAGGGTGCCGTGGCGCGCTTCCAGGGTCTCGACGATGGACCGGAAGCGTACCCCTCGGAACTCCTCCATGTACTGCCGGGCGGAGAAGGGTAGGCCGAAGGCCGGCAGGATCTCACCCATCACCTCGGCGAGCAGGATCTCGCTGTCGACCAGGGTGCCGTCGGAGTCGAAGAGCAGGCAGAGCGGTGGGGTCATGCGGGCCTCCAGGCGTCTTCGTTGACCAGGCTGATGGGGTGCTCGCCGTGCAGCGCCAGGATGAGATTGTCCACGGCGCGCTGGGCCATGGCGTCACGGGTTTCGTGGGTGGCCGAGCCGATGTGCGGCAGGGCCACCACGTTGGCCATGTGCGGCAGTGGCGATTCCGGCGACAGCGGCTCCCGCTCGAAGACGTCGAGGCCGGCGGCACGGATGCGCCCCATCTCGAGCGCCTCGATCAGCGCCGCCTCGTCGACCACCGGGCCGCGGGCGATATTGACCAGGATCGCCGAGGGCTTCATCCGGGCGAGCTGATGGGCGCCGATCAGGTGTCGGGTGGCCTCGGTGAGCGGCACGGTGACGCAGACGAAGTCGGACTCGGCAAGCAGCTCGTCGAGCTCGCGGCGTTCGGCGCTGAGTTCGGCCTCGAGGGCCGGCTTGGGCGAGGCGTTGGAGTAGCGGACCTGCATGCCGAAGCCCAGCGCCCCGCGCCGAGCGATGGCCGCCCCGATGCGGCCGAAACCGATCATGCCGAGGGTCTTGCCGTGCACGTCGCTGCCGAAGTGGGCAGGGCCGATGCTCGCCTGCCAGTCGCCGCGCTTGACCAGTTCAGCCAGTTCCACCACCCGTCGGGCGGTGGCCATGATCAGGGCGAACCCGGTGTCGGCGGTGGTCTCGGTGAGGACGTCCGGGGTGTTGCAGAGCAGGATGCCGTGGCGGGTCAGCGCCTCCACGGGATAGTTGTCGTAGCCCACCGAGATGCTGGCGATCGCCTCGAGCTTGGGGGCCTCGTCGAGCAGCTCGGGGGGGATCTGGAGACTCGAGCCGATCAGGCCATGGGCCTCGGGCAGGGCGGCCCGGAAGGCGGGGTCATCGACCGACTCGAGACCGTGGAACCGCTGGACCTCGAACTCACGGGACAGCTGGGCCAGTTGGGCCTCGCTCAAGCGGCCATAGGCCAGGATGCGCTTTCGCATGATGCTCTCCTCACTCCGCAGTGGATTCCAGTTCGTTCAGGCGGGCGCGCTCGGGCAGGCCCTCCATGTCGCCGCGCACTTGCACCGCCAGGGCGCCGATCAGGTTGCCGCGCTGCAGGGCCTCGCGCGGCGAGCGGCCGTCGAGCAGGGCGCTGACCACGCCCACCGCGAAGCCATCGCCGGCGCCCACGGTGTCCACCACCTCGGCCACCGGCACGCCGGGCACGGTGAAGCTGGTCTCGTTGCCGCCCAGGCTCCCCCGATAGTAGCTGCCCTCGGGGCCCAGCTTGATGATCACCGCCTTGGCACCCCGTTCCAGGTAGAAATCGGCGATCGCCTCGGGAGTGTCATGGCCGGTCAGCAGGCGACCCTCGGCCAGGCCGGGCAGTACCCAGTCGACCCTGGCCGCCAGGGTGTTGAGGGTATCACGCATCTCGGCCTCGCTCGGCCACAGGTTGGGGCGCAGGTTGGGGTCGAAGGAGAGGCTGGCTCCCGCCGCCCGGGCGCGCCCGAGCATCGTTTCGGTGAGTTCGCGGCAGCTCGCCGAGAGTGCCGGGGGGATGCCGGTGGCGTGCAGGTGGCGCAGGGCCGTGAAGTCAACATCGGCGGCATCGCCCGGCGAGAGGTGGCTGGCGGCGCTGCCGCGTCGGAAGTACTCCACGTGGGGGTCGGCACCGCCCTGGGCACGCTCCTTGAATACCAGGCCGGTCGGGTGCTCGGAGTCACTGTGCAGGTGGCGACAGTCCAACCCCTCGGCCTCCAGGGCCTGGCGGATGAAGGTGCCGAAGCTGTCCGTGCCGACCCGGCTCAGCCAGCCCACCCGGAAGCCGAGGCGGGCCAGGCCGATGGCCACGTTGGTATCGGCGCCGGCGATGCGACGCTGGAAGCGCTCGACCTTTGCCAGCTCGCCGGGGTTCTCGGCGACGAACAGGGCCATGGCCTCGCCGAAGGCGATGAGTTCGGGGGATGTCGTGGTGGTGTTCATGACCGCTCCTGGGTGGGGCACTCCCGGTACGGGAGGCGCGTCGAGCCACGAGGAATCAGGCTCGGTTGATAGTGGAGGTGGCGTGGCGGCATCTCGCCAGCGTTGTCACGTCGCTGCAACAGGCTGTCGACCGCGGCCTGGCCGATCAGGGCCGTGGGTTGGGCCAGGGTGCTGATGCCGGGAGGCACCAGCTCGCACCAGTCGAGTTCGTCGATACCGAGCAACCCGGTTTCGCCGAGCCGGACGCCGAGCTTCTGGAGTGCACGGGTGGCTGCCAGGGTGACATTGCCGTTGGCGCACAGCAGTGCCCGGGGAGTGTGCTCCGGTCGGGCGAGGAAGACGGCGATGGCGTCGACCAGGGCACCATCGGCATCCCCCGGCGCCAGGCAGAGCGTCTCGCCTGCCAGGTGGCGCCGGGCCAGCGCCTGCAGGAAGCGGTCTAGTCGCCGCTGGCGTGAGCTGACCTGCTGCGGCGGCTCGCCGATGTAGAGCAGTTCCCCGTAGCCCTGGTCTCCCAGGTGGTCGAGCGCCATGTCGATGGTCCGGTCATTGTCGAGGCCGACCACGTCGGCCTCGACGACCTCCAGCTCCCGGTCGAGCAGCACCACGGGAATGCCCTGGTCGGCCAGGGTGCGAAGTTCGCGGCTGGGGCGACCGGCGACGTTGATCACCAGTCCTTCGACCCGATACGACGCCAGCAACGCCAGATGGTCGCGCTCCTGGGCGGGGTCGTTGTCGGTATTGCAGACCATCAGTGAGAATCCTCGGGCCCGACAGGCCTGCTCCACTCCGTGCATCACCGCCACCGAGAAGGGGTTGCGGATGTCTGCCACCAGCATGCCGATCAGTCGCGAGTGCCCCCCCTTGAGGCCGCGCGCCATCTGGTTGGGATGATAGCCGAGGTGCCGGGCGGCCTCGGCGATGCGTGCCCGCAGGCCCTCGGAGAGGCGCTCGCGCTCGCCGCCGAAGTAGCGCGACACGCTGGTCTTGGAAGCGCCGGCGATCCTGGCGACCTCGAGAATGGTGGCACGTCGTGGTGGCATGGAGGCCATCAGGGTCCTCGCCTCGAATGGGAACGTTCCCATCCTAGTGTTACCGGATGCCATCGGCAAGATGCCGGAAGGGGCAGCGATCGTCGAGCCGGGACCGCCTGGCTGTGCCCGCGAGACCCATGTGTCAGAACTCACCACTTTTCATGGCGGCGGCGGGCGGCATCATGGATACGGTATGGCTCTATATATCGCTGATATTAATGTATTTTTTCCTTTGTTGGCCGCCGGTTGGCCCACTCTCTGCAGCGGTCAGGGCGAGCAAGATGAGCCGATCGAGACCTTTTACGCCACGTGGCAATCGGACCCTCATCGGCATGACGAGCGAAGCCCGATGGCTTCACAAGGAAACTCAAGTTCAGGCTCCATTGGAGGTGCGAACATGATGTCCAAGGAATTCCTCAAGAAACTCGGTATCGTCGGTATTACTTTCGGCCTGGCTGCCAGCCCCCTGGCTTTCGCCGACTTCCATGAGGAAGAGGAGGAAGGCGTGCCTCAGGAAGAGACCGCGCCGGATGCTGGCGGTAATACAGAAGCGGATGTTGGCTTTGACAGCATCGAGTACGAGAACGAGGAAGAGGAGTTCGAATACGAGGAAGAGGATGAAGAGGAAGAATGGGAAGAGGAGGAAGAGGACGATCAGGGCTGGTAATCCCTGACGCTGCCCAGGGATGGGCAGTGGGTTCTCCCATCGGATGACGTTCGCCGCGTCGTCCACCTCGACCGCCTCCGGCCCGGCTGGAGGCGGTCTTTTCGTTTCCCGACTCGGCCACACGGCGGGAGTGACTAACGCCAGCCCAACCACTGCCACCAGAGGTAGTCCAGCGGCCACAGCAGCACGATGCTCAGCGTCGCGGTGATCAGGCATAGTCGTGCCGTCTCACGCAGCGAGAGGCGCGAGGGCGGCGAGGAGATCACTTCACCTTGGGGTCCAGCTCGCCGCTGGCGTAGCGCTCGAACATCGCCTCGAGGCTGATCGGCTTGATCCTCGAGGCATTGCCGGCGGTACCGAAGGCCTCGTAGCGGGCGATGCAGACGTCGCGCATGGCCGCCACGGTCTCCTTGAGGTACTTGCGCGGGTCGAACTCGGCGGGATGGTGAGCCAGGAAGCGGCGCACCGCACCGGTGGAGGCCAGGCGCAGGTCGGTATCGATGTTGACCTTGCGCACGCCGTGGCGGATGCCCTCGACGATCTCCTCGACCGGCACACCGTAGGTCTCGGGGATCTTGCCGCCGAACTCGTTGATGATCTCCAGCCACTCCTGGGGCACCGAGGAGGAGCCGTGCATCACCAGGTGGGTATCCGGGATGCGGGCGTGGATCTCCTTGATGCGCTGGATGGAGAGGGTGTCGCCGGTGGGCGGCTTGGTGAACTTGTAGGCGCCGTGGCTGGTGCCGATGGCGATGGCCAGGGCGTCGACACCGGTCGCCCTGACGAAGTCGGCGGCCTCCTCGGGGTCGGTGAGCAGCTGTTCCATGTCCAGCTTGCCCTCGGCGCCGATGCCGTCTTCCTCGCCGGCCATGCCGGTCTCCAGGCTGCCCAGGCAACCCAGTTCGCCCTCCACCGAGACACCGCAGGCGTGGGCCATCTCGACGGTGCGTCGGGTGACGTCGACGTTGTAGTCATACTCCATCGGGGTCTTGCCGTCCTCGCCGAGCGAGCCGTCCATCATCACCGAGGAGAAGCCGAGCTGGATGGAGCGCTGGCACACTGCGGGGCTGGTGCCGTGGTCCTGGTGCATCACCACCGGGATATGCGGGAACTCCTCCACCGCGGCCAGGATGAGGTGGCGCAGGAAGGGGGCCCCGGCGTACTTGCGGGCGCCGGCGGAAGCCTGGACGATGACCGGGGAGTCGGTCCGGTCGGCGGCCTCCATGATGGCGCGCATCTGCTCAAGGTTGTTGACGTTGAAGGCCGGGATGCCGTAGCCGCGCTCGGCGGCGTGGTCCAGCATCTGGCGCATGCTGATCAGTGCCATGAAGTCTCCTGTCTGTGTATTCGCAATGCCGGCGTGGCCGAGGGGCCGCGCCGGCAAGGGGTATTGAGGGGGATTCAGCGCGCGGCGGCGTCTTCCAGCGCCTTCACCGCGGGCAGGGTCTTGCCCTCCACGTACTCGAGGAAGGCGCCGCCGCCGGTGGAGATGTAGGAGACCCGATCACCGATGCCGTACTTGTCGATGGCCGCCAGGGTGTCGCCGCCGCCGGCGATGGAGAAGCCGTTGCTCTCGGCAATGGCCTTCGAGAGCGCTTCGGTGCCGTGGCCGAACTGGTCGATCTCGAACACGCCGACCGGGCCGTTCCACAGGATGGTGCCGGCGTCCTTGAGCAGGCCGGCCAGGCGCGCAGCGGTCTCGGGACCGATGTCGAGGATCATCTCGTCGTCGCCCACCTGGTCGACCGGCTTGACCACGGCCTCGGCCGATTCGGAGAACTCGGTGGCCACCACCACGTCGCTGGGCAGGGGGATCTCGACGCGTCCCATCAACTCGCGGGCCTGGTCGATCAGGTCGGCCTCGTGCAGCGACTTGCCGACGTTGTACCCCGCCGCGGCGATGAAGGTGTTGGCGATGCCGCCGCCAACGATCAGCTGGTCGCACTTCTCGGAGAGCGCATTGAGCACCTCGAGCTTGGTGGAAACCTTGGAGCCGCCGACGATGGCCGCCATCGGCCGTTTCGGCGTGGCCAGCGCCTTCTCGAGGGCGTCGAGCTCGGCGGCCAGCAGCGGGCCGGCGCAGGCGGTGGGGGCGAAGCGCGCGACGCCGTGGGTGGAGGCCTGGGCACGGTGGGCGGTGCCGAAGGCATCCATCACGAAGACGTCGCACAGCGCGGCGTACTGCCGGGCCAGGGACTCGTCGTCCTGCTTCTCGCCGGCGTTGAAGCGCACGTTCTCGAGCAGCACCACCTCGCCGTCGGCCAGGTCGAGGGCGGCCCCCAGGTAGTCCCGGATCAGGGTGACCGGGCGGCCAAGCAGCTCGCCGAGGCGCTCGGCCACCGGGGCCAGCGAGAATTCCTCGGCCGGCTCGCCCTCGGTGGGGCGGCCCAGGTGGCTCATCAGCATCACCCTGGCTCCGGCCTCCAGGGCGGCCTGGATGGTCGGGAGGCTGGCCCGCAGGCGGGCGTCGCTGGTCACCTTGCCGTGCTTGACGGGCACGTTGAGGTCCTCGCGGATCAGCACGCGCTGGCCGCTGAGGTCGAGGTCGGTCATCTTGCGCACGTTCATCGGGGCGTCTTCCTCATCTGGAGAAACCGAAGCAGGGTCATCGAAACAGGGTCATCGAAACAGGGTCATGGGGTATCCGGGGCCATGGCGGCCAGGCGCCGGCTCACGTCGAGCATGCGGTTGGCGAAGCCCCACTCGTTGTCGAACCAGCACAGCAGCTTGATCAGGCGGCCTCCTGCCACCCGGGTCTGGGTGGCGTCCACGATACCGGAGCGCGGGTCGTGGTTGAAGTCGATGGAGGCCATGGGCTCCTCGGTGTAGCCGAGCAGCCCGGCCAAGCGCCCGCGGCTCGCCGCCCGCAGCAGGTCGTTGACCTCGGTGGCCGAGGTGTCGCGCCGCACGCAGATCGACAGGTCCATGGCCGAGACGTTGATGGTCGGCACGCGCATGTGCAGGCACTCGAAGCGGCCGGCCAGGTGCGGCATCAGGCGGTTGATGCCGCGGGCCAGCCCGGTGTCCACCGGTACGATCGAGTGCATCGCCGAGCGGGTCAGGCGCAGGTCGGTCTGGTGGTAGGCGTCGATCACCGGCTGGTCGTTCATCGCCGAGTGCACCGTGGTGGTCACGCCGTGCTCGATGCCGAGCGCCTCGTCGAGCACGGTGAGCACCGGCACCAGGCAGTTGGTGGTGCAGGAGGCCGCCGAGACGATGCGGTGGCGCGGCTCGAGCAGGTGATCGTTGATGCCGCTGACGATGGTGGCATCGACGTCGCTCTCCGCCGGCTGGGAGAACAGCAGCCGGCCGGCGCCGGCGGCCAGGTGGCACTCGGCGGTGGCGCGGTCCTTGAAGCTGCCGGAGCACTCGAGCACCAGGTCGATGCCGAGCTCGGCCCAGGGCAGCCGCGCGGGATCGGGCTCGGAGAGCAGGCGAATCGGACGGCCGTTGACCGCCAGGCGGTCGCCCTCGACCTCGACCCGGCCGGGGAAGCGACCGTGGGTGGTGTCGTAGCGGGTCAGGTAGGCGACGGTGGCCAGGTCGGAAAGCTCGTTGATCGCCACGATCTCGAGTTCGGGCGCGAACTCCGGTTCGACGCGTTCGACGAGCGCACGCAGCACGCACTGGCCGATGCGGCCGTAACCGTTGATGGCGATACGATGGGCCATGGCGGAGACTGACACTCCCTGAGCCGTGAAACACGAACCCGCGATTCTAGCGCATTTGCGCCCGGCAGGCCCACTGGTCGAGCCGTGAAACCAGGGCAATCGCAGTTACCTAAAGCGAGAGGCGCCGGGGACAGGTCGAAGAAGGGGTCCGATTCCATGGATGGAATCGGTAGCACCCAGGGAGGGGTTCACAGCGCCCCCTCGCAGACCTGTCGCCGGAACAGCCTCGAGCGTTATCGCCATCTGCGATAGCCCAGGCCGCGAGCGGTGTCGGGCGCCGTGGAGGGGGCGGAAAAATTTGTTCGGGAGGCACTTGAAACGCCGTCGAGCGCTCCTATTTTGCAGATTACGGGGCCCAGTCAGCCCGACATGGTCCCTTCCGACAACCTGTTTGCCGCAGGAGGTGGTTGTGATGTTCGACGATCTCAGGCGTTTCGATACCGGCCCCTTCCAAGGGGTGGATTGGTTCCGGCAGCTGATGGATGAGTTCTTCACGGAAGGTGGCGCCGCGGATATCCGTGCGGTACCGCGGGGCAGTTATCCGATGATCAATGTCGGCCGTACCGACGATGCGGTTCGGGTCTATGTGTTCGCCGCTGGGCTCTCACCCGGCGATCTCGAGATCAGCATCCAGGACAACGTGCTGACCCTGCGGGGCAAGCGCGAGGCACTGCCCGCCGAGACGGAGGAGGGCAGTCGGCGTCCCTATTTCCGTCGCGAGCGATTCAGCGGTGAATTTGCCCGCTCCATCGCCCTGCCCGAGGGACTGGATGCCGACCTCACGGAGGCGCGTTGCCACGACGGGATCTTCGAGGTTCACTTGCCCAAGCGCGAGGAACTCAAGCCGCGTCGCATCGAGATCAAGGCGGCATGAAGCGAGCGAGACTGAGGAGGTGATCTGCCATGAATGATGTCACCAAACGTGAGGAAACTCGGGATGTTGCCACTCGTGAGCAGCGTGAACCCGCCATGCTGCCGCCGGTGGACATCTACGAGGAGAACAATGCCCTGCACCTGCTGGCTGACCTGCCGGGCGTGAAACGGGAATCGCTGAGCATCGAGGTGGACAACAATGTGTTGAGCCTCGAGGGCGAGATCCAGATCGACATGCCTGAGGGGATCTCCGCGACCTACGCCGAGGTGCGGGCGCAGCGCTTCGCACGCCGCTTCACGCTGAGCCACGAGATCGACGGTGAGGCCATCGAAGCGCGCGTCGACAACGGCGTCCTGCACCTGGTGCTGCCGAAGAAGGATTCCCACCGCACCCGGCGCATCGAGATCCAGGCGGCCTGAGCGGTCGCTAGCCGTCGAGCGCCCACCCCACGCGGGTGGGCGCTCCCGTTTGCAAGGTCGGCATCCGCTCGGTAGGGTCCTACACTACGCTGGGAATAGCGTCTTCGATGACCCAAGGAGAGGAACGACATGACCGATATCGCCAAGCTGCTGGGGGACGAGGCCGACGACCTGCTCGGCCACGTCTGCACCGGCTTTCCCCAAGAGCGCCTTCACCTGCCCGGAGCCGACTTCGTCGACCGGGTGATGGCCGACAGCGACCGCCGTCCCAATGTGCTGCGCAGCATGCAGGCGCTGTTCGACCACGGCCGGCTGGCCGGCACCGGCTACCTCAGTATCCTGCCGGTGGACCAGGGCATCGAGCACTCGGCGGGCGCCTCCTTCGCCCCCAACCCGATCTACTTCGACCCGGCCAACATCGTCGAGCTGGCGATCGAGGGGGGCTGCAACGCCGTCGCCTCGACCCTGGGCGGGCTCGCCGCGGTGGCGCGGCGCTACGCCCACAAGATCCCGATGCTGCTCAAGCTCAACCACAACGAGACCCTGACCTACCCGGCGGTCTACGACCAGACGCTGTTCGCCCAGGTCGAGCAGGCCCACGAGATGGGCTGCGTGGCGGTGGGGGCGACCATCTACTACGGCTCGCCGGAGAGCCGCCGCCAGATCATGGAGATCAGCGAGGCCTTCGAGCGCGCCCACGAGCTGGGCATGGTCACGGTGCTGTGGTCCTACCTGCGCAACCCGGCGTTCAAGAAGGACGGCACCGACTACCATGTAGCCGCGGACCTCACCGGCCAGGCGATCCACATGGCCGCCACCATCAAGGCCGACATCGTCAAGCAGAAGCTGCCCGAGACCAACGGCGGCTATCGCGCCATCGGCTTCGGCCACACCCACGACAAGGTCTACAGCGAGCTGACCTCGGAGCACCCCATCGACCTGGCGCGCTACCAGGTGGCCAACTGCTACATGGGGCGTGCCGGGCTGATCAACTCGGGCGGCGCCTCCAGCGGTGCCGGCGACCTGACCCAGGCGGTGCGCACTGCGGTGATCAACAAGCGTGCCGGCGGCATGGGGCTGATCTCCGGGCGCAAGGCCTTCCAGAAGCCCATGGCCGAGGGCGTCGAGTTGCTCAACACCATCCAGGACGTCTATCTCTCTCGAGATGTCACCATCGCCTGACGCTCGGATAAGGACCCGAGGAAAACGCAAGGGCACGGCCGATCGGCCGTGCCCTTGCTCTCTTTGTGCCACATGCTGCCCGCCTGGTCAGGCGTCGAGCAGCTCCCTGGCCTGCTTGAGCACGTTCTCCACGGTGAAGCCGAAGTGCTTGAACAGGTCTTCCGCCTTGCCGGACTCCCCGTAGGTGGTCATGCCGATCACCCGGCCGTCGAGGCCCACGTACTTGTACCAGCCATCGACGTGGCCGGCCTCGATGGCCAGGCGCCTGGTCACCGCCCGGGGCAACACGCGTTCGCGGTAGGCGGCGTCCTGGCCGTCGAAGCGATAGGTCGAGGGCATGGAGACCACGCGCACGGCGTGGCCCGCCTGTTCCAGCTCGGCGGCGGCGTCCATGGCCAGGGCGACCTCGGAGCCGGTGGCGATCAGGATCAGCGCGGGGGTGCCGTCGCACTCCTTCAAGACGTAGCCGCCGCGCTGGATCTCGGCCAACTGCGGCTTGGTGCGCGCCTGATGCGGCAGGGTCTGGCGCGACAGCACCAGGGCGGTGGGCCCGGCGTGACGCTTGAGGGCGGCATCCCAGGCGGCCGCGGTCTCCACGGCGTCGCAGGGGCGCCAGGTGCAGAGGTTGGGGGTCGCGCGCAGGGTGGTGAGCTGTTCGATGGGCTGGTGGGTGGGGCCGTCCTCGCCCAGGCCGATGGAGTCGTGGGTGAAGACGTAGATCGCCCGGGTACCCATCAGCGCGGCCATGCGCACCGCGTTGCGCATGTACTCCATGAAGATCAGGAAGGTGGCGCCATAGGGCACGAAGCCGCCGTGCAGGGCGATGCCGTTCATGATGGCGCCCATGCCGAACTCGCGCACCCCGTAGTGCAGGTAGTTGCCGCCGGCGTCGTCCTTCGCGATCGCCTTGGCGCCGTTCCAGAAGGTCAGGTTGGAGGGCGCCAGGTCGGCGCTGCCGCCGAGCAGCTCGGGGAGCTGCGGGCCGAGGGCGTTGAGGCAGGCCAGCGAGGCCTTGCGGCTGGCGATGCTCTCGCCCTTGGCCTGGGCCTGCTCGATCAGGGCTTCGCTGGTGATCTCGCTGGGCAGCTGGCCCTTCTGGCGGCGCTGGAACTCGCGGGCCAGTGCCGGGTGGGCCTCGGCGTAGCGCTCGAAGCGCGCCTGCCAGTCGGCCTGGCGGGTGTGGCCCTG